>JAVBSY010000161.1:0-11042 GCA_031556475.1 Azoarcus sp.
TGATGCCCGGCTCGGTGTTCGCCCAGGCGGCGAGGCGGTTGTTCTCGGCATCGTCGACGATCTCGGCGACGTCGGAAAGCCGCAGCGGCGAACCGTTGGCGTAGGCGACGATCATGTCGCGGTATTCGGCGGCGGAACGCAGCTGGTCGTTGGCGTCGATGGTGGACGCCCGTTCGGGGCCGTCGAAACTGCCCTTGGCCTGGCTGACGTTGGCGTTGCCGATGGCGGTGCGCAGATCGTCGATCGACAGCCCGCGCGCGGCGAGCGCCTGCGGGTTGGCGCGGATGCGCACGGCGGGGCGCTGGCCGCCCGAAAGGCTGACTAGGCCGACGCCCGGCAGCTGCGAAATCTTCTGCGCCAGCCGGGTATCGACCAGATCCTGCACCTTGGGCAGCGGCAGCGTCTCGGACGTCACCGCCAGCGTCAGCACCGGCGTATCGGCCGGATTGACCTTGTTGTAGATCGGTGGATTCGGCAGGTCGGTGGGCAGCAGCGAGCCGGCCGCGTTGATCGCCGCCTGCACTTCCTGCTCGGCGACATCGAGCGCCAGTTCGAGACCGAACTGCAGCGTGATGACGGAGGCGCCGCCCGAACTCGTCGAACTCATCTCGTTCAGGCCCGGCATCTGGCCGAACTGGCGTTCGAGCGGGCCGGTGACGGAGGAGGCCATGACCTCCGGGCTGGCGCCCGGATACAGCGTGACGACCTGGATCGTCGGGTAATCGACCTGGGGCAGCGCCGAGATCGCCAGCAGCCGGTAGGCCACGATGCCGACGAGCAGAATCGCGACCATCAGCAGCGAGGTCGCCACCGGCCGCTCGATGAAGAGGCGCGAAGGATTCATGCCGGACCGCCCGCCGTCACGCCGCGCCGCTTATTGCGCACGCGCCGCCGGCTTGCCGCCCGGCTGGTCGGCTTTGCCGCCGGCCAGCGCGCGCGCCGCCTCTGCGCGGCTGACCGGCTCGATCGGCGCCCCTTCGCGCAGCTTGTCGGTGCCGTCGATGACGACCTGCTCGCCCGGCGCCAGGCCGGATTCGACGATCGTGCGGCCGCCCTCGGCCGGCCCGATGGCCACCGGGCGGACGCTCACCGTCTTGTCGGCCTTCGCGACATAGACGAAGGTGCCCGGCGCGCCGCGCAGCACGGCGGCGCTCGGCGCGACCACGGCATCGCGGCGCACGTCGAGCTGCAGGCGAACGGCGACGAACTGATTGGGGAACAGGCGCCCATCGTCGTTGGCGAATTCGGCCTTGAGCTTGACCGTGCCGGTCGCGGTATCGATCTGGTTGTCGACGGTCAGCACCTTGCCGCGCGCCACCGGGCGCTTGCTGTCCGGCGCCAGCGCCTCCACGGCCAGGCCCGTGCCGCCGCCGGGCATCCGCAGCAGCGCCGTCAGCTCGCCCTGCGGCAGCGCGAATACCACGTCGATCGGCTTGACCTGGGTGATGACGACCAGCCCGTTGGTATCCGACGCATGCACGATGTTGCCGACATCGACCTGGCGCAGGCCGAGCTTGCCACCGACCGGCGCGGTACTGCGGGAATAGGTCAGCTGCAGGTGCGCGTCGTCGATCGCCGCCTGGTCGGTCTTCACCGCCCCCTCGGACTGCCGCACCAGCGCTTCCTGCGCATCCAGTTGCTGGCGCGTGGCCGAATCCTGCTCGACGAGCGTCTTGTAGCGTTCCAGATCCTGCTGCGCATTCAGCAGCAAGGCGCGGTCGCGCGCCATCTGGCCCTCGGCCTGTGCGAGTTGAACCTGGAACGGCCGCGGATCGATCTCGGCCAGTAGATCGCCGGCCTTCACCGTCTGCCCCTCGTTGAACAGTATGCGCATCAACTGGCCGTCGACACGCGCTTTCACCATCACCGTGCTGCGCGCGGTTACGGTGCCGATGGCATCCAGGTACACCGGCACATCGGCCTTTTCCGCCGGCGCGACGATCACCGGCTGGGGCCGGCCCGCCGTTTCCCCGCGCTGCCCGCCACCCCCGGCGCCGGGCCGGGTTTGCGCAGCGGGGCCGGTATTGGCCGCCGTGCCCTGCCCCCCGTTTTTCATCCACAACCAGGCGCCGCCGCCCACGAAGGCCAGCACCAGAACCCAGGCGAGCGGGTAACGATAAAAAGGTTTTGCCTCGTTGGCGGAACGCGGAAGTTCGGAAGACATATCGGATAGGCGACAGAACCAGTAAGACCAAGAAGACGAGAAATCGCCTGTAAACAGGGACCGGCAGAACCCCGCCGGCATCGCCTTATGCGGTCTTGTTGTACGGACAAAGATGTGACTTTAAGACGAGCCTTGATATCGATCCAACCCGCCTGCTACAGACTGTAACTGCATCCGCCGGAAACTGCCTCCGCGCCGAGCGAGAAAGAGACGGATCACATCGTTTTCCGCAAGCGGATTTGTCGATTGTTTCAGCACCTGGACGCATCGCAAAGACCGAGAGCGGCCACCTGCTCGCGCAGTTGCGCAAAGGCGGAATCGAAGCGGTGGCGAATCACACACGCGGCGCGAACGCGATCAGGACGATCGACGCAATCGCCAGCACGACTGCGGCACGATTGACCCAGGAAAGCCGCTCGCCGAAACCGAACGCGCCGACCAGCGTGCCAAGCACGACGACGCCGATGTTCATGCTGGCGAAGACCACCGCCGGCTGCCCCGGCAACGCGCGATGGGCGAACACGTAGAAGATGATGTTGCCGAAGTTGATCAGCCCGAGCAGCAGGCCCGCGCCGAAGTTGCGCCACTTGAAAAGCGCGTTGCCCCGCCATGCGCGCAACCCCTGCCACAGCGCCATACCGACGAAAGCGAGCACGAAAGTCGCCTGCAGCGACGCAGCGAACGGCGTACCGGCCGCCGCGATGTGCTTGAGCATCACATCCACCGCCGCGAAACCCGCCCATACCGTGAACAATGCCAGCCAGGCGCCACCACGGGATTCGCCCTGCCCCTTGCCTTTACCCCTACCCGGCCGCGCCAGGATTCCGAGCATCGCCAGCAAACCGAGCGCGATGCCGGCGAGCTTCAACGCCCCTGCCCGCTCACCGAACAGGAAAAAAGCCGCAAACAGTGACAGCAGCAACGACAGGCGCTGCGCGATATCGGTCCGCACGATACCCGCCGCCCGCACACTTGCGGCCAACACAAGGAACAGCGAAGGCAGCACGATGGCCAGTGCAAGCAGCGAAAACCACGGTGCCCCTGGCCGTGCGAGGCTCGCCAGCGACGGTTGCAGCAGCAGCGCGCACAGCACCGCAGCCGCCAGGTAATTCCAGGTGACGGCCTGGGCGATGTCGACACCGTACCGCCGTGCGATCTTGAGCAACACGGACACCAGCACGCTGCACACGGCGCTGAGCAGGACGTAAAGCATTGTGGGACAGCGAAACGAGAGAGCGCCATTGTGCCGCAATGCGGCGGCCATTCCAGCCGGTTTCGAGATTTCGCATGCGGCGCCCACAACAGCCATGCAAGCATTTCGCGAACGGCCGGATTCAAGCTCCGGAGCGGTACCCGCTGCATGACGACGACCATGATTTCGGTATTTCTCTTGACGTCTGGAAAAATTTTTCTACAATCGTCTGGAAAAGTTTTTCCAAATATATGGTTGCCCAAACAACATGGCTACCACCACGCCTCCACGCTCTCTGACGCGACAGGCGCTCGGCGACGAAACCCGCGCCGCGCTGATCGAGGCCGCGACCGAAGTCTTCGTCGAGGATGGCTTCCGCGCCGCCCGCGTGCGGGACATTGCGGCGCGTGCCGGCCAGCGGTTGTCCGCGATCAACTACCATTTCGACGGCAAGGAAGGGCTTTACCTCGCGGTGCTGCGCCATCACGGCGAAACGACGATCGCCGCCATGCCGTTGTTGCCGCCTGATCCTTCGCTGCCAGCGCGGGAACGGCTCGAATTCGCGATCCATGCCGCCTGCTCGCGCCTGCTGGGCGTGGGCGGCGACAGCCGGATCGGCGCGCTGCTGCTGCGCGAGCTTGCCAGTCCCACGGCGGCGCTCGACATGCTGTTCGAGCGTTTCGCAAGGCCGCAGTCCGAATTGCTGCGTGGCCTCGTCGCCGAAATCCTCGATGCCGATCCGCGCGATGAAAGCGTCGAACGGGCGATGGTTTCGATCTTCGGGCAATGTATCGCCTACCGCAGCGCCCGCCCGTTCATCGAGCGCCTCATGCCCGCGCTGCTCGAAGGCGCCGATGCGGACGAGCGGCTCGTTCGCCACGTATCCGATTTCAGTTGGGCCGGCCTGATGGCCTTGCGCGCCCAGCGGGAGAATCCGCCATGAAATGCCTCCTTCCCGCGCTGGCATGCTGCCTGGTGCTCACCGCCTGCGGCGACGGTTCCGACGGTACGCTGCCGGGCTACGTCGAAGCCGACCTCGTACGCGTCGCTTCGCCCTACGCGGGAAGGCTGATAAGGCTCGAGGTCGCAAAGGGGGCGGAAGTACAGCCGGATGCCCCGCTGTTCGTGCTCGACCAGGACAGCGAGACCGCCGAGCGCGACGAGGCGGCAGCGAAATTGCAGCAGGCGCAGGCACAGGTGGCCGATCTGTCGAAGGGCAGGCGCGCCGACGAGATCGCGGCGATACAGGCGCAGGTCGATGCGGCGCGCGCGACGCTGCGGCTCGCCGAAAGCGACCTCTCACGCCAGCAGCAACTCGCCGCGGTGAATTTCATCAGCGCCTCGGGGCTCGAGTCGCAGATCGAAAGGGTGAAAAGCGGCCGCGCCCAGCTTGCCGAAGCTGAAGCACAGCTACGCGTCGCGCATCTGGCCGCGCGGCAGGATGAGCGCGAGGCTGCCGACGCCGCGCGCGAGGCGGCGAAAGCGGCGCTCGCGGGGAGCGATTGGAAACTCGCACAGAAAGCGATTGCCGCCCCAGTGGCGGCGCGCGTCGACGACACGCTCTACCGCGTCGGCGAATGGGTGCCAGCCGGCTCGCCGGTGGTGAGCCTGCTGCCGCCCGGCAACGTCAAGGTGCGTTTCTACGTACCGCAGGCGCGCCTGTCGGAAGTGCGCTCGGGCGGCATCGTGAAGGTGTCCTGCGACGGCTGCGGCACGGCGCGCGATGCGCGTGTCGGTTTCGTCGCCTCACAGGCCGAATTCACGCCACCGGTCATCTACAGCAAGGAGAACCGCGCCAAGCTCGTCTTCCTCGTCGAAGCGTGGCCGCTCGATCCGCAGGATTTGCGGCCCGGGCAACCGGTCGATGTCATGCTCGGAGCCCCGAAGTGACCAACGCCAACGCGCCCGCGGTCGACGTCCAGGACCTGACCAAGCGCTTTGGTGACAAGACGGTCGTCGACCAGCTCTCAATGCGCGTCGAGCGCGGCGAGGTCTTCGGCTTTCTCGGACCGAACGGCAGCGGCAAGACGACGACGATCCGCATGATGTGCGGCCTGCTCACGCCCGACGGCGGCAGCGGCCACACGCTCGGCTACGACATCCTGCGCGAGTCGGCCGCGATCAAGCGCGAGGTCGGCTACATGACGCAGCGCTTCGGCCTCTACGAAGACCTGACGATCCGCGAGAACCTCGACTTCGTTGCCCGTGTGTACCAGATGGACCGCCGCGCCGAACGCGTGACGCAAGCGCTCGAGCGGCTCGGGCTGGCGGATCGCGCGAAGCAGCTCGCCGGCAGCCTCTCCGGCGGCTGGAAGCAGCGCCTCGCGCTTGCCGCCTGCATGCTGCACGAGCCGCGCCTGCTGCTGCTCGACGAGCCTACGGCCGGCGTCGACCCGAAGGCGCGGCGCGACTTCTGGGAGGAGATCCACAAGCTCGCCGCCGACGGTATCACGGTGCTGGTATCGACGCATTACATGGACGAGGCCGAACGCTGCCATCGCCTCGGCTACATCGCCTACGGCAGGTTGCTCGCACTCGGCACGCCCGCCGAACTCATCGCGGCGACCGGCTTCGAAACGTGGTACGTCGCCGGTGACGGCATCAACGCGCTGGCGCACGAACTCGAAGGCCAGCCCGGCATCGACATGCTGACGCGCTTCGGCAACACGCTGCACATAAGCGGCGCCGATGGCGCGAAGCTGGAGGCGACGATCGCGCCACTGCGCGAGCGCGAGGATCTGCGCTGGGAACACGGCGAGCCTCAGTTGGAAGACGTATTCATCCACCTGATGAGCCAGTCGCGCGACAACTTTGCCGGAGCCCCCGCCCATGCTGCGTGACCACTTCTCCTTCGCGCGGCTCCATGCCGTCATGCTCAAGGAGTTCATCCAGCTCATGCGCGACCGGCTGACCTTCGCGATGATGGTCGGCATCCCGATCATCCAGCTCACGCTGTTCGGCTACGCGATCAACAGCGACCCAAAGCACCTGCCGACCGTCGTGATCGCACACGATCAAAGCGCATTTTCGCGCAGCATCGTCAGCGGATTGGTCAACAGTGAATACTTTCAGATCGTCTCCACGAGCGCCGTCGATTCCGATGCCGACGAGATGCTGAACCAGGGCATGGCACAGTTCGCGGTGACGATTCCCGCCGATTTTTCACGCCGCCTTGTCCGCGGCGAACGGCCGCAACTGCTCGTCGCCGCCGACGCCACCGATCCTTCCGCCACCGGCAACGCGATCGCCGCCGTGCAGCAGCTCGTCAACACCGTTCTGCGCTACGACCTGAAGGGTCCGCTCGCGAACCTCGCACCGGGCGACCCGCCGTTCGAGCTCGTGGTCCAGCGCCGCTACAACCCGGACGGCATCACCTCCTACAACGTCGTGCCCGGCCTGATGGGCGTGATCCTGACGATGACCATGATCATGATGACCGCGCTCGGCATCACGCGCGAAGTCGAGCGTGGAACGATGGAAAATCTGCTCGCCACGCCGGTGCGCCCGCTCGAAGTCATGGTCGGCAAGATCATGCCCTACATCGTGATCGGTGCGGTGCAGGTCGTCGTCATCCTCGTCGCCGCACGGCTGTTGTTCGATGTGCCCTTCGTCGGCAATCCGGGGCTGCTCATTCTCGGCGTCATGGTTTTCATCAGCGCGAACCTGTTCGTCGGCATCACGGTCTCGACGATCGCGCGCACCCAGTTGCAGGCGCTGCAAATGACCTTCTTCTTTTTCCTGCCCTCGATCCTGCTCTCGGGCTTCATGTTCCCGTTCCGCGGCATGCCGGGCTGGGCGCAGACGATCGGCGAGGCGCTGCCGCTGACGCATTTCCTGCGCGTGGCGCGCGGCGTCATGCTGAAAGGCAACGGGGTCCTGGACGTCTGGTCGCATCTGTGGCCGCTGTTCGTCTTCATCGGCATCGTGCTCATCATCGGACTCAAACGCTTCCGTCGCACGCTGGACTGACCCGCCGCCGCGCAACGAGCACGGAAATTCCTTTCGGCCTCCGGCTCGACCCGGCACAACAGGCGGGCTGGCGTAGAATCGGGCCGGTCCGATCCACAAGGCAGACGCCATGCCCCACTTCCGCCCCGTCGCGCTCGAACACGCGAGCCGCCTGATCAACCACGGCCCCACGGTACTCGTCACCAGCGCCGCCGACGGCCGCCGCAACGTCATGGCGGCGGCGTGGTCGATGCCGGTCGAATTCACCCCGCCACGCATCGCAATCGTGATCGACAAGCATACGTACACCCGCGAGCTGATAAGCGCGAGCGGCGCCTTCGGCATCTGCATTCCCGGCTTCGCCGCGCTCGACCTGACGCATGCTGTCGGCAACTGCAGCGGACGCGAATTCGACAAATTCACACACTTTGGCATTGCGGCGACCGACGGCCCTGTGCTCGGCCTGCCGCTTATCGAAACCGGCTGCGCCGCCTGGATGGAATGCCGGCTGATCCGCGAGCCGCACACCGAGGACGCCTACGACACCTGTTTCGGCGAAGTCGTCGCGGCAGCGGCGGACGAACGTGTGTTCAGCAACGGCCGCTGGCGTTTCGACGGCGCGAACGCGAACCTGCACACGATCCATCATCTCGGCGGCGGCAGCTTCGTGCGCGCATCGAACCCGGTTGCGGCAAAGCCGCTCTGACAGCGCGCCGACAAAACCCGTGCCCGGACTTCATATTCCCGTTCCGAGGAATGCCGGTGCGCCATCGTCGCGAAACGCGACAAGCGCAGCGATCCGCCATAAACTCCGGCTCGCTCACCCCGCCCCCTCGGCATTACGCTGTCGAACAGCCTAAGCTGGACAGGACAGGCCCCGGACAAACAGAAAAAGGCACGCACCATGGAAAATCGCCCACCCGCCCGCGACATCACGCGCATCCTGTTCTCCATACTCTTGCTGGGACTGATGGTCGGCGGCAGCCTATGGGTGCTGCGCCCCTTCCTGCCCGCACTGATCTGGGCGACGATGATCGTCGTGGCCACCTGGCCGACGCTGCGCACGCTGGAAGCGCGCCTGGGCGGGCGGCGGGTGCTCGCCAGCCTGATCATGGTTGCGATCATGCTGCTCGTCATCATCGTCCCGCTCGCCGCCGCCGTCACCACGCTGGCGGATTCGGCCGACACGGCCAAGGCACGCGCCGAAGAATTCGTCCACAACCCACTGCCTCCACCGCCGGATTGGGTGCGCAAGCTTCCGCTCGTCGGCGAGCGCGCGGCCACCGAATGGCAAAACCTTGCCGATGCCGGCACTGCTGGCGTGCGCGCAAAGCTTGCGCCCTACGCGGGTAAAGCCGCGCACTGGATGCTCAACCTGGCTGGCAACTTCGGTGCGCTGACGGTGCACTTCATCCTCACCCTGGCAATTTCGGCAATCCTCTATATCCACGGTGAAACCGCCAGCGGCACGACCATCCGCTTCGCGCGCCGGCTCGCGGCCGACCGCGGCGAAACAGCGGTCCGGCTGGCCGGGCAAGCCATCCGCGCCGTCGCGCTCGGCATCGTCGTAACGGCTGCCGTGCAATCGGCATTGAGCGGCATCGCGCTCGGCATTACCGGCATACCGGGCGCGGGCCTGCTCACCGCGCTCGTCTTCATGTTCTGCATCGCGCAGATCGGCCCCGCCCCCGTGCTTATTCCCGCCATCATCTGGCTCTTCTGGCAAGGCGATACGTCATGGGCCATTGTGCTGCTGGTCATGGCGCTCATCATCGGCACGCTCGACAACGTGCTGCGCCCGGTCCTCATCAAACGCGGCGCCGATCTGCCGTTGCTGCTGATCCTCGCCGGCGTCGTCGGCGGCCTGTTCGCCTTCGGCTTCGTCGGCCTCTTCGTCGGCCCGGTCCTGCTCGCCGTCTCCTACACGCTGTTCGACGCCTGGATCACGGAACACGATCAAGCGCCCACACCGCCACCGCCAAGCGCATGAGCATCGAGGCAGGCCGCCCGCTTCACCGGAACACATGAATGAAGGCGGCCTGCCAATAGTGGCGTGGATGCCAGCATAAAGCGCCCGCCACTTCCCGCGATATCCAGGGCATCCACCGATCAGAGGCGGGGGTTGTTACACACGCCCTGCCCTGCTGTCCAGCTATGTCCTCCGGTTCTCGCGCAATTGTGCGCATCCCGGTTGCTGAGCACGTTTCCTGTGCAACGGGCCGCGGAACAACATTGCTGGACACCCGCGTTGATATCGCACTGTGCCCTGGCCGATGTCCGGCCATTCTGTTCAACACCGCGCTCTGTCGTTTCGGTTTGAGTGTCTGCCTGGGGCGGCTGGTTCGTACCGTTGCCCTCGGCCTGAACCGCCGGGTTGCAGAAGCAGATCATGCTTGCGAGAAAAGCGAGCTGTCTGGCGATACGGCTGACTGATATATGGCACACGATTTTCTCCTTTGCCCCGGCGCGCACTTTCCAGTGCCGCCGGCAGGTCATTGGTCAAGAGTGCGGAAAGTCACAGCTTCGTACTGATCACGCCGAGCAGTAGCGGCAATGTCGACTTGATCGGACCGATGGAAATGGTTTGGCTGTTGTCGTCGTACTGGATACTTTCTTTTTCGCCATAGGTCCGGACGGAAGCATTACCGATGCGGAACGGACCGATTCCCAGGGAGGCGGTCGCTTCCGCCTGCCATTTCAGCTTGAATTCGTGGTAACTCTTGTTGTTCAGCTTCAAACTGACTTTCGGCTCAAAACCGACAATTGCCTGGGCGGGCAGTAAATTCAGCGTGCCGTTTTCCCCAAAGAACTCGCCACTTCCCGTTCGCAGGCTGTTCTTGAATTGTTGGATCAGCGCCGACCGCAGCCAGATACCCGGTTGTATCGGAAGCAGGCTCAGGCCGGTAAACGAAATATCCAGATCGTAATCCGTGCTTTCGAAATTCTGGGTTACGCTCTCACTGGAAGCCGAACCCTTCGCCCAAAGCGAGAAGAACGATTTGAACAACGAGGCGCTGACGCCCGCATTCCAGCCGAATTTGCTCCAATCGCTGCTCGAACTGGAACCCGAAATATGCAGCGGCCCCACGTCAACCTTGTTCTGGCTGCTCTTGGCCTGCCATTCGGCGAACGTCCGCGCGAAATCGCCGCCCAGTGTATAGCTCGGCACATAGAATTGGCTCAGGCTGGTTCCAGGCGGCAATACCGTTTCACCGGGCTGGACGGGAGTACTGCCTGCGGGCGCCACCGTACCGCGCTTGATCTGCATGTTGTAGTTGTTTTTATTGTTGGCATCCCGTGCGCCGCCGTTGAAGCCGATGGCATTCAATGCCTGCTGTATTTCCTGGTAACCCATCCCATATTTCTGAGTCATCAGGTTGTCGTAGTGGCTTTGCGCCGCAATCAGCGCATTATAGGCCGCGATGTAAACCGGACATTGACTGTTCGCGTAGTTCCAGAAAGTCGTATCGGGACTGAGTTGCCGATAGACCTGCCAGCTTTCGACAGCCTGTGCCATCTGCTTGTTGTAATTTAGCTGGGCCTGGGTCAGCGAACCGGCGGCGATATTGATCTGGCTGTCGAGATTCGGGTTGGAATCCAGGGCAATCGCACCTACCTGACATAAACGGCGTTCAAATAGCGTTTACGGTCATATATTTACGAAGCTGCTGTTCACGGCGGCGGGAATTGTGTAGTTTTCTCGTCTTTTGGCGTTTCCATGAAGACGAGGGAAGTGAT
>JAVBSY010000048.1:0-16647 GCA_031556475.1 Azoarcus sp.
CCAACGGGCTGATCCGCGAGTATCTGCCCAAAGGCCTCGACCTGGCGCCAATTTCCCAAGGCTACCTCAACGCCATTGCGCGCCAATTGAATGACCGGCCACGAAAATGCCTCCAGTTCGAAACACCTTCAGAGGTATTCAATCGGGAAATCAGCAGCTTAACGTCCAGTGTTGCACTTCAGACTTGAAACCGCCCAGCTATTTGATTGACGGTTTAATAGTACCGCTTAAATGGACAGGCCGTAGTCCTGCAAAAATACCGATGCAATAGTGGCGTACCGTGAATGAAATCAAGCCAATACGATGTTTCCAACTGTGAAAACTAAAATAAGTTGCTGTACAACATCGGTATGTACAGAGCGGTTGGTGTACCGAGATACTGATCATCCAGGCAAGCAACCCTGATGTATCGGCCATGCATGATCTTTTTCGCATGCTTCATTAATGGACAGAATACTGTCCCTGCGTTATCTTGCCGTACGATAGGACTTGCTATAAAAAAGGGAGAAAGTATGAAAGCACTTATAACGGCCGGTGTTTTCGCCATTTTGTCTGCTGTTGGTGGCATCGTTTATGCAGCCGATAGTTATCAGGGCTGGTGGTGGGATGCGTCGAAGGACGGCATGGGGCTCAATATCGCGCAGCAAGGCGATACGCTGGCTGCGGCGTGGTATCACTTCGACGATGATGGATCTTCCAGCTATGTCATATTCGCCGGTAAAGTTGTCAACGGCGTATTGGCGGGTGCTCTGCAAAAAGCCTCTGGCCCACCCCCCGGGCCGGGGTATAGCCCGACACAGGTAGCGCGCTGGGATGCTGGTACGGGAACGCTTCGTTTCACTTCGGCAAACACAGCGGTTTTCGACTACACCCTGGATGGCCGGAGCGGTTCTTTGAACCTCGGCCGCTTCGATATACAAGATGCATCGTCGCCATCATGGTGGTCCTATGGCATCGCAGGGAGAGTTTGTGGTTATGAAACTTGGGGTATGGTCAAACTGGAAGAAAAAGACGGTGCTTCCTATGATCTGATCACCGTGGATTACAATGATTATCCGAAATGCATATATAGTTCTATATCCGCTATCCCTGGCACGACCGCTGCTTATCAGTGTGAGGTTGATCGGTTTGGAAATATAGAATTGGAGTTTGGACGTATCAGGACCAATCGCCTGCAGATAGAAAACAACGCTCTGGTATTTGAGTTCAGCAGTGAACCCGATTCGTCTTCACCGTCAAGCTGTATTCTAGGCAATATCCAACGGATCGTTGGAACCCGCTTTATCAATGAGGAAAAAGTTCTGAGCGGCTGGTGGTGGGATCCAGAAAAGGACGGCATGGGCATTAATATTGAGCAAAAGGGGGGAATGATCGCACTGGCGTGGTATCACTTCGACGAAAATGGTACCCCTGGCTATGCCTTGCTCGCTGGTAAAGATAGTTCTTCGGTCGAAAAAAGATTGGGAAATGCTCTCAATAATGAAAGCAGTCAAAAAGAGGCGGCCCTATTTGAGATCAGTGGATTGCTGCAAGGCGCTTCTGGTCCTCCTCCTGGCCCGGGATACGATCCAGATAGCGTAGTGCGTAAAAGCGTTGGTAAAGGAACGCTAACCATGAAGCTTGACCCAAAGTCTCCCCTTTCCTCACCATCTCTGACATTCAGTTATCAACTGAATGGAAAAGAAGAAGCGACTCTCAATCTTGTTCCCTTTGTTGTGCAGGCAATGCTGCCACCCTTTGCCGAGGCGTGGGAGTACACTTCCAATCACATACAATCTGTGGAGATAGAGAAAGAGAAAAAGTACTGGTTTGACAAGCGTTTTGGAACCGCAAAATTGGTTAAACTGGAAAACAATAACTATCAGTTGACGACCAAGGACAATAACAGCGGCGAATCCTGTATTTACGATTTGAATCTTTGGCAAGTAGGCGCAACTTATTCTGGAACTGGCACCGTCGAATGCGGCTCGGGCAGCTCAGGGATTGTTACAGTAAGCCGATTAATAACGGCCTGGGATACCCTGGTATTTGATCACCACATCAGTTGGCCTGGGAAGAACGAGCAAGGCACCTATTTTGTGGGTGAAACGATAAATTTAGCTGGCCTGGTTAAAAAGAGGGAATCGAATATCCCTGTCAAAACGAAATAAACTTTCGGTGGAAGTTTTTAAAATGCTGTGAATTGCCTCGGCAGTTACGACGCCAGTTTTCACGTTATGCGAAAACTGGCGTTTTCATTGCACTCGACGGTGCTATCCCAACTTCTCCACTGCATCGCGATACTGCTCCAATGCTTCTTCGCGGCTGTGGGCAGCCATGCCCAGATTGCGGACCAGACCGTCCTTGAGGCCGTAGCACCAGGCGTGCACAGCGACGTTCTGGCCGCGCTCCCAGGCTTCGCGTAGAACGGTGGTCTGGCTGATGTTGATGACCTGTTGCATGGCGTTGAACTCGCACAGGCGGTCGATGCGTTCGGCCGAATCCGTGATGGTGTCGAGTTCCTTTTCGTGTTTGTCGCGGACGTCCTGGACGTGGCGCAGCCAGTTGTCGATAAGACCGAGGCGGTTGTTGTTGAGTGCCGCCTTGACGCCGCCGCAGCCGTAATGGCCGACGACCAGGATGTGCTTCACGCGCAGCACGTCTACCGCGTATTGGATGACGGATAGCGCGTTCAGGTCGGTATGCACGACTACATTGGCAACATTGCGGTGGACGAAGACTTCGCCCGGTGCGAGGCCGATGATCTGGTTTGCCGGTACACGGCTGTCGGAGCAGCCGATCCACAGGTACTCGGGCGATTGTTGACTGGCGAGCCGGGAAAAAAACGTCGCATCTTCCTCGCGTATGCGCTCGGACCATGCCAGGTTGTTGGCGAACAGTTGCTCGATGTCTTGATCCATGGGGCGATTCTGCCGGATCGGCGCTGAAGGCAGGCGCCGGTTCCGCTCCGTAATAATGAATATTCCATTGGAGCGTACCATGCCACGGTGGGCATATTGCAAGGCGCTACTGCCCTGCTCGGGCTCGCCGCTGTTTCCGCTACGTCAAACCGCTGGCCAGATTCCCAGTTCGACAAGCTGCCGGCCGGCCGCTTCCGCCCAGCCGCGATTGGCCGCCGGGCTGGCGGGGCTGGGGTGGAGGATGCGGCCGAATTTCACTGGCGAGCCGGCGAGTGCGTCGCGTGCGCGCGTCTCAGCCCATGCCCCGATACCAATGACCCACTGTGGGGAGAGTGTTTCCACCAGTATGTGCAGGTGTGCGTCGCAAGCGGCCAGCAACGGGCGAGCTTCGGCGGCGGGGAGTTTGTCCGGGGTCAGGTTGCGACCGTGGTCGAAGAAGGCGAGCGGGCAGTAGTTGGCGACGAAGTGTTCGGCGAAGAAAGATTCCGGCGTGCCGAAGCGGTTGCGGAACAAGCCCCACAGGCGCTGCCCACTGACTTCCGCGCGTTTGCACGCAAAACCCTCCACTGGCCGTTTAGGGTTTACCGTCGCTGGTTGTCCCACCGGTCCTTCGAGTCTGAGCCAATCGCGTACGGCAGCGATTTCACCGAAGGGCACGCCAGTTTGCACCATGCCGAAAGGGCCTGGATTCATGCCGAGAAAAACGACCCGTCTGGTATTTGCGCCGTAGCGCTCGAGGTAGGCGCGATGGATACTCCACGCATAGGCGAGCGGGTTGTAGACGTGGCTTACCGGTGGCGCGAAATGCATTGGTTCCAACGCGGCCGATAGTCTCCGTGCGGCATCGATAAGGGCGGAAGCTGTCGGTGTCGTTGGTGAAGGAAGAGTGGTCATGGTTCGAAGGGGCCTGCATCGACCATCGTCAATCGTCAGCGGCTGTGCCGGGTTGCGGATTGCCAAGACGGCCGAGGGCATCGCGCAGCACCCACACCATCAGTACGCCGGGCACGGCGATGACAATGGAAAAAATGAAGAATGCCGGCCAGCCGATGCTTTCCGACAACACGCCGGAAAGCGGGCTGACGTAAATGCGGCCGACGGCGGCGAAGGCGGACAGCAGCGCATAATGCGTAGCGGTAAAGCGATGGTTGCACAGCGTCATCAGCAACGCGACGAAAGCCACCGTGCCCATGCCGCCGCTGATATTCTCACCCGCGATCACCGCCAGCAGCATCCAGTCCAGCGATGCCGGTGCGGAAAGCGAGACGATGCCCCAGTCGAATGCCGGCACCATCACCGCACCCCACATGCCCTTGCCGGACAGGGCAAGCAGGTAGAAGCCGAAATTGGATACCAACTGCAGTACGCCGAACAGCAAGAGCGAGCGGTACAGCGCCAGCCGCGTCATCAACAGGCCGCCGATGAAAGCGCCGAGAATCGTCAGCCAGATACCGATGATCTTGTTGGCGATGCCCACTTCCTCCTGTGTGAAACCCAGTCCCTTGAGCAGAAAAGGCGTGGTCAGGCTGCCGGCGAAAGCATCGCCAAGTTTGTAGAGGATGATCAGGGCGAGGAAAGCGGCCGCGCCGCGCTGGGCGAAGTAACTTTCCAGCGAACGGTTGAGCGTGTCGAAGCCCGCACGCCGCGCCGTCCATCCCGCCAGCGGCAGCGCGACGGCGATTTCGGCGATCACGAACAGCAACTGCACCCACTTGTTCGGGTCGTCCGGCGACAAACCGAGCAACACCAAGGCCTGTCGGGCAATCCAATAGCCGGCGACAACCCCGCCAAGCATTGCGGCAAAGCCGAGCAACTCCCGCCCCGCGGCGGAATCCGGCGGGCGCAGTGCAGCCTTCACGCGCGGCAGCGCCAGCAGGGAAACGAGGCCGCAACCGCACAGAATCGCCGCCATCGTCTGATACACCCGTGGCCATGACTGCCACTGCCCAGCCCAGATCAGGGCGATGCCGCCGGACAGGATCATTGCCAGCCGGTAAGCGAATACATGCACCGAAGCCCCAAGGCCGCGTTCCGCTTCCGGCAACAGGTCGGTGCGGTACGCATCGACGACGATGTCCTGCGAGGCCGACAGGAACGCCACCAGCGTCGCTGCGACGGCAAACAGACTCGGGGTTGTACTTGGCGATAGATGGCTCATCCACCACAGCGCGGCGGCCAGCGCGAACTGGCACAGCGCCAGCCAACCGCGCCGGCGCCCGAGCAAGGGCGGCTCGAAGCGGTCCATCAGCGGCGCCCACAGGAATTTGAACGTATAAGGGATGCCGACGAGGCCGAAAAAGCCGATGGTGGCCAGATCCACACCGTCCATTGTCAGCCAGGCCTGCATTGCCTGCCCGGTCAGGGCAAGGGGCAGCCCGGAGGCAAAACTCAGTACCAGAATGGCGAACAGCCGCCAGGTACGGCCTTCGGCACGTGTCATCACGCTGTCGGTCCTCGCATTGCAAGCCTGTTAAGCCGGCTGGTGGCGTGGCACGACAGACGAGAGCAAGGGAGCACGGGCGGATTCCAGGGCAAGGAAAGCGACGAATTATCCCAGATCGACCCGTTTGCCGCCGGAACACCTGTATGGAGTTGGCGTTACGACGCCGGGCAGCCGGTCAATATCGTGGCGACAGGCCTCCGATGCCTGGATTGGAAGGCTATTCAAGAGAAAACGCGTCTTCCGGCTTGAGACCGCGGATGAAGGCTTCGAAGTCGTCCGCCACATGGGTAATGGCGTAATCGAGTTCCTGATCCACATGAACGATGCACGGCTCCCCTTCCGGGCCGCAAGCACGGTAATCGAGGCAGAGCATGTCGTGCCCGGCGGAAGGGCAGTCCGCGAAGTAAATGCCGATGGGTGGATAACCCCATTCCGAAATCATGAACTCGCTGCCGGTGTCGCCGCATAGCGAATATCCTTTGTCGGCGCCGATCGAGAGAAAAGCGGTCATTGCGACATGATCCTCGGCCCAGGATGTAGGCGTCGAGGTGCGGTGGTGGCTATTGATGGGCGCCCCACCGTTCCGAGTGCTCATGAGTTCGACGTAGGAGGCCGGGAGCTTGTATCCCAGCGCTTGTTCCACCAGTTTGATTTTCTCGGGCGTGAGTGGATCGTCGGTGTATTCGCGTTTGTAATAGTCGTGTTCATCCCAAAACGAGGTGAAGTCGAAGTCGGAAAATATTCTTGTCATGAATTCAATTGCCTCGTATCAGTCGCGAGTGTTGGTCGGGCGATAATTTTCCCGGTGTTCGAGTGAAAATGGATCGATTTCGAGTGATGCATCCATTGCCGAAAGCACCTCGGCTTCAAATACCATTGCCGTCCTGGCGGCTCGTTGTGTCAAGCGTTGCTGCCGCTCGTTCGGAGGCAACGAAAATCAGCTTCAGTGTCGCCCGCGTTGCGCCGACGAAAAGCTTGCGCACCGTCAGCGGGTCGAGCGTGGCGAAGTCGATTTCGGTAAAGATCACACACGGCGCGGCCTGGCCCTTGAAGCGGTAAACCGAGTCGATAAGCAGGTCGCCGTCGCTGTACTGAGCCTCGCCGAACAGATCGTAGCGGCCGCTGAAGGCACGCAGGCGGTGGGGGCCGAGATGGTCGAGCGGGGTAAAGCGTGAGTGCTCACGGCCGCGAAAAGTGACGAGCGCGATCATATCGCGGCGAAAACCGAGGCCGATGGCGCGCGTGATGGCGCGCCGGGTGGCCTCGAACGGGTCATCGGCATCGTGCCAGACGATGATTTCCGGCCCGGTGCCATCGACCGGGCTGCCCGCTCGTGTCGGTGGCAGTGGCAGACTGCGTTCGAGCAGGGCAAGCACATCGATCGGCGTCCGGTAATTGGTGTCGGCGGTCAGGCCGATCCAGCCCGGCAGGGCGACCGGCTCGCGGCCATAGAGGTTTTGCAGCGGGTCTTCCAGCCACCAGGCGCGGCCATCGGGCGCGAGCATCGGCAGCAGCGCATCGCGCCAGGCCTCGGTGAAATCCTGTCCCTCGTCCACGATCAGTTCGTCGAAACGCCAGGCGGGATCGGGAGCAAGCGCGGCAAAGTCGGCTTCGAGGCGCTGAAAGGCACCGGGGGCGGCGAAATCCGGCCGCCGGCCGGCGGCGCGCAGGCGGCGGTCGCAAAGCTGGTGGAAGGTGGCGATTTCGCCGCCAGCCGGAGCGATGCGGGAGAAATGATCCGCGAGCGGACGGTTGTAGCAAACGTAGAGTGGTCGACGTCCGGCGCGTATCGCATCGGTATAGGCAGCGAGCGCGAGTTGAGTCTTGCCGCTGCCGGCCGTGCCGGTGACACGCAGGCGGTACGGCGTCATGTCGATGCGTCGCGCCCATTCGGCCAGCCCGCCGGAAAGTCGGGTGGTGAGCGTCCAAGCCTGGCCTGCGAGCGCCTGCACATCCGGTACCAGTTCCAACAGGTCGGCAAAGAATCGATGCAGCGCGTCCTGGCGTCGCGGGTCTGGAGCACCATCACGCGTCAACGCGCAGACGGTGGCGACGAGATGGTCGCGACGCGTCGCGTCGACGATGCGTGCCGGATCGAGACCGGCGGTACCAGGCTGGCGCACGGTATAGTCCGGGCAGTAAAGAAGGGCGTCCAGTTGCGTTTCCGCGCCGCCAAGCACTGGACGCAGGCGCGTACGCAATGCGTCTGCGCTACGCGCCAGGTCCACACTGACGTTGCGGCTTCGGCGCGAATGCGGGCGGACGAGCCCCTCGGTGGTTTCATCGAGAAAGCCGGTGTGTTGTTCGATCAGCAACACCCGCCCGCCAGGGCCGACGACGACGAAGCCGATTTCGCCGAACACCGCGCGCTCGCTTTCCACCCGCGTCCAGTGCAACCCGTGATACACGGCGTGGTCGTCCGGCAAACCATCGGCCAATACTGCCAGCGTCGCCAGTTCGCGCGCCAATGCTCCGCTTGCGGGCAGTTGGCGCCAGCCTTCCGGATGGGTTCGAGCCATGGTTTTTCCTTTTTGCGCGGTTGGCTGTCGTGCCGCCGCGTTACATGGGATTTGTACCATTCGTGCGAGCCCCCGCCTATACTCGATTGCCGGAACACCCATGTGCCCAGGGCTTTTTCGCCACAATCCCGCAGACAATCCGATCCGCATGGAACTCTCGCACATCAACGCCGAACTGGCCGCCGAACAGCCGGACACGATGATTCTCCAGTCGTTCGATATTCGGGGAAAGACGCTGAGTATCGCTTTCACATGCAATGGCGGGCCGCGCGAGGACGAAGCGTTTCTCGTTACTTTTCACGAGACGATCCTGTTTCATTTGCCGGCGGTTTTGTCTGTTGCACATAGTCCGGTGGTTCTTTTTCGTTTGCCATCGGAAAGCGAACGCGAATCGTTGATTCCAGCCGTGAGCTACGATGCCGAAGAGGTATCGGGGCAGGAGGGCGCGTTTTCGGTTGTGGTGCTCGAAAACGAACGTGCCCGGCTTCATGGCTACTACGTCGCGGCCGGGAGCGTGGAAGGAAAATGGGTAAGGCGGAACGAGTGCGCGCAAGTCTGGTAGGTGGGCGCGTTTGCATGCCTGCCAGCTTTCCGAATGGATGGTTTTTCCCGTCGTCGGCGTAATCAGGATTTGTGGAACGGCTCGATTCAGGTGCGGACCTCAATGAAAAAGGCAGTGCTGAAACTCGCGTCATCGATTGCCGTCATGGTGCTTTCGGTACTGCTGCTGTGCTTTACCCACAGCACACTTCCTTTTCTGCTCTTTCTGGCGAGTTTGCCGCTGGTTGTGCTCTGTTGGATCGATCTCGGGCGGGAAATTCGCGGTTTGGAAAATCGCCATTGGTCGGTGCGCATTCTCGGGACCGTCCTGGGGGTACCGCAAGCCTTGCTTGGCTTGGTTTGCGTGGTTGCCGGGCTTGCGATCGTTTCCTGGGTGCTTTACAACTCGCTTTTCGAGCGCCAGCCTGAATATTCCGGCGGTTTCCTGGTTTTCGGTATCAGCCCTTTATTGGCCTTGTTCGGCTTGAGATGGCTTGTCGATTCGTTCCGCGGCAGTTCGGGCGAGACGCGAAACTCCCCCGGCCAAGATCCATAAAACGGCTTGACCGGGGGCGCGCCATCAGCGCATTTCAAATGCCTCCTGATGGAAGCGGAACTTGCCGCGCCATGCGGTACGCAGACCCTTTGCCAGATTTTCCGCGAAGCCACGTGGGCCGCAGAACCAGATTTCGGCGGGGCGGGCATCGTTCTGGCCGGCCGCGATACTTGCGGCATCGAGCCTGTTGCCCTGGCGATCGCCATGAATATACAGGCGGATGCCGGGCAGGGCGGCACAGAGCAGCGTCAGCTGGGTAACGAAGGGATCGTTGCCGCGATCCCGCGTGCAGTAGTGCAGTTCGGCCGAGGGGGCTTCTTCGGGGCGCGCCTGGAGCGATTCCAGCCAGGAAAGGAAAGGCGTGACACCGATACCGCCGGCGATCCAGATTTGCCGCGCTTCCGGGTTACGGCGTGCGAGGTCGAAGCAGCCGTAAGGTCCTTCTATCTTCACGACCTGGCCGGAACGCAGGCGGCTGGCGAGCTTGCCGGTGTAGTCGCCCAGCGCCTTTATCTGAAAAGAGATGGTGTGGTTGCCCTGGTCCGCGCTGGAAATCGTGAAGGGATGCGCGCCCTCTTTCGGGTCGAAAGTGACGAAGGCGAACTGCCCGGAACGATGACCGCGCCAGTTGCTGTCGAGTTGGCAGTGCACGGTAAGGATATCGGCGGCGATATGCTCGACGGCGGTGATGGTGCCCGAAACCTGGCGAGTACGGCCGATGCGGCCAGCCAGTGCGTATACGCTGCCATACAGGCCGGCGCAAAGCGCCACGGCGAGCAAAATGCCCACGGGTTGCGTCCAGTAAGCGGCCGGTGCCAGCAGGATGGTGTGGAAGACGAGCATCAGATACAGCACGGGCATGATGCGATGGAGAAAGCGCCACGGCCGGTAGGGGAAGCGCTTCCACAACGACAGCAACAGCAGTGCCAGCAGTACGTAGATGGCCCATTCGCCCATGTCCTTGGCGAGGTGGTGCATGATTTCCGACAGACCGGTACGTTGTACCTTCGGAATCCGCCCTTCGAGGCCGACCAAACCCTTCAGGATTCCGCCCGACAGTTCGATCAGCCAATGCGCAGTGGCAAGGATGCCTGCGAGAATGCCGGCCCATTTGTGGGTGAGATACATGCGGTCCAGACCGCCAAACGGTTTTTCGAGCCAGGTGGGGCGGGCCGCGAGAAACATGGCAAGCGACATCAGGACCATGGACAGCAGTCCGGTCAGATAGACCCCTTCCCGTCGCGCCACCCACGGCAAGCTGCCGCCGGTGGCTGCGCCGGCAACGAGAACATCCCAGCCCCAGGTGAGGGCGACGAGTGCGAGCAGACCGGCGAGCAACTTTTTCATGATGGATCTCCCGGTGGATTAGTTAGGCGCGGTCTGGGGAGCGCTTTGGGGTTGCGGCACGTCGTCGCGGCAACGTCTTTCGTTGCAGTCGGCGGAATATTGCCGGTTGTTCGGTGAACGGCTTTTGCCGTATTCACCGTGTCGGGAGTTGCGCCACTTCGAGTTGTCGATTTCGCCGGTTTGCGGATTGACATGCAGTTCGACCCGCCGGCCGTCGCGGTCGGTTGCCTTGACTTCGTAATAGCCGCGCTCACGCTCGATTTTATTCACATCGCGATAGCCGGCTTTTTCGATCTTGTCGTATACCTGCGGAATCGACAGCCATGGGCGTTCACCATTTCCGATGGCTTGATCGTTCTGCGCGAACGATGGGGTCGAAAAGATGCTCATGGCAAGAAGCGAAGAAACGAACGTGGTTTTAAGCAAGGTACGCATGGCTGAATCCTCCAGAATCGCGTGATAAAGGTGGTGTGACGGTTTTCGATACCTGTGAATCAATCGTCGTAATAACCGTCGGCGGCGCCGGCATGACAGGCGGCGCAGTTGGCTTTGGTCTGCACTTCTTTGTGCCGCCATTCCCAATCGGGAACCTTGCGGTGTTCGCGTATCCACTTGGGCAGTTCGGTGATGCGCAATGGCGCGTTGCCTGGCGTGACGCCGCGGAGCAGGCCGTGGCTGTAGCGCCGGCCGCCGGTATCGGCCGCGTTGGCGACGAGGTAGTTGGTTATGTGCGCGGCGGTGTCCGCATCGATGCTGGCATCGTCACCGAAATGGTTTTGCAGGTCGCCCATCATTCTTCGCCATGAATTGGCCGGCAGCATCGATGGGGCGAAAGCCAGGTGGCAGCTGCCACATTCTTCCTGTACCACCGGGTCCGTGACGGGCGCGTAGAAGTGGTTGCCACCGGCCTGGGTGCGTTCCAGCACGATCACCGAAAAAAACAGCACGGTGAGACCGAGAAAGAGCGGGCGATAAGGGATTCGCGAAGGCGTGCTCATGGGATTTTCCTCAAGGGCCATTCCGGCTTACTGGCTGATCATGTAGGTGAGCCAGTCGCCTTTTTCCTGTGGGGTGCATTCACGTCCCAGCACCTCGTTGCAATTACGCTTGAACCACTTCTCCACCTTGGCCGGATCGGTATAGCGCGCTGGCGTGACCGATACCGCTGTGGCGTCGATAGGCTTTCCGGACAACGTGCGGCCGGCCTCGCGCGGATTCGTAGCGTGACAGGTGGTGCAGGACGGCGTATTCGGCTTGCCGCCGGCCGCGTTGAGGGTATGCAGATCCTGGCCGCGCTCGGCGGAAAAACCGGCCACCTTGGCCGCCGCTGCGTATTGCGCCAGCAAGTCGTCGCGCGGACCGGCGGTAGCCGACGTAGCGAAAGCGGACAAAGCGAAAATCGCGGCGATGGGAACAAGGAAGGAAGGGACGCGTTTCATGGTTTTTCCTGGTAATGAAGTCCGTGAAACGCACTATGCGGCGCACGCATTGAACACAAGCTGAGACGACAATTCATCTTGGGTTCAGGAATGGCAGACAGGCTGGATGACGAAGTCGCCCGGGTGTATCGCGGCTATCCGGGCGGATGCGCGCGCCAGGGGCGGAACAGGCGGCCGGCTGCGGGCAGGCTTATGCAGGAGCGATATGCGCTTGTGTGCCCGGCCTTTCCGGCCGACAATTCTCCGGTTTCCGATTACGGGTCGGGCGTTACTTTTCTATCCACGAATGCGCGCATTCATTCTTGCCGCCATCGGTATATACCAGCGACATCTTTCCTCGCGCAAAGGCTACTGCTGCGCGTATCGCACGCACACGGGGAGGAAAAGCTGCTCGGTGCTCGGATTTCGTGCCGTGCGCCGGTACGGAACGATCCTCGGGCTGCTGGTTTTGCGCCGCCGCCTATATCTTTGCGGCGTGGCCTATCGACGCTACGCGGATTTGCCATCGCGACCCCGCCCTCCGCGCGGCCAGCGCGGAGACTGCGACCCCGGTTGCGATGCACCGTGCGACGGGCCGGATGCCAGCTGCGATTGGTCGCATGGGAAAAAATGCTTCCGAGCGGCCGATTTCTGCGAGTGCCTGGATTGCGATTTCCCGCGCCGGGAACGGAGGAACAAGGGCGAGGAACAGTACATTCATATTCCACCCCGGCAGTAGCGGGAGGAAAAAGGCGAGGGCCTTGTTTTTGCCGTGCCCCGTTGGGCTTGGTGGTCCAGGGTGCGGCTCGGCGTGTCGGCTACGCGAATGACAGACCGCACACCCGCATATGAAACGCGTACCGCGCGATGCGGCGGTACGCGGGCGCCCTCCGCTCGCTGCGAGCGCCTAAACGTGAAAGTGCGATACCGATTCCTGAAGGCTGGAGGCGAGTTGCTCCAGTTCCCGGGCCGCGTCTACGGTTTTTTCGATAGCGATGTTATTGTCCTTGGCCATGGCGGCGATTTCGTCGATGCTGCCGGCCACTTGCGCGCTGGATCGGCGCTGCTCCCCGGTGGCTTCGGCAATGCGGTCGAGGCCTTCACCGACTTCGGCGACCGAGGCGTTGGCGGCGACGAGAACGTTGGAAACGGCATCGGCCGCGTGCCGGCTCGATTCGAGGTGCGTCAGGCCGCGTGCGATGGAATCCTGCACCGAGGCGGATTGGTGTGTGATTTCTCGCGTGATGGTGTCGATGTCGCTGGCCGAATGCGACGATTTTTCCGCGAGCTTGCGCACTTCGTCGGCCACCACGGCAAAACCGCGGCCTTGCTCACCAGCGCGCGCGGCTTCGATGGCGGCGTTGAGCGCAAGCAGGTTGGTTTGCTCGGCGATCTCGCGCACCTCCTGCGTTATCTTGGAAATGGCATGTGTCGATTGCACGAAAGCGCCGGCGGCGCTCGCCATCACGTTCACCGCCTCTTCCACCTGCGCCACCGCGCCGATCAAATGCGCCAGACTCTGCTGCCCTTCCTGCGAGCGCCCCAGGCTGTCGCGCGAACGCTCGCGCACTGTCTCGGTACTGGCGGCAATGTGCGCGATGCTGTTGGTCAATACATCGACAGCGGTGGCCGCAGCCACCGAGCTATCGTTCTGGCGATGCGAACTGGCCGCCAGGTTCGTCGCGCCCTGTGCCAGATTCCGCGCGGAATGCGTTACCGCCGCTGCTGAAGCGCTCACCTGGCGTACCAGTTCGGCGATGGTGCCGAGCATCTTGTTGAAGCTGCCGGCGGTGCTGCCGATTTCATCGTCTCCCTCGGCTGTCAGGCGGCGCGTCAAATCGCCGCCACCCTGCGCGATATCGTCCAGGCTTGCGGTCAGACCGGCGAGCGGGCGGGTAACGAAACGGCGGATGAACAGGAAAACGAAACCGAGCAGCGGCAGCGAAGCGAAAACGGCAAAAAGAATGCTTTCGTTGCGAAAGCTGGTGACAGCCGCATTCACCTTGTCGAGTGAGACGCGCATGCTCACCGCGCCCAACGGCGTGCCTTCGGGCACCTGGTGACAGAGGATGCAATCCTTGCCGAGGTAGCTTGTCGATGCCAGCGATGGAATCACCGCGCGCAGATAGGCTCCGTCGCCTTCGACCTGCATCACGGCCGGGCCGCCGGCCAGTACCGCGCGCTCGACATCGTCCAACTGCTGTTCGGCGGAATTGCCCGGGCCATACAGCTTGTTCACGGCTTCGCCGCGGATCACCTTCAGGTCATGCACCGCCGACAATTCCTTGATCTGATCCAGGAACACATCGCGCTGCCCGACTGTACCGGTAATCATCATGCCGGTTAGGCCGGCCATGGTCATTTCGTTGAGCGTGCTGGCGAAGTCCTTCGCCTGATCGATCGAGGTATCCCGGCTGACCCGCGTTTCCCACACGATCATGCTGCTCCAGACAACTGCCAGCATGAACCAGATGGCTCCGATCAAACGGACCCAGATCGGCGTATCTGCTAAACGGCGCATGGTTTTCCCTTTCTGCCACTGTGGCGTCGCGGTGGCATGGTGGTCGTGATTGATGATTATTCTACGGCTGCGGGATGCGGCACCTTTAGCTTATATCAAAAAACACGCCAATCGATTTTATGCTAATGGCATTTTGAGTATGGCGGGTAAAGCGTTATCGTAGCGTTTCGGACAAACTCCGTGCGTTGTCCGAGATCGGCCGGCCCCGGAACCGGCACGTCGTTCTGTTTCATTTTTCATAGCTCATAAGGGGGAAACCACCGATGAAAAAAACCATTGTTCATACCGCTTTCGGCCTGCTCGCGCTTGCCATCGCCGCCACCGCTTCCGCCCAGGTCAAACCGGATGAGCAGATCAAATACCGCAAAGCCGGCTACGCCTTCATGAGCTGGAACATGGGCAAGATCAAAGCCAACCTGGACGGCACCTACAACAAGGATCAAGTTAACGCCGCCGCGCAGGCCATCGCCAGCATCGCCGGTTCCGGCATGAGCGCGCTGTACGGTCCGGGCACTGAAAAAGACGTCGGCGACCAAAAAACCCGCGTCAAACCGGAAATGTTCCAGAACAAGGCCGAAGTCGGCAAGATCGCTACCGACTTCAACGCTGCCGCTGCCAATCTTGCCACCGTTGCCGCCACTGGCGACCAGGGCGCGGTCAAGGCCGCGTTCGGCGAAGTCGGCAAGAACTGCAAGGCCTGTCACGACAAATTCCGTATCGAGGCCGACTGACCATCGCGCGGGCTGTTGCCCGCGAATGGCGCAACAAATGGAAAAGCCACCGAGGGGTGGCTTTTTTCATGTCTGCTTTTTCTGAGTCAGCGCCGGTACAACCTACCACTCCGGCGCCGCTTCGGCTGGCGGCGGAGGCGGTGGAGGCGGCAACAGTCCGCCATTGGCCATCCACAACACCACGACGGCGACGATCAGCGCGGAGAGCAGGGCTATGACCCCGCCGCCTCGCGCCGGTTTGGCATTGGCATCCTCGACCTTCTTCATCCCGGTGATCATCGGCGTTACCAGATTGTTTTTCTTCACGCGCAGGTAGAACACGATACCGATGAGGTGAAACGCCACGAATACGCCGATCACCCACATATTCTGGCGGTGCAGGCCGGTCAGCCAGTCGCTGGCGCTCTTGGACACAAGCGAATAAAGCGGCCCGTTGAAGGCGATGTCGTCGTTCGACACCAAGCCGCTGACCACCTGAAAAATCAATACCACCAACATGGCGAGTACCGACAGTGCGCCCAGCGGGTTATGCCCCAGCCCGTGCCATTGCCCGCGCAGATAGGCGATGATGCGGCCGGGGCCGGGAACGAACTGGTGGAAACGCGCATACGTCGAACCAACCACGCCCCAAACGATACGAAAAGCCAGCAGCCCGGCAATGGCCAGCCCAAGCCATCCATGCCATACGATCAGATTGCCGCCGAGCAGGCCGGTAACGAAGGCGGCAACGACGCACAGAAACAGGGACCAATGGAAAATGCGGGTGGGGAGATCCCAAACCCTGATCGAGCGGGTTGTCATGGTGCGACTCTCAGGTCAATGGGTAAACCCTTACATTTTATTCCCTTTCCCCGGTAGGCGCTTTTTAGCGGTTCGAGCAGGCCGCTGGTCGGGTTGTGCGGTCCGCGTGCGGGCGGCGAGAAATTCCGCCAGATGCCGCCCCGTATGCGAGTGCGCGCAGGCCATCGCCGCTTCCGGCGGGCCTTCCACCACCACGGTGCCGCCGCCGTCGCCGCCTTCCGGGCCGAGGTCGATCAGCCAGTCGGCCTCGGCGATGACGTCGAGATCGTGTTCGATCGTCAGCACGGTGTGGCCGGCGTCGGCGAGGCGGTGGAGCACGCGGATCAGCTTGTCCACGTCGGCCATGTGCAGGCCGACCGTGGGTTCGTCGAGCACGTAGAAGCTGTGTTTGTCCGCCGCCAGCGGCACGCCGCCGGTGTCGATGGGGTCGCCGGCGCGGTTCTTCGCTTTCGCCAGTTCGGTGACAAGCTTGATGCGCTGCGCCTCGCCGCCGGAGAGCGTGGGGCTGGGCTGGCCCAGCGTCAGATAGCCGAGGCCGACGTCCTGCAATAGTTGCAAGGGGTGGGCGATGGCCGGGTGGGCGGCGAAGAACTCCACCGCTTCGTCCACTGCCATCGCCAGTACGTCGGCCACGGTCTTGTCGCGCCAGTGTACCGTCAGTGTTTCGGGGTTGAAGCGGGCGCCGCCGCAGGTTTCGCACGGCATCTTGACGTCGGGGAGGAAGTTCATGTCCACCGTGATGCGGCCTTGCCCCTCGCACGCCGGGCAGCGCCCGGCGCCGGTATTGAAGGAGAAGCGCGACGCGCTCCAGCCGTGGGTGCGGGCGTCGAAGGTATCGGCGAACAGTTTGCGGATGGCGTCCCAGAAACCG
>JAVBSY010000155.1:0-34626 GCA_031556475.1 Azoarcus sp.
CGGCGGTCTGGATTTCGACGCTGAGCGATTGGCCCAGGAGGGCGTCGGGGTCGATGTCGCGTTGTTCGCTCTTGAGGGTGAGGCTGAGGTCGAAGAGGCGGGAGAGTTCTTCGCGGCCGGTCAGGCTGTCAAAGCGTAGGGCGTCCCCCAAGGGCGTCAGGGCGTTGAGCGTGCGGTTCATGCAGGGGGCTCCGCAAAAAAAGTTCGGGAGCGAAGGCGACGCACATGACGCATGCACGAGCGGACACGAACAGGATCGTTCGCGTGGCATGCGACTGTGTTGCTGGTGTTGCCGAATGCGTCGTCATCGGCTGATGTTGTTTGGTTATGACGCTGAAGCGGGGCGATGGTGAAGGGCGCTGCCGGTGACTGTCAAGCGACAGGGGAGCGGTCAATTGCGCTGCATGAATTTCTTCGTCAAGCAAATGCGCCAACCTGAAACGTTGCAGTGGATTTGGTTTTGGCGAGAGCGGACGACGCGCAGGACAGTCGAATAAATGTCAATGGCGTAGTTTGTTGAGATGATTTGTTTCAATTCACGAGCGGTGTCGGCTACATCTTCGGCCGCGCACTATCAAGGATGGTGCATGCGGATTCCTCTTTCGCGCGCTGCCACGGTGCGGTTCTGCACGGGACTCTTGACGTTGATCTCCTGCGACAGCTTCTCGATGGTTTCTTTCAGAACCTGCCGCACTTCTTCCTTGCGGCGTGCGATGTCGGCGGCCATTTCCGCCAGTTCCCTGCGCGTGCTCGATCTGCAGCGCCTGCCCTGTTCAACGCCCGGCACACCGCATTGGAAAAAACCGTCTCCCACAGAACGCGCTGAAACGTCCTGTCTGTCCTGGCGCAAACCCGACTCAAACAGTGCGAAAACCGATGGCGCGCCAATGAAGGCGCCGACTAACATGCCCCGTTGCGTGTTTTCCAGACGCGCAAACAGGGACGGCGGCCACTGGCGCTCGAAGTGCAGCGCGGGCTGTCTATTGGACGAGCAAGAACGAGCCAATCTGCCATGTCATATCCCCAATCCGGCCCTGATGGCGGCCTCCTGAGCCTGCTGAAGACGGCGAGCCTGTCGCAACACGCCCGACTGCTCAGACTGCAGACCCCCAAGGCAGCGGGAGAAGTCAACGAAGACCTGGTCGTCGAACGCTTCAGCGGCCGCGAAGGCATCGATGCATTGTTCCAGTTCGACATCGACGTGCTGGCCACCTCCAGCGCCTTCGATCCGCAGTCCCTGATCGGCGAAGAACTCACATTGCGCCTGCTGCTGGCCGACGGCAGCACCCGCGCCTGGCACGGCCAACTCACCGGCGCGTCCGCCCTGGGCAGCGACGGGGGTCTCGCGCGCTACCGCCTGCACCTGCAACCCTGGCTGGCCACCCTGGCCCTGCGCCGCGACAGCTTCGTATACGCCAACAAAAGCGTGCGCGACATCCTCGACGACATCTTCGCCGACCACCTGCGCGCCCACTGGCGCTTCGACGTCAGCCAGAACCTGGCCGTGCGCCCCACCTGCGTGCAGTACCGCGAAAGCGACCTCGACTTCCTGCGCCGGCTGCTGGCCCAGGAAGGCCTGAGCTGGCGCTTCGAACACGAACAGAGCGAAGAAGAACAGAGTTCGGCCAATAACAACAACACCGGTTCCACCCAACCCGTCACCCCCTCACGCCACTGCCTGGTCATCTTCGACCGCCAGGCCCCCTTGAGCGAATGCACCCCGGCGCAAGTGCGCTTCCACCGCATCGACGCCACCGAGACCAGCGACGCCATCACCGACTGGAGCGCGCGGCGCCAGGTCCGAACCAACAGCGCCAGCCTCAGCGCCTGGGACGCCAGCGTGCTGCATGCGCCCCTGGGCCAGACGAACTCCCACCTCGACCTGGGCGAAGTCCCCACCCTCGAACACCACGACGGCGCCGGCGCGCAGCGCTACGCCAACCGCAGTGCCGCCCAGGAAGCCAGCGAGCGCTTGGTGGCCGCGCACGAATCGCTGTCCAAGCGCTTCCAGGGCCGGGGCAGCGCCCGGCAGTTGGAGCCCGGGCGATGTTTCACCTTGACCGAACACGACCGCTACGACGGCCAGGGTTTCACCGTCCTGGCCGTTGTCCATGCGGCGGCCAACAACCTCGGAGCGCAGGCTGCAGAAACCCTGGGCAGCACCGACATCGAAAAAGGCAGCTACCGCAACCGCTTCGAGGCCCAGCGCCAGGAAGCGGCCATCGTGCCGCTGTGGACACCCAAGCCCACCGCACCCGAGACGATGGTCGCACGCGTGGTCGGCCATGACAGTGACCAGGAAGGCGAACAAGGCAACAACCGCACCGGCGTTTACACCCAGCGCGACCATCGCGTGCGCGTACGCTTTCATTGGCAGAGCGACCCGGCCGAAGCGGCCCAGGCTGGCGACGACACCACGCTGGTCAGTGCCGGCCGGCGCAGGAGCACCGCCCCCTCGGTGTGGCTGCGCGTAGCCAGCGCGGTGGCCGGCCCCAACTGGGGGGCGCACCATTTACCGCGCATTGGCACCGATGTATTGGTGTCGTTCATCGATGGAGACGTCGACCGTGGAGTAGTCAGCCATCAGCTCTTCAACGAACAGGACCTTCCCCCCTGGAGCGCTGGCACCGACGGCGGCGCCAACCACCCCGGCGTGCTCTCGGGCTGGCACAGCCGTGGGCTCGACGGCAATGGCTTCAACCAGTGGCTGGTCGATGATGCGCCAGGCCAAGTCCGTACCCGGCTCGCCAGTTCCAGCGGGGCCAGCCAATTGAACCTCGGGCACCTCAACGCCCAGGCCCCCGAAGCGGCGAGCCGCGGCGCCTGGCGCGGCAATGGGGCCGAACTGCGCAGTGATACCTGGACTGCGGTGCGCGGCGGAGAGGGACTGCTCATCTCCAGCGTGGCGCAGCCCCGTGCAGGCGGCACTGCCATGGATGCGGCCAGCGCGCGCGGACAGTTCGAGGCGGCGCGTCAGGCAGCGCAGCGCATCAATGACGCGGCCGAACAGGGCCAGGGCCTGAAGCTCGCGGCCAACGAAGTCCTTGAACCGCTGGCCGAGGACCTGGACCCGAAGAAGAACGGCCGCTGGGGCGGGCCGGTCAATGGCCAGAGCAGCCGGATCCCGCAGCCGGGCACGCGCGAAGACGGTGAAGAAGCCGTCCCCGCCTTCGCCCGTCCGCTGATGGTGTTCGATGCAGCCAACGCGATGAACTGGGCTACACCGGCCAGCACGGCGCTGTGGGCCGGGCAGGCCATTCACTGGACCAGTCAAGCCCAGGCGCATTGGGCGGCGGGCAAGACGGTGAGCCTGGTGGCCGGCGCCAGTGCGGGGCTGTTCGTGCACCAGGGCGGCATTCAGGCCATTGCGCAGGACGCCACGGTCTCGCTGCAGGCGCACACCGACCAGCTCGACTGGAAGGCCAAGCAGGACTTCACCGTGACCAGCAGCCACGAGGGCATCGAGGTGCTGGCCAGGGAGAAGGTCGTGCTCAAGGGCGGCAAGACTTCCATCGTGCTCGAGGGGGCGAACATCACGCTGACCATGCCCTCCACGCTGGACGTCAAGGGCACGACAACGAACCTGGCGGGGCCCAAGGGCGATCCGGCGGTCTTGCCAGCGCTGCCCACGGAAACCTACGAGCCGGGGCGCTTCGACCAGCACTTCATCGTGCGCAATGCCCATTCGGGCAAGCCGCTGAAAAACCAGCCCACCCGCGTGCGGCGTGCCGACGGATCGCTGCAAAGTGACAACACCGATGCCCAGGGCAAGACCTCGATCCTCGACACACGAAAGCGCGCCGAAGACCTGGACTTCGATCTTCCGTCCGACGACCCGGCCTGATCCGAGCCGCCCATGACCAAGCCCAAGCCCCCCTCGCTGTTCCGGGACCTGTCCGACGTTCCGCCCCGGCGCATTCACGCCAACGTCTACGAAGACGGCTCGCAGGGCGTGCGTGTCACCAGCACCCCCAGCGAAGACCGCCAGGGCATCGAAGTGCTGGTCCTGCCGCGCAAGGTCATCCCGGTGATCTTCCTGCCCGGCGTGATGGGTACACACCTGCGCCTGACACCCGAGCGCCAGCAGGAACTGCGCAAGAAGAACGACATCGCCTGGCGCCCCGAGGCCACCGCCGAGGCCATCTCGATGATGAGCAAGAGCGCGGCCCAGCGCCAGCGCATCCTCGACCCCGAGGCCACCTCGGTGGACCGCTATGACCCGAAGGCCGACGCTGAAGCCAACAAGCGCCACCGCAACGTCAAGAAAGTGCTTTTCGTCAGCGGGCCCGACAACATCGAGGCCGAGGTCACGGAGCGCGCCCGCCTGCGCGGCTGGAGCGAGGTCTACTTCGACAGCTACGGCAAGCTGCTCAAGACCCTGGAAAGCTCACTCAACACCATCTGCTATCTGGGCGAACTGTGGCAGGGATGGACCCAGGGCCCCACCGCCGCGATGGCGATTCCCACGAGCCAATGGGGCGGCGACGGCGGCGCGGCACTGACGGAAGACGAACTGCGGACCATCAGCGACGCCTGGTACCCGGTGCATGCCGTGGGCTACAACTGGCTCAAGAGCAACGCCGACTCGGCCAAGTACGTGGCTGAACGGATCAAGGAGATCAAGGCCGGCTACCAGAAGATGAAGTTCGACTGCCGCAAGGTCATCGTGGTCACCCACTCGATGGGCGGGCTGGTGGCGCGCGCGCTGATCCACCCGAGCTACGGCAATGCCCAGAGCGAGGTCGCCGGCATCGTGCATGGCGTGATGCCGGCCATCGGTGCGGGCGCGGCCTACAAGCGCATGCGCATGGGCTTCGAAGGCGGTTACCTCGAAAGAAAAGTGCTCGGCGATACCGGCCCGAAGGTCACGGCCATCCTGGCGAACGCGCCGGCCGGGCTGCAACTGCTGCCCACCGAACGCTATGCGCCCAGGTGGCTGCGTGCTGAGATCGACGGCCAGACCGCGCTGAGCCTGCCGCAGTCGGACCCGTACAGCGAGATCTACACGGTGCAGGACAAGTGGTATCGGTTGATCAATCCGGAGTGGGTGAATCCGGCTAGACAAGAGACTTCGACGCTGGAAAGAACAACGAAGTTGTTGTTCGATGCACAGAAGTTCCACAACAGCATCGCTTCCACCTACCACGACGAGACCTATCTGAGCTACGGCGCCGACGATAAACACCGCGCTTGGGGCACCGTGACCTGGAAGGCTGGCACGCCGGTGTTTCACAGCGATCAGGGCGTTCAGGCCATGCGGCCTTCTTCCGTGGACATCATGCCCGGTGCAAAGCAGTGGCAGTGCCGTGCCGATCAGGGTGAAAAGTCCATCGCGCTCTACCACGAGGCGGGCAACTACAAAGTGGTCTTCAATGCCTCCATCGCCGATCCGGCCGATGCCGGCGACGGCACCGTGCCGGCCGAATGTTCGGCCCGCGACCCGATACGCCAGGGCAAGCCCAAGGTCGGCTTCACACAAACCGGGTACGACCACCAGAGCAGCTACCAGAACGACAAGGTGATCGCCAGCACGCTCTACGGCATCGCCAGGATCGCCCACGATGCCTTCGACTGGTGGGATGAAGACTGAGCAATGCGCCGAGCCCTTCTGACCATCTTCCTTGCCCTGGCCTGCAGTGCCTGCCAACCCGAGGCTGCCTCCATGAATCTTGCCAACCTGCCGAGAATCCAGAAACTGTTCGAGAAGACCCAGCCGGTATGTTTCGGGCGCTACGTGATCGATGTACCTACGGAAACTACCGTCATCGTTGGGCCACAGGAATTTGGGCCAAGGATAGAAACGATTCCAGATGGTGCCGACAAGATTGCCGTGCTGGCTGAAGCAAAACGCAATGAAGTTCTTCAAAAATCAAAGACCATCGATCGAGCGGAGATCAAGGACTTTGCTCAAGGCCCTACAGCTGGCAGTTGGACATTGTCTTTTTGGGAGACTGATACTGCCCAAAAAGCTGGTGTCTTGGACGTCATTGGTTACATGCCAATGGGGCCACATGCAGTGATTTACGCCAGTACCACAGCGAAGAGTGAGGGGAGAACGGAAGACTTTCTAGTCAGCAGATTGACCTCCATCGCAGGCAATCTCCGCGCCCGCACTCCCAATGAAATCCCCACCGAGCCCGGCGTCTGTCTGGATCTGGGCTTCATCGCCGACGACAGCGGCAAGTTCCAGGAAATCTTCGGCATCGGCTTTCGCTTTCCCTCGCTGCCCGGGGTGAGTTTTTCCGTGTCGAGCAACAAGGACGGCGAACCTTCGCCGCCGATGTCGCAGCGCCGAAGAGAAGCCGAGCGTGAGGTGCGCGGCACGCCCTACGAAGCAGAGTTTCGGAAGGTCAAGGTGCTGCGCGACGGCAAGTACACCGTTGCCAAGCGGCGGGGCGAAGAAGCCCTGTTCAAGCGCCCGCTGGAAGAAGGCGGCTACTCGCACGAGTTCCAGTTCGAGGTGCCCGGTATCCGCTACGACAGGAACAACCCGAACCTCGATGCGGCGCTCTACACCGGCGTCGAAGGCAACCGTCCCAACGCCAAGGGCACCGACCTCACCGACGAGGAAGCCATCGCGCTGTGGGACATGCTGCTGTCGAAGCTGCGGCTGCGCGTGCCGTAAATCCGCAGATTCTGACCCCGTGAGCAGCGGCACCAACCCGGCAAAGAAGGCGCCTCGGCGCCGCCCCAAGGCGGCCGATCCCGCGAACTGCCTGAAGCAGGCCGCCGACGCCGCCCAGGTCGAACTGCTCGACACCGACTGGCAGGGCGCGCACGGACGGTACCGCCTGCGCTGCACGGCCGGCCACGTCTGGGTGCGCAGCGCCTCGCAGATCACCACCAAAGCGCCGGTCGCCTGCCCCGTGTGCCGGGATCTGCAACGCCTGGCGCGGGTGGCCGCGGCCGCCGAACGAAACGGCAGCGTCTGCCTGAATACGGCTTGGCGCGGCCCCGACGCGAACTACCGCTTCCGCTGCGCGCACGGCCACCTGTGGGAGCGCAGCGCGAAAAACGTGCTGTACCGCACTGGAGGAACCTGTCCGCAATGCGAGCGCGAGCGGACCCGTGCCAGGAGGCGGCTGGCCGACGGCCTGGAGCGGCTGCACGCCGCGGCGGCGGCCCACGGCGGCCAGTGCCTGGACGGCCGGTATCTGGGCACGGAGGCGCGCTACCGCTTCCGCTGCCGCGAGGGCCATGAATGGGAGACTACCGGCACGGAGGTGCTGCGCGGCAGCTGGTGCCTGCCGTGCAGCCACGCAGAGAGGAGCCGGGCCTACCTGGATGCCCAGGGGCTCGCGCGGCTGCGGGCGGCGGCCGAGGCCAAGGGCGGCGTGTGCCTGAGCGAGGCCTATACGGGACAAAAGGCTCGCTACCGCTTCCGCTGCGCCAAGGGGCACGAGTGGGAGGCCCCGGGGAACAGTGTGCTGCGCGGGACGTGGTGCCGGTGCTGCGAAAACGACGCGCTGCGCACCGACATCGCGGTGCTCAAGGCGATCGCCGCCGAGCGCGGGGGCCAATGCCTGTCGCCGGCGTACACCAGCAGCCGTATCAAGCTCAGCTGGATGTGCCACAAGGGCCATGTCTGGCAGGCGCTGGCCCGCACCATCAGGGCCGGGCACTGGTGCCCGGTATGCGCCCACGCCAACAAGATCAAGCGCACAGACTCCAAGGCCCGCATGCGCTATCGCGAGGCTTCGCGCTGAACATCAGCCGAAGGCATTTGTTGTGTGCATGCCGGTCATGAGGGCAGCGGCACCCTGACCGATGTGACGCCGGTTTCAAAAACGGCCCGCTCCGACCGGAATTCGCCCTCGCCGGAGAGGGAAGACGCCCCTACGAGCTTCAAGAGAAGGCCATGACGGCCAGAGGTTGGCATGGCTGGGCCGCGCACCGAAGGCGCCCTGGACGCGGTGGGGTGGGCGGTGGGTGTTGGAACTGGACATGAGCATTCTCCGGCGAAGGGGCTGTGCGCCGTCCCGGCGGCGCACAGCGAGTGGGTGGAATCCGTGGGCTCATCGCCGGCGTGGATTCCATTGCGCCGGCGATGCGTGGTCGAGTGCTTCGGCAAGGCGCGCGACCACGCATCGCGCCTTGCCTACCCAGGGGTTCGCCAGAGCTGCACAGCGGGCGCAGTCTCCGGCTCGGTCGGTCTTAAAAATGAAACAGTGATCCGTCCCGCTTCCGCATTTCGGCGTTCGTCGGGAGTTGGGATGCTGCCCAGCCTCAAGGGACAGGGGCAGCATCAGCGCGAAGGTCTGGCCTTGCGCGCTCTGGGGGATCGGTCCTCTAAACGTAGCGTCATCCCCCTGCATGGGTCCGCCCCTTGACCGAAAAGTCCAGGGCGGTGTCAGGTCGCAGCATCGGCACACGGGGAGTCCAACAAGGGACCAGCACAGCCGTGTGTTGCGCGAAGTGCGCGTGCCCGCAGGGATGACGGGGACAGTGGCGCGGCATCGGGTGCCGGCCGCATGAACTGCTCGAACGCAGGCGTCGTTCTCGGGGAACGTCCGGCAGGAACTGCCAGCAAGGCCATGCGTTGCTTCTACGGGTTGAACAGCTTCGGGCACGGACTCAGGGACCGTGCCGAACCCGACTCACAGGTCGGGACTTGAAGAGGCGGGTAACGTCCGCAACGCCTTTCGCTCCACGATGGAGCAGGCCAGGGGGCCTCGGGAGCCTGTAGTTCACACCCAGGCGGCGATGGCGTCAATGGCGAAGCGGGCGATTCCGACTCATTGCCCCTCAGAAACCGGGGTTTGCGCATGGCGCTCGAAATTGAAATGTCGGGCGGTAAAAAAATCTCGAAGGGGTAAGCCTTCGAGGCGGCATGCGGGGTTGACATCGATTTACTCGGCCTCTGGTATCGACCGTCAGGGTTTCGATGCCTCTGGGCATGACATGGCTGCCTTGGTACTCGACCTGTGGTCTTGATCCAGCCGACTCCAGTGCGACTGTAGTGCGACACGGAACCACGAAGCAGCACTGGACTCACGGCGCTCGACCTGTGGAGCGATTCAGCCTGCCTGTGGAAAGACCACAGTGCGAGTTGATCACGAGAACGAGGAGTTCCTGCGCGAATTCCGTGTGGAAAGTTGGCATCGCCGAATCGATGCTGACCGCTCACCAACCCACCAGGAGACTCCCATGAGCTTCATCGTCAGAGCCGGCGACGTCGGCTTCGCAAACACCAAATACGTCAGCAGCGAATCCGTTACGTCGACTTTCCGTCGGTCGCCCATGCCGGCAGCGGCGGATGTGTTCGATGGGCCGATTGAACAGTGAGTACACAAGGAGACGATCGATGAACGAAGCGAACTACCTATTCATTCATGGCTGGGTGGACGACGTCGTGAGGGACGCCGAAGCCCGTGACGCGCATCGCATCCGGGTGAGGCAGTCCGACGGGCACATCGCGGATCTTGCCCTCGGCCAATTGGATCACCCGATCCGACTGGGCGATGAGGTCAGTGTCGTCGTCGAGCATGCGCGGCCCGGTCAGGTGCTGGTCCTCGTGGACCACACCACAGGCGAATGGACCAATTACCTGTGTCGGGAGGAAGACCCCTGGCCGGGAGCGCAGGACATCCTTCTGATCGTGGTGACGGCTGGTGCGTTCGCGCTCGCGCTCGGAGGGTGGGCGGTGTTCGCGACCCTGGCGTTCGTCCTGTCGTTCTGGATGGTCGCGGCCTGGCTGCCGCGCAGGCGACGCGATCGGGCGGCCGCGCTGGTCGACTATCTGATCGATCGGGAGTACTGTCGCTGGCGTGCAGGGGTTGCCCGTCAAGGGAGTGCTCTATGACACGAGAAAACCCGCGAACCCACCGAGGCGGACGACCGAGCGTCAGTGCGTCCGAATTGGCGCAGATGGGCGTGTGCGAGCAGTTGGTGCAATTCGAGCACCAGCACGGCCAGCGGCGCCCCGCGCAGCAGCGCGCCGATATGGCGCGGGGTGACCGCGAGCATCACCGCTTCTATGTGGAAGGTCAGTCCGAACGCAAGGGGCGCTGCTTCATCGCGACCCTGGCCTACGGGGAAGGGCCGGAGCTGGCGCTGCTCAGGCGGTTCCGTGATCGGGTGCTGCGCCCTACGCCGCTCGGCCGCATGTTCATCTTCGCGTACTACCGCAGCGCACCGGGTGTGTGCCGCCTGCTCGATGGCCGTCCACGTTGGGTGCGTGTCCTGCGGGTGCTGCTCAGGCCAGCCGTGTGGCTGGCCGCGAGGGTGCTGGCTTACCGTGGGAGGACAGGGCGATGAGTGGATCGGTTCTCATCATCGTGATCCTGGCGATCCTGCTGGGCTGGTGGCTGTGGCGGCAGGGACAGGAGGATGCGTGGATGCCCTCGGAGCTGCGGCGCGGTGAACTGGTTCATGCCGAGAAGCTTTTTCGCGCTCCGGGGCCGGTTGCCCTGACCGCTAAGGTGGATCGGGCGTACCGCGTCAAAGGCCAGGCGCTGGTCCTGGTGGAGTTGAAGACCCGCCGGATCGACCGTCCCTACCGCTCGGATGTGATCGAGCTTTCCGCGCAGCGGGTAGCCATCATGCGGCAGACTGGGGAAGCAGTCTCGATGCATGCGTATGTGGTGGTGCAAACCGGGACCGGCAAGCGCACGGCTCACAGGGTGAAGCTGCTGAGCGCGGAAGAGGTCGATGCGCTGGTCGATCGGCGCGAAGCGATTCTGGAAGGGAGCGTTCAGCCTCGGGGTGCTTGTGTGCGCAACCTGTGCCGGCAGTGTGGGTTCGAGAAGGAGTGCACGGTTTCCCGTGCGTAGCCGCAGGCACAGATCGATCCACTGCAGCTCTCGCATCGCTGTTTGCTGAGTTGCGGTCAAGGTGGTGCGAATCCAGGCCGGATCTGGTGTCCAGCACCCAGCAGCGGACCATCACTCCAGTCGGCTATCTGGGTTCCCCGATTACTGATTCTGTCTGTGCCTTCTACTCACAGGTGCGCGACTCGATGGCAAGTCTGGCGTTCGCCGCAAATTATTGGCAATCCAGCCTTGGCTCGCCAACACTCAAGTGGTCGAACGCATCAACAGGGCCGCTCAGGCCGTGCGCGGCCAGTCCTCGGGCACGAGCTTCAGTCCATCGCGCCAACGCTCTCGCAGCGCAGCTTGGAATCGGACGTCGTCGCTAAAGTCTGGGTGGTCAGTGATGAGTACCTGGAATTTACCGTCTAGGCTCTCGACGACATCGAAGATCAGAGCGAAGAGGCGCTTGACGGCCCGGCGGTCCGCGTCGATCTTCTCCTGTGTCACACCATTACCCGGTACGGCGTCGGGCGAGAAATGCGCCTGGGACAGCTGGTCCAGCAGCAGGAAGGATGGCACCGGGCGGCTGCGACTGGCGAACCAAGTGTGCAGCGCCAGGTGCGCGACGATATGGTAGCCCACGTGGTTTTCGCCGCTGCCGATCTCGCGCATGGGCACCGGCCGCTCGGGTGTGTCGGCCACGATGGTCAGGTTGCGCGGATCGAGGCGCAGCGGCGAATCGGAGTACTCCAGGTCAATCTGCTGGGCGTAGTTGGACAGGTGCTTGTTGACGTTGGAGAGACAGGATTCCAACTTCTCTTGGATGGTGTCGGCGCTGACCGCCTCGTCGAGCTGGGTCTCCTGTTCCCGCAGCACCGCCAGCCGTGTCTGCTGCTCACTGACGTCCGGCATCTGCGGGATGCTTTCCATGTATAGGCTGATCCGCCCGAGGACCATGGCGCGCCGTGCTTCAGTGTCCGTGACCAGTTGCAGCCGCTGGTTGCCGCGCTTGACGGCTGTGAGCAGGGTGCGGTTGTCATCGAGGCGGCGGCGCACGTCGGCGAGTTTGGTTTCCACCTCTTGGATTGCTGTCGCGATGCGGGGCGTTGCGGAGTCCATCGCGCCGCTGCGCTCACCGATGTAGTCCTGTGCAGCGCGCAGATCGCCAATAGAAGGCACCTGCGAGGCTTCGGGTAGATCCTGCAGGCACAGCGGGCAGGAGTGTCCAGGTGCATCGTGCTCGAAGACGGTCACCGCCTGAAGCCGGGCTGTGTGCTCGCGCGCCTCTGCGGCGTAGCCCCTAGAACTGCCTTCGAAGCTGCGGGCACGCTCCAGCGTCGACTGGAGCGTGCGCTGCTCGCGCACGAGCTCGCTACGTACATCGGAGAGACGGCGGAACTCGACATCCTCTCCGGCTTCCGAAGCGGCCGAAGGCACTGGCGTGTTCTGGATTGTGCGCAGGGCCTCCATCTTCTCCTGCCAGGGGGCCCTGTCGTCGAGCGAGGCCAGACCGACGGCTTTCGCCTCGGCCAGCAGCGTATCGGCGCGGCTTAGGCCTTCCCCGCGGATGGCCGCGGCCTCGGCGAGCTTGCGCTCGATCTGGCGGATCTCGGTGCGCACGCGTTTGAGCTCCTGCTGCTGGGCGACATAGTCGTCGGTGACGGCGCCCAGGAAGTAAGGCAGGGTGTCCTTGATGGCCTGGGCTACGAAGCGGTCGCTCGAGCCGTGGAATAGGTGCTTGCGCTGTCCAATCTCGGTCTGCGACTGAAAGCAGAAGGTGAGGGCGTGACTGATCGAGGCGGCCAGTGGGTCCCGGGTTTGACCCGGCGGCGGCTCGTGCAGGTAGTCGGACATGCCGACCCAGGACGCCAGCAGCGCGCGCAGGCCGTCGCGGTTGGTGGTCGGGCGCAGCGCACTGGCTGCCGGGATGGCCACCGCGCTGTCGGTCTGCACGTAGATCGCCTCGCTGGACTTGCCGTTGCCAGCCGGTAGCTGGCGTGCCACGAAAGCCTGCCCGCGGCCGGTTTCTAGCAGCAGGCCGAACCACGCGACGTTGCGCCGCACCTTGCCCTCCGGCACATCGATCTCCTTGGCGCCCAGGCAGTAGTCGATGATGCCCAGGATGGCCGACTTACCGGTACGCGAGTCGCCTGAAATGATGTTGACGCGGCCCGGCTCGAAGGGCACCACGCGATGCCGACCATCATGGCTGTAGATCACGACGGCGCGAATCTGGATCATGCTTGCACTCCCAACAGCGCCAGCACGGTCGGGGGCGCACCCGCTTTGCACAGCCAACGGCCGACGAACTTCGCCTGGCGCATGCAGTCCCTCACCTCCTCGCTCGATGCGCGGAGGTAGGCGTTGATCTTCTTCGCGGAGGTACTTCTGGCCTCGAGCCGGTGGCCGTCCAGCGACAGCAGCCCGTGTTGTGTCCCGAACAGCAGTGCCTCACGCACGGTCTCGCGCAGCACGACCACGCCCTTGGCGATGGCTGAACGCTCCAGCGGGTGGTCGTTCACCCAAGTCGCGAGCGACGAGGTGATCGTGCGTGGCAGTTGGGCACGCGTCTGTCCGCGCAACACTAGGCTGGCGCCGACGAACGCCAGCGCGAATGGCAAGCCACCTGCGTTGCTGCCGAGCGCCGTTGCCTCGGTGTGGTAACCGTGCGCGAGATGCCACACGGCAATCGCGCAGAAGGCCGGATTGAGCAGGTTGCGCTGCTCGATGGTGCGTTCCTGCCAGGCGCTCATGCCGCGCTTCCTTCCCCGGACCCGCCGAAGATGGCCTGCAGCCGTGCCTTGAAGTCTGGGTGCCAACCCAGGCGCAGGTCCTCTGCCAGCATGTGCAGCGAACCCCGGCACACCCAGGGGACGTTGACACCGGAGCGGATCGGCAGGTGTGCGTCTTCAGCCCACTTCAGGATAGCGCGTCCTGCCTGGGCCATGGCCGCCTCCGAGGCACCAGCCCCGAGTTCGTCGCAGGCCTGCGCATACTGCAACTCCCACTCGGTATGCAGGCGTTGGTCGTACTTCTGCAGGTCGGCGTCGAACAGCAGGTCGTCGCGGGTCCAGGCCGAGCGTTGCCGGAAGGCCTGCAGGTAGCTGACGATCGCGTTGCGGATGCGCAGCTGGCTGCCGCCAACCAGCTCCACCTGCTTGTAAAAGGGGCGGTTGGCAAACTCGGGCAACTGGTCCAGCGCCACCATCAGCTCGTCGAGTTCGCCGTCGATCGGCAGCGAATCGGGCTTCAACGACTCTTGAATCTCCGTGATCTGGGCATCGATCTCCGCGCGCGGGATGCCGCCGTCGGGGTGAACCAACTCGTAGAGCACGCGCTTGAACCACCAGCCTTCGAGCATCTGCACCGACTTCTCTTGGTGGTGCAGGGAGACATGGTAGAGCTCGGACTGCAACTGTGCTTCGATGACGGCCGCATCGGGTTGGGACGGTACGACATAAACGTGCGCCAGCAGGGCCTCCCGCTCGGCCTCGTCCAATGCCAAGTAGGCCTCGAAGGCGTTCTTGAGTTCGTTGTTGGTCGAACTGGTGGCGGCGTGCTTGAGCCGCTTGGCCGCTTCGGCTACATCGCGCCCCGTTCCCTCGATGCCCAGCACCGCGCAGGCACTGCCGGCTGGGGCATCGGCCGTGGCGATCAGAAAGCGTGCCGTCTCGGGCGGGATCTCGCCGCTGGTTAGGCCCACGAGCCAGATCCGCAAAGTCTTCCACACCTCGGGGCTTAGATCGGTCAGGCTGGCGCTCGCATTGAGCGAGTGCTTGGTCTGCAGGACGGCATCGGGCTGACCGGCGACCTCGAAGCTCACATCGTCCAACGTCTCGATGCTGACGGTGAAATCGCCGACGCGGCTGCGGCGAACGGCCCAGAGCAGCGCGATCCGGACCTGATAGAGATAGCCCACCATCGGGCCGGCGGCGCCGAAGGTGGAGAGGTTGGGTGAGCTCATGGGCATGGACCTCCTGAGGGCTACGCGACCGAAAGCGTATGCACACCGGCGGACGCCAGCAGCGCGTAGAGCGGCGCGATGCTCCTGCGCCCACCTCGGCTGGGCGAATAGGTGAAGATGACCCGTTGCTTGGCGCGCGTGAACGCCACGAAGAAGCCCGCGGTCGCCTCGGCGGTGTCCTGCGCGTAGCTCCACCACGCCGAGTCGTCCAGACCGACGAAGATTACCGTGTGGTACTCGAGCCCCTTGCTCTTGTGCAGTGTCATGAGCGGTACCGCCTTCGTTCCTTCGTAGGCGTCCAGCGTCGCGGGCCAGTCGGGCGCTTGGGTGGCGCTCACCTTCAGGTGTAGGGCCAGACTGTTCTCAACCTCCCCGAACCAGTCTCCCTGTGCGTAGGGCGGGTGGGCCGCAACGAGAGCGTCGCGGCCCAAAAACGCGATCACCGCCTGGACTAGGGTGCGTGCCGCCGCCTCGGTGTCGGGGGGGCTGGGATGCTGCTGGCCGAGCCCGCGCGCGAAGACGTCCAGGTCCCGCGCCAGCGTGCGGCAAGCACGGTCGTCGGTGGGAGCGATCCCGCGTAGTTCAGCGAGCATGTGCTGCGCTTCGGTCCAGGTCGCTCCGCCACTGTTGGTGCAGGCTAGGCGCAGGATCAGCAGCACCATCTCCGAGAGCGGCTCGGTCAGCAACTCCTGCAGCATCTGGGCACCGACATAGACTGCTTCGTTGCGCAATGGGATGCCGGCAGCCGCGAAGACTGGTGCCAGGATCCGGGCATAGTCCTCGGCCTTCTGGCGTACTAGCAGCACAAAGTCGTTGGGCTGCAGACCGTGCTCGCGCATCTGTGACGCGACGAACTGAACCAGCGTGCGCGCCTCGGCATCCTCGGTGGAGAAGTCCCAGATGGCGCAGCAGGCATCGGCGATCCTGGCAGGCACGCGGGACTGCGGGTGCGCGGCATTCGTGTCGAGCGCCTGTGCCAGCACGTGCTGTATACGTACCAGTTCGGGCGAGGAGCGGTAGTTGCTGAGCAAGGGGATGCGCTGTGCGCCAAAGGTCTGCTCGAACGCAGCGAACGGGTCGTCCATCGCGAGAGCGAAACGCATGATCTGCTGCTTGTTGTCGCCCACGGCCGTCAGGATCGCCGGTGTGCCCAGGAAGATCGCCTGCACGAGGTCGAACTGGACTTGCGTCGTGTCCTGGAATTCGTCCATGAACACGTGTGAGTAGGTCAATGCCAGGGCGTTGCGTACGGGCACGTTGACGCGCACCAGCAGTTCGGCCAGCCGGCCTAGCATCGCAAACGTGAGGTAGCTGCGTGCAATGCCGCGCAAATGCTCGTCCCAGAACCGCTGGCTGGCCCAGTGGTCCGTGTTCACCGGCGGCCAGCCGGCCACCGGCAGGCGCTCGGCGAGCACGTGGCGGCGCTCGAAGTGGTTGACCGACAGCCCCCGCACCGCGGCCTGCCCGAAGGGGTTGTCCTGGGCGCGACCAGCACGCTGCAGGAAGTCATCCCAGTGGGCGCGCTTGGGAAACAGGATGCCGTAGTCAGTCGTGGGCCGCCAGCGCTCGGGCAACGCCTGACTGAACCGGTCAACCAGACCCTTGGCGAAGGCGTCGAAGGTCAGGGAATCGAAGCGGCCAGCGTGGTCTGGGTGGCAACGCTGGCGCACGCGCCGCGCGAGGTTACGCGCGGCGTCGCGCTTGAAGCTGATTGCCAGGATGCGCTGAGGGGCCGGGGAGGCTCCCGTTTGGAGCAGGAACGCCGCGCGCTGCGCGAGGAGCTCCGTCTTGCCGGCACCAGGGCCCGCCAGCACCGAGCGGTGCTCAGTCGAGCGCACCACGTTAAGCGCGTTCGGCTCTAGGCTGTCAACACCAACCGGCAGCCAATTGGAGGGCGCCACATGTCGCGGTGGCAAGGGCATGGTCAGAGCAGACCAGAAAGGTGGAGCTCGATGTGCTGCAGCACTCGCTGAAGCACCGGGGGCATGCTGGCCTTCAATGCGGGCAGATCGAGGTGCGCCAACGCACGCAAGTGGGTGACGGGTTTGCTATGCGTGCGAAAGTGGTACCGGTATGCGGCCATGTGTTCGCGGTACGGTTGGAAGCTGCCGGTATAGCTGGCCAGGCCGGAACCAGCCGTCCCCAGCACGACCTCTGCGGCTGCCTCGTCGGTCATCCGTGGCCCTGTGCCTTCGATCGTGGCCGCGTACGCTGCCTGAAAGGCGGCCAGCATCGCCAGGTCGAGATCGAGTGGCGCGGAGAAGAACACAGACGAGGAGTGTTCCAGGTAGCTCAACCAGTCCTGGAGGTGGGCTTGGTCCCAGGTCTCCATCTGGGCAAGCATATCGTCGCTCACGATGGTCCCATCAGGCAGTGCCAGAATCTTTCCCAGTGCTAGCAACTGCTGCAGAGCGTTCTTGACGCGGCCATAGCCGCCGCCGTCACGCCCCAGGTCGAGGTCGAGCAGCGTCGCATAGGGAATGCCCAGACCGTGCAGCAGGCGCCAGAAGTGGTTAACGTGCCGTCCGCCCAAAGGCACGATCGCCACGAAAGAGGGGTCGATGAGGAGGTTCAACGCCTCGGCCAGACGCGGCAGCACGATGCGCTCCGAATCCCCCTCGACCAGCAGCACGAAGCGCGCGAAGTACAACTCGGGAAACGCGAGGAAGGCGTTGCGCACGAACTTGATGGCCTCGACGTCGCCGCCGGGCATCGGGATGGACGCGACGGTGGAGACACCACTGGCCGCGTCACGCCGGCAATAGCGCACGTCGTCAGGCGGAACGCGCCCCAGCACCGAGGGCGAATGGCTGGACACCAAGGCCTGGCCGGCACCCGTCGCAACAAGGGTGCCAATCTGCTGCAGAATGCGCGAGAGGTAGTAGGGCGCAAGGTGGTTCTCGGGCTCCTCCACCGCGAACAGCGTGAGAGCGGGCACGCTGAGTTCCTCGGCTCGAAACCCCGCGATCCGCCCGGCCACCGCAGCACGCTCCACATCGAATACCGCGGCCGCGAGCGCGAAGTAGAACAGGGACTGCTGGCCGTCGCTCAGTGCCTCGAGTCCCCGGTCGGCACCCGCCGGGCCCTGCTTGAACATCACGCCGATGCGTGCCACGACTTCCTCGAACCGTCGGCTCGTGAGGCTGAGCTCGGGCTCGCAGTCGATATCTCCATCGTGCAGTTTCTCCCAGCGCTTTGACAGCGACTGGCTGATGGCTTGGATGGCTTTTTCGCCGCTGAAGGCCGCCATCAGCTGCTCGGTGGCCGTCTGAACGGTGGTTTGCGTGTCCGCTGACCACTCGATGGCGCGGAGCAGACGCGCGGCAAGGGTGCCCGTCGTGGCTCGGATCTGGGCGGCGGCATCCCGGTTGGCCGGCGTGTAGAACAGCTGGATCAGGCCCCGGTCACCCGGCGCCACAGGCGAGAGTTGGTCGTCGCGGACGACTTCGTCGACCGTGTTGACCCAGTTCAGGTCCTGACTGACGGTGCCTTCGGCCGTACCGTCGGCATCCCACCGCGCCCGCAGGCGCAGGCGGCACAGCGGCGTGCCGCCGGGGCGCTCCACGCGCATATGGCGAAACACGGGCGCGACCGTGGTTGCGGTCGCTGTTCCGGCCACGAGCTCCGGCAGACTGAGATGAACATCGATGGTCAACTCGCGCGCGGCTGGGCACTCTGCCTCGGTGGGCGCTACGTGGAAGTCGGAGGGAACGATCGTGCGCTGCGCTCGCGTCACCCCGAACATCCGCATCAGCGCCTGCAGCACCGCAGTCTTGCCCGAAGCATTGGCGCCGACGACCGCAGTGAGGCCGTCGCTGAGCGAGATGGTTGCCGGGGCAGGGCCGAAGCACCGGAACCCGGTGATCGTGACACTTTCGATATGCAAGGCCGAGATTCCCTCTCAGTCGATATTCTTGATTTGCATCGGTACTGCAACCTACCGCGGCGCCACTTCTGACTATGGTGGACTATATACCCCACGCCGCGCTTACCGGCACAGGGATCGTGATGCATTCACTTCAATCGAAAGTCAATTAACGAATAGTCCGCTTCAAGGTGTCGGATTTCAGGCCACGGATGCCGCCTATTTGACGTCTTGCGATCCGCTGTCTTCAGCTACTGGACCGACCGCCATCGCTGCGGAGCGGTCATTCGGTCCTACGGCACGAAGTACCTCAACGGGTCGATAGCTCCAGTTCATCAGCGTCGGAAGCGGCCATTGAAGCGGCCGGGCATCAATGGCAGGCTTTCGGTCGTTTCGGAACGACGGGTTTGAGATGCAAACCGGCCGGTGGGGCCACCAAAGTGCACCGCCAAATCCGCCGAGATACCTACAGGCTGATCTGCGACGTTCGATCGCGGAAGGTGAACGGTGGCGATCAGGCTAAGCGGTCATCGACCCTTTGTGCGCGCTGGCTGGTTCACGCGCCTGACGCGCGGGGTCTTTTGCCGCCCGAACGACACCTTGGCGCCCCTGGTGTGGTGTTTACCGACGACACTTTTGCATTAATGGGCGATACGGCAATCAACCTTTTCGTGCGCGATATGCCGCGCCTGTCGGTAGATCTCGATCTGGTCTTTCCGGACCATACGCTGGCGCACGGCCAAGCTTTGGCTGTATCAACAATGCCATCCGGCAGGCGGCCGAGCGCCTGACTAAGCGTGGATTTCAGTCGTCACCCGCGACGATCTTTAGGGTGTCTTTTTTGTAGGAAAATTTGTAGGATTGAATCCTACAAAACAAAAAAGCTCTTGAAAATCAAGAGCTTTTCGATGTTATTGGCGGAGAGGGCGGGATTCGAACCCGCGTTAGGGTATTACCCTAAACACGCTTTCCAGGCGTGCGACTTAAACCACTCATCCACCTCTCCGTGGAGCCGTGCATTCTAGCGTCAAAGCGGCGGTGAAGGAAGCCTTGTTCGGGGCGCGGTTTTTCAGTCTTCCCGCTTTGTCGTCAGGTAGGGGTAGCGGACGTAGTCGACCAGGTCCTGGAGTTCCTTGGCTGGCGCGCGGGTGCAGAGGCTGACGATGACGATGACGACGAAGCCCAGGGGCACGCCGAAGACGCCGGCGGAGATCGGGTTGATGCCGAACCAGGCGTTGGCCAGTGAGCCGCCGAGGAAGGGGTGGGTTTGCGCGACGTAGTACAGGGTCAGGCCGCAGCCGGCGATCATGCCGGCCACGGCGCCCGGTTGGTTGGCACGTTTCCAGAAGATGCCGAGGACGAGCGCCGGGAAGAAGGCGGATGCGCCGATGGAGAAGGCGAGGCCGACCATAAGCAGGATGTTGTCCGGCCGCAGCGATGCGACCCAGGCGGCGATGATGGCGACGACGAGCAATTGGGATTTGGAGATGACGAGGCGGCGGTGCGTGGAGGCGCGCGGGTTGATGACCTTGTAGTAGAAATCGTGCGACAGCGCGTTGGAGATGGTCAGCAGCAGTCCGTCGGCGGTCGATAGCGCGGCGGCCAGCCCGCCAGCGGCGACGAGGCCGGAGATGACGTAGGGCAGCCCGGCGATTTCGGGCGTCGCCAGCAGGATCACGTCCGTATTGAGCGTGAGTTCGGCCAGTTGCAGGATGCCGTCGCCGTTGATGTCTTCGATCTTGACCAGCCCGACCTTACCCCACGAGGCAATCCAGTTGGGCAGCTCATTCAGGCTGACGCCGACGATGTTGTTGTACACCTCCCACTTGGCGAACACGGCGTAGGCCGGTGCGGTGATGTAGAACACGCAGATGAAGGCGATCGACCAGAAGACCGAGCGGCGCGCCTCGGCCACGCCCGGCGTGGTGTAGTAGCGCGCCAGGATATGCGGCAACGCGGCCGTGCCGACCATCAGCACGAACACGAGGGCGAGGAAATTGTTGCGCGCCACGGCCGATTCGGCGGCGGTTTCGCCGGGGTGTGCCGCAGTGTGCCGCGGTGGCGGCTGTGCGCGCTGCAATGCTTCGGCGCGTGCTTGCTGCCAGCGTTCGCGGGCTTCTTCGGTGGAGCGCGGCAAGTCGCGCAGGGTCCGTTCGGTCTGGGCGATGTCGCGCGCGGGCGCGGTTTTCATGCGCAGGGCCTGCAGTTGGTCGACGAGCTGGCGGCGTTCCACGGCGAGTGAATCGGGCAGGGCGTCGATCTTGGCCGCGTAGTCTTCCGCGCGGCGGCGGTACAGTTCGCGCGCCTGGATTTCGGCGGGGGCGTCGAGCAGGGCCGTCTCGCGCTCGCTCAGCTTGCTCAGCACGCTGCCGTACATCGCTTGCGGTATGGGAACGCCGGTAAGCTTGTACGACAGGATGACCACCGGCGTGAGGTAGGCGACGATGAGGATGACGTACTGGGCCACCTGGGTCCAGGTGACCGCGCGCATGCCGCCCAGGAAGGAGCAGACCAGGATGCCGGCGAGGCCGACGAACAGGCCGATTTCGAATTCGATGCTGACAAAGCGGCTGGCGATCAGGCCGACGCCGTAGATCTGCGCGACCAGGTAGACGAAGCTCGCCAGCACGGTGGCGGCGACGCCGACCAGGCGGGCGGTGTTGCCGCCATAGCGCGCGCCGAGAAAATCGGGAATGGTGTATTGGCCGAATTTGCGCAGGTAGGGGGCGAGCAGCAGGGCGACGAGAACGAAGCCGCCGGTCCAGCCGGTGACGAAGGCGAGTCCTTCGAAGCCGGAAAAGTAGAGTGTGCCGGCCAGGCCGATGAAGGAGGCGGCGCTCATCCAGTCCGCTGCCGTTGCCATGCCGTTGAACACTGCCGGCACGCGCCGCCCGGCAACGTAGTATTCGATGACGTCGGAGGTGCGGCTGATGACGCCGATGCTGGCGTAGATGGCGATGGTGACGAAGAGGAAGATGTGGCCGATTGCGCGCTGCGACAGCCCGAGGTGCTCGCCGATCGCCAGCAGGATGACGAACACGATGAAAGCAACGGTATACCAGCCGTAATAAAGGCGCAGACGCCCGGCGAAGTCGCGCGGACCTTTCACTGCAGACTACCTACTTGGTGCGCGCGCATATCGAAAATTACGTAGTACCGACTGCTAACTAACTGCTGATCGTGCCAACCATCAATACCTGATTCTAGCGTAATAGGACTGCTCCGCCGCTTCGCGCGCGTCGCGCAGGGTGCGGATGCCTTTTCCCGCCAGCAGGGGGAGCAGCTTCAGGAATACCTCGGCGGTGACGATGGCGTCGCCCATCGCGGTGTGGCGGCCGACGATCGTGACGCCCAGGCGTTCGGCGATGGCTTCCAGGCGGTGCGATTCCTGGTTGGGATGGATCACCGCCGAGAGCAGCAGCGTATCGAGCACCGGGTGGTCGAAGCGCAGGCCGGTGGCGGCTTCCTTCAGTTGCAGGAAGCGCATGTCGAAAGCAGCGTTGTGCCCCACCAGCACGGTATCGGCGGCGAAGGCGTGGAAGGCGGGCAGCACCAGTTGGATGTCGGGCTGGCCGCGCAGCATGTCGGGCGTGATGCCGTGAATCTGGATGGATTCCTGCGTCAGCGGTCGGTGCGGGTCGATCAATTGTTCGAAGGATTCGCCGTGCAGCAGTTTGCCGTTGAGGATGCGGGTGGCGCCGATCTGGATGATTTCGTCGCCCTGCGACGGGTTCAGGCCCGTGGTTTCGGTGTCGAACACCGTGAAGGCGAGTTCCGACAGCGGTCGGTCTTCCAGCGCGCGCGAGCGTTCCGACCACTTGAACAGATCGAAGTCGTAGTATTCGGGGCGGCTGTCGCCCTTGAGGAAGGCTTCCTCCGCCGCTTGCTCTTGCGGTATCGCCACCGGCAGCAATATGCGGAAGAAGGCGCGGTGGCGGACTTTTTCACGTTCCAGCCAGATTTCGCCATCGTGCCGTTCGATGACGTCGCGCACGGTGAGCGGGCTGCTTTCGCCGGCGAAGTGCATCGGCTCTAGCTCCCAGCTCATGACGGTTTCGGTGCTCATCGCCTGCCCCGACCAGATCAGGTCAAGGTGCGCCAGACGGCCCGCGCTGCTGAGGCGGAAACGCACTTCGCGCACCTCGAATTCGTCCGACAGCCGGCTGGCGAGGTAAATGAGCGCCTGTAGCAACGAAAAGCTGTCCACCTTGACCCACAGCGATTCGTCGATTTCTTCCACCTTGGTGGGCAGCGAGATGAGGTTTTCGATACGGCGCTGCGCGGCGGCGATCAGGTCGGCACCGAGCATTTCTTCCAGCGGCCAGCGCGTTTTCAGCGAATCGGCAAAATCCGTGGCGGTCCGGTCGAGGTGCTTGCTCATCGCCTGCACCTCGTCGCGGATCACCTTGTGGAAGCGTTCGCGCAGGTCTTCCTGCAGATCGGGGTATTCCTCCAGCGTTTCCGCCGCCGCCCGCACGTTGGCGAGCGAGGCGCGGTAACGTTCGGTGAGGGCGTGCAGCATCTGGTCGCGGCGTGATTCGGTTTCGAAGTCGCGGGTGATGTTGTCCAGCATCAGGATGAAGCCGGTGATCGTGCGCTCGCCGCTTTCTTCGGCTTTTGCTTCATTATCGGTGCCGATCATGGCTTCGGCGTCGGTTTTGTCGGCGGCTGCGCCGCTGGATAGTACCGGCGCCATCTGCGCGCGCAGCAATTGGCCGGAGCGTGTGGCGGTGACGAAGTGCGCTACTGGCTGCGCGGCGCGGCGCAGGCGATGCTGGATGGTTTCCAGCGCATGGTTGACGAGGTTGCGCTCGAACACGGTGTAGATCGAGCGTCCCAGGCCGATCAGCTCACTGCCGCCAAGCGCCGCGGGCGTTTCCGACAGGGCGCGGAACTGCAGGCGGGCGCGGCTGTTGTAGAGCAGGATGCGGCCGTCCAGGTTGCACACGACGACGCTTTGGGTCAGCTCGGACATGAGCGCGGCGAGGCGGTTTTTTTCCTCCTCGACCGAGTTCATTGCTTCCTGGATGCGCGCCTGTACGTCTTCTTTCAAAGCCCGGCGCTGCTGCGCCAGCGAGTCGATGGATTCGGCCAGCGCGCGTGTTTCGGTGCTGCCCGCCTGCGGCAAGGCCCGACTGCCGTCGCTGCCGAGCAGAATGCGGACTTCTTCGAGCAAGCGTGCCGGCGCCATCACATATTCGCCGTGCAGCCAGCGCAGGGCTGCGGCGGCAATTGCCATGCCGAACAGGCACATGACGACCAGCAGGCCGATGCGCGGCGACAGCACGGTGGCCAGGGTTTCTTTTTCGGCGGCGGAAAGATCCGACACCACCACCACGCCGGAAACGATGAACAGCGCGAGCACGATGGCCGCCGCCGCCACGGCGCCGAGCGCGAGCCGCTGCCTGGGCGTCATTCGGCCATTCCGAGCAGGGTGCGCACGCGGGCCACCAGTTCGCGGGTGGAAAAGGGCTTGGTCATGTACGCATCCGCACCCAGCGCCAGGCCTTTGGCGACTTCGGTGTCGCGCCCCTTGGCAGTCAGCATCAGGATGCGGGTGGATTGCAGCTCGGGGTCGGCCTTGATTTCCTGGCATACCTCGAAGCCGTTTTTCTTCGGCATCATGACGTCGAGCAGCACCAGATCGGGGCGTTCGGCGCGGATGCGGCGCACGCCTTCGTCGCCGTCGCTGGCGATCATGACCTCGAAACCCTCGCGCTTCATCAGGAATTCGAGCGAAATGACGATGTTTTGCTCGTCATCGACGATCAGAACCTTTTTGGTCATTTTCTTTCCCCTCGCCTCTTTATTCTATGTCATTGCCCGGCCGGCGCGGGTGGCCGCGGCAGCGTGAATGAGAATGTCGATCCCAGCCCCGGTCTGGATTCGACCCACAGCCGGCCGCCGAAATGTTCGACGATCTGGCGGCTGATGGGCAGCCCCAGCCCTGTTCCCTGGGGCCGTGCGGATTCGCTGCCACCCTGGCGGAATTTTTCGAAAATCAGGGCTTCCTGCCCGTGGGCGATGCCGGGGCCATTGTCCGTCACATCCACGCGAACGCTGTGCTCGTCGCTGCGCAGCACGACCGTGACCCGCCCTTGCCCCGGGGGCACGAACTTTGCCGCGTTGGAAAGCAGATTCAGCACGACCTGCAGCAAGCGGTCGTGGTCGGCGCGCAGAGCCAGCACGTCGTCCGGTACGCGCAACTCGACGACGGCGCCCCGGTCGCGGAAAAGCTGCGCGGTGGCGTCCGCCGCGTGCAGCACCAGTGCCCGCATATCCACGTCGGAATTGTGCCATTCCGCGTGCCCCGATTCGATCTTTGCCAGATCGAGCACCTGGTTCACCAGGCGCGTCAGGCGCTCGGTCTCGGACACGATGATGGCGAGAAAGCGCGCGCGCTCGGCCGAGTCGATACCGGGGTCGTCCAGCAGCATTTCCGACAATGCGCGGATCGACGTCAGCGGCGTGCGCAGTTCGTGCGTTACCGACGACATGAAGTCGTCCTTGAGGCGGTCGAGTTCCTTCAACTGCTCGTTGGCGATGCGCAGTTCCGCCGTCGCCGTTTCCAGCGCCCGGGATTTTTCCTCCAGCCGGTGCGAATAAGCCCGTACCTGCGAGGCTTCGTCGAGGATGTGCATCACCTCGTCCAGACCCAGCGGTTCTTCCTGTACCACGGTCGATACCATCGCGTGCGCCGAGGCGCTGCCGATGGCGCCGGCCAGCAGGGTTTCGGCGAAGTGGACCAGATCGGCATCGGCCCGCAGCGTGTCGACGGTGGCCGCGCCGCGCGCGCGCGCATAAGTCGCGAACGCATCCTCGGTGCGGCGCCGGCCGAGAAAACGCGCCACCAGCGGGATCAGTTCTCGCACCTCGGCGCCGCCGCGCCAGAAACTCGTGAGCGGCGCGCCGCCGTGGCGCTGGACATCGACGAACAGTGTCGCCTGGCTCGCCTCCGCGCCATTGGGTTCGCGCAGCAGGGAAACGCCGATGTAGCAGGCGACATTGACGAGCAGGCTCCACAACAGCGCGTGGCTGACGTTGTCCAGCCCGGTAAAGCCGAAAAGCTGTTCCGGCCTCGACCACACCAGACCGAACAGGCCGGTCTGGAGGAAAGAGATATCCAGCCAGCCCGATTTGGCGAACGATGGCAACAGCAAGGTGTAAGCCCACACACCGAAGCCGGCCAGCAAGCCGGCCAGCGCCCCTTCGCGCGTGCCACCGCGCCAGTACATGCCGCCCAGTATCGCCGGGGCGAACTGCGCCACCGCGGCAAAGCTGATGAGGCCGATGCCGACCAGCCCATAGGCATCGCCGGCAAGGTGGAAATAAAGATAGCCGAGCAGCACGATGACGACGATCGCACCGCGCCGGATGGTGATCAGCAGGCCGGTCAGGTCGTGCCTGTCGCCACGGGTGAAACGCTTGCTGCGCAACAGCAGCGGCATGACCAGATCGTTGCACACCATCGTGGACAGGGCGATGGTTTCGACGATGACCATGCCGGTAGCCGCCGACAGCCCGCCGATGAAGGCGAGCAGGGCTAGCCCTTCGTAACCGTGCATCAGCGGCAGGGTCAGGACGAAGGTATCCGGGTCCACCGCGCCGTGGCCGAATTGAAGCAGCCCGCCGAGCGCGATGGGCATGACGAACACGTTGATCGCCAGCATGTAGGCGGGAAAGAGCCACGTGGCGCGGCGCAGGTGCTGTTCGTTGACGTTCTCGACCACCGCGATCTGAAACTGGCGCGGCAAAAAGAAGACCGACAGCATCGCCAGCACGATGTGGGCGAACCAGCCGCCGTAACCGACGCCATTGCCGTCGTCGAAAACCATCAGCGCGGCCAGTTCGGGATGCACCGCTGCGCGGGCGTAAATATCGGCGAAGCCGTCGTACAGGCCATAGGTGACGAACACGCCGACGGCGATGAAGGCGAGCAGTTTCACCACCGACTCGAACGCGATTGCCGCCACCATGCCCTCGTGGCGCTCGGTGTTGTCCAGGTGGCGGGTGCCGAACAGGATGGCGAACGCGGCCAGCGCGAGCGCGATATAGAGCGCACCGTCGTGCAGCCAGTCGGAGGGGGCGGCTGGCGGAGAGGTCACGCTGTCGGCGACGAGTACCGTATAGCCGCTCGAAATGGCCTTCAACTGCAAGGCGATGTAAGGCACCACGCCCACTACCGCGATGACCGTCACCAATCCGCCGAGCAGGTGGCTCTTGCCGTAGCGCGAAGCGATGAAATCCGCAATCGAGGTAATGCGGTAGGCCTTGGCGATGCGAATCATCTTCAGCACCACCAGCCACTACAGCATCCACCCCAGCGTCGGCCCGAGGTAGATCGGCAGGAACCACGTACCCCCCGACGCGGCCCGCCCGACGCTGCCGAAATAGGTCCAGGCGGTGCAATAAACCGCCATGGACAACGCATAGACCCAGGCGTTGGCGATAATGGAACGCCCATGGTCGGCACGGCGGTCGCCGAAATAAGCCACCGCGAACAGCGCCAGCAGATAGATAAAGGAGACGCCGACGACGACGGCCGTGGAGAGCATCGGGCGCTCTTCTCAGCGCGCCCTGCGCTCGACGATCCAGGCCACGATCACGACCAGGCCGAACCAGACGCCGAGCAGATAGACATGCAGCAAAGGCAACCCGAATACCGACACCGGGCGGTCGAACAAAGACATGAGCGGGTAGTTCAGCAGCAGCGTGCCGGCCAGAAACACGGCAATCAGGCGCTGCCCCGCAAGACCCCTGCGCATCAAAGACCCTTACGCATCATTCACCCCGGCGATGATGATGGCTGAGGTGCTCCACGGCCCATGCCGTGGAGCACCCGTAAAAAAAGAGGCGCGTCTGACGCGCGCCTTCTCTCTCCTTCGCCCTTGTCCGGCAGTTGCGGCCGGACCTCCTCCGTAGACTCTCACCCCGGCCCGCATCGGGTGCCGGCCGGGGCGTGTTTTCCTCAACCCGCGTTGTGCTTCAACTGTTCGAGAACGCCCGGGTTTTCCAGAGTCGATACGTCCTGTGTCACATCCTCGCCCTTGGCAAGCTGGCGCAGCAGGCGGCGCATGATCTTGCCGGAGCGGGTCTTGGGCAGGTTTTCACCGAAGCGGATGTCTTTCGGTTTTGCAATGGGGCCGATCTCGTGGCCGACCCAATCCTGCAATTCCTTGATGACCGCTTTGGCGGCGTCGCCTGTCGGGCGATCGCCCTTGAGCACGACGAAGGCCACGATCGCCTCGCCGGTGAGGTCGTCGGGACGTCCGACCACCGCCGCCTCGGCCACCTTCTCGTGCGCCACCAGCGCGGATTCGATTTCCATCGTACCCATGCGGTGGCCGGAAACGTTCAGCACGTCATCGATACGGCCGGTGATGGTGAAGTAGCCGGTTTCCTTGTCGCGGATCGCGCCGTCGCCGGCCAGATACAGTTCGCCTCTGAAATCGTCCGGGTAGTAGGACTTCTTGAAGCGGTCCGGATCGCCCCAGATCGTGCGGATCATCGCCGGCCACGGACGCTTGATGACGAGGATGCCGCACTGGCCGTTGGGTACCTCGGTGCCGGTTTCATCCACTACCGCGGCCTGGATGCCCGGGAAGGGCAGCGTGCACGAGCCCGGTACCAGCGGCGTCGCGCCCGGCATCGGCGTGATCATGTGCGCGCCGGTTTCGGTCTGCCAGAAGGTATCGACGATCGGGCAGCGGCCGCCGCCGACGTTTTCGTAATACCACTCCCAGGCCGCCGGGTTGATCGGCTCGCCGACGGAACCGAGCAGGCGCAGCGTGGAAAGATTGTATTTGGTCGGATGCACCGTCGGGTTGTTGTCGGCGGCCTTGATCAGCGAGCGGATCGCGGTCGGCGCGGTGTAGAAGATGGTGACGCCGTGATCCTGGATCATCTTCCAGAAACGGCCGGCATCCGGATAGGTCGGTACGCCTTCGAACACGATCTCGGTCGCGCCGCAGGCGAGCGGCCCGTAGGTGATGTAGGTATGGCCCGTCACCCAGCCGATGTCGGCGGTACACCAGAAAACGTCGGACGGCTTGATGTCGAAGGTATATTGCATCGACAGCATCGCTTGCAGCAGATAGCCGCCGGTCGAATGCTGCACGCCCTTCGGCTTGCCGGTGGAACCCGAGGTGTAGAGCAGGAACAGCGGATGTTCGGCCTCGACCCACTCCGGTTCGGCCGTTTCGGCCTGGCTGGCCACCAGATCCTCGTACCAGACATCGCGCCCGGCGACCATGTTGGTATCGCTGCCGGTGCGCTTGACCACCACCACATTTTTCACCGACTCGCAGCCGCCCAGCGAGAGCGCCTCGTCGGCGATCGGCTTCAGCGGCAGCGCCTTCCCGCCACGGAACTGGCCGTCGGAGGTAATCACCACACCCGCCGCAGTGTCGTTGACACGGTCGCGCAACGCCTGGGCGGAGAAGCCGCCGAACACTACCGAGTGGGTAGCGCCGATGCGCGCGCAGGCCTGCATGGCGACGATGCCTTCGATCGACATCGGCAGATAGATGACGACGCGGTCGCCCTTCTTCACGCCGAGGCTGCGCAGGCCGTTGGCCATCTTGCATACGCGGGTGAGCAGATCCTTGTAGGTGACGCGGGTGACCTTGCCATCGTCGCCTTCGAAAATGATGGCGACTTTATCGCCAAGCCCTTTTTCGACGTTGCGGTCGAGGCAGTTGTACGAGACGTTCAGCTTGCCGTCGGCGAACCATTTGAAGAACGGCGGGTTGCTCTTGTCCAGAACCTGGGTGAAAGGAGTTTGCCACGTCAGCAGATCGCGGGCGCGACGCGCCCAGAAGCCTTCGTAATCGTCCGCCGCCTCCTTGCACAGCGCGCGATATCCATCCATGCCGGATACCGCAGCGTTTTTCACCACTTCTTCCGAAGGGTTGTAAATGCGGACTTGATGCTCAGACATACTCACCTCTCCTCAACGTAACCGATGGGCGAAGCAGAAACCGGCGAACCAGTCGACCGACTGGTTTCGGCCAGAAATCCGTCGCACGCCGATGGTGGAATGAATCGGATTTAAAAGTAACTATCTTACACGCGGCTTACATACCCGACACACACTTCGCTGGCGGCATCCGCGCACTGTGCCGATGCTAAAATCCGAAGCTCGGTCACCGCTTCGCGGCGCTTGTTTTACGATGGAAATCCCGTGATGGGATTTCGTGCGAATCCGATTCGCCTCGTCCGGTGCATATATCCATTTTCCTGCCCCCTGTTTCTACCTTTCACCCCAGCCCGGAGATCAAGCGCCATGACCGTAATTCGCGAAGAAGACCTCATCCAGTCCATCGCGGATGCCTTCCAGTACATCAGCTACTACCATCCGCTCGATTACATCAAGGCGCTGGGCGAAGCCTGGAGGCAGGAGGAAAGCCCGGCGGCAAAGGACGCCATCGCCCAGATACTCACCAACTCGCGCATGTGCGCCGAAGGCCACCGCCCGATCTGTCAGGATACCGGCATTGCCGTGGTCTTCCTCAAGGTCGGCATGAACGTGCGCTGGGACAGCAAGCTGAGCGTGCAGCAGATGGTCGACGAAGGCGTGCGCCGCGCCTACAGCCACCCGGACAACAAACTGCGCGCCTCGGTACTGCTCGACCCCGCCGGCGCTCGCCGCAACAGCAAGGACAACACGCCGGCGGTGGTGCATTACGAGATCGTTCCCGGCGATCATGTCGAAGTCACCTGTGCGGCCAAGGGCGGCGGCTCCGAGAACAAATCGAAAATGGCCATGCTCAACCCGTCCGACTCCATCGTCGACTGGGTGTTGAAAACCGTGCCAACGATGGGCGCCGGCTGGTGTCCGCCGGGCATCCTCGGCATCGGCATCGGCGGCACGCCGGAAAAGGCGATGCTGCTGGCCAAGGAATCGCTGATGGCGCCAGTCGATATCCACGAACTGAAAGCGAAAGCCGCCAGCGGCGCCGCGCTGTCCCGCGCCGAGGAGTTGCGCCTTGAGCTGATGGACAAGGTCAATGCACTCGGCATCGGCGCGCAGGGTTTGGGTGGGCTGACCACCGTGCTCGACGTGAAGGTTCTCGATTACCCCACTCATGCCGCCAGCCTGCCGGTGGCGATGATTCCGAACTGTGCCGCCACCCGCCACGTCCATTTCGAACTCGACGGCTCCGGTCCGGCCAAGCTTGAGACGCCGAAGCTGGAAGACTGGCCGGACGTCACCTGGAAGGCCGACACCAACGTCGCCACCCGTGTCGACCTGAACACGCTCACCAAGGAACAGGTCGCCTCCTGGAAACCGGGCCAGATCCTGCTGCTCAGCGGCAAGATGCTCACCGGCCGCGACGCCGCGCACAAACGCATCCAGGACATGCTGGCCAAGGGCGAAAAGCTGCCGGTGGACTTCACCAACCGCGTCATCTACTACGTCGGACCGGTCGACCCGGTGCGCGACGAAGCGGTCGGCCCCGCCGGCCCCACCACCGCCACGCGCATGGATAAATTCACCCGCATGATGCTGGAAAAGACCGGGCTGATCTCCATGATCGGCAAGGCCGAGCGCGGCTCCGTCGCCATCGACGCGATCCGCGACAACCGCTCCGCCTACCTGATGGCCGTCGGCGGCGCCGCCTACCTCGTTTCCAAAGCGATCAAGACGGCGAAGGTCGTCGGCTTCGCCGACCTCGGCATGGAAGCGATCTACGAGTTCGACGTGACCGACATGCCCGTCACCGTCGCCGTCGACGCCAGCGGCACCAGCGTGCACAACACCGGCCCGAAAGAGTGGCAGGCGAAGATCGGCAAAATTCCCGTCACGGTAGGTTGATCCGCTCCACTGGCCGCCCCGTCCGGGGCGGCCGCTTTTCGTTGTCTCTTTCCACAGCTTTTTCGCTCCAGCACCGCCCGCTCGTACCGAGCTTGGCGTCTACGAGTTGAAGTGGCGCCGCTGAACAGTAGGCGGCACGTCCGACCCACTCGCATTGGTTTACTTCGCGTAGGCCTTGCGCGACCCGTCGGCAAATACCTCGTCGTCGCGTAGCAGATTGCCGTCGGATGCCCAGGCGCGTTCGCGGGTGATTTGGCCGCGTTCGTCATAATGGTTTTCGCCGATCAGGTGCCCGTTGTCGTCGAAGCGCTGGTGTACGCCCACCGGGGTGCCCGCGCCGCGCCCGGATGCGGCGGCGAGAAAACGCCCTTGCGTGGCGCGCTGGCCGTTGTCGTGAAATTCGATGACTTCGACGGTGCGCGTTGTGGCGTCTCCGCTATAAACGGTTTTGCTGCGAGGCTGGCCGTTGAGGTAGTAGCGGTCCTCGCCGAGCAGTTCGCCAGCCGGGTTCCAGCGTGTTTCGCGCACAAGGCCGCCCTGGTCGGAAAATTCCTGTTCGCTTACGCGGGCGGCGGCATTGCGTTCGTCCAGAACAAAACGGGCTTCGTAACGTTTGACGCCGTCGGCGGACCAGCGCTGTTCGGTACCCTGCTTGCCTTCGATCGCATACAGCCGCGAAGGCTTGCCGTTGCCGTAGAAATTCTCGGCGCGCAGGCGCTGGCCCGCGAGCCAGGTCTGGCGTGCATGTAGCGTGCCGCGCGCGTCGAACAGGTCGACCTGTCCGGGTTTGCCGCCGAAGCCACACCACGCTGCGTCATCCGCATGCGGTGCGAGCAGGGGCTTGCTGCCGCAGCGCAGTTCGGCAAGCTGCCCGCCGGGGTTGAATTGCGCTTCGGCCACGGATTTGTGGGATTGCGGGTCGTAGTAGACCACGCGCTGCAATTTGCCGTTGGGGTAGAACGCGCGCAGCAGGCCCGCTTCCTTCCCGTCGTCGTAATTGCCTTCGCGCAGCAATTGGCCTTCGGGCGAGAATTCGCGCGCCACGCCTTGCCAGTTGCCTTTGGCATTGCGGTGTATTTCGGCCGTGAGCTTGCCGTTCGCGTCGTAGTTGCGGCGCAGGCCCATGAACACGCCGTTTTGCAGTTCCTCCTCGCGCAGCAGCGCGCCGCTGTCGCGGTCCTTGCAACGCACCAGCCCGGTTTTGCCGGCGATCAGGTTGCCGTTGGAAATGTTGATCGGCTTGCCGTCGAGTTCGCAGTCTTGCACCGCGTGTGCCGGGTTGGCGGCGGCAAGCAGTGCAAGCATGGCAGCAATGGGGAGGTAAAGCGGGAAACGACGCATGATGGTATTCGTGATCGGGATTGAAAACCTCCGAACGCTAGCGGCGGAAGCACACAATGCGCAAGCCATCGCCACGGCAACGTGACAGAATTCGCCCTTCGGCCTGACCGGAAGCGAGAGATGGGATTCAGCCGCAACGCAGATCGGAAATTACCGGAGAGACGCTCCCATGAGCATGTCGCCCAACCTTGAGGCCTACTTCCAGCGCATCGGCTACGAGGGGGATGCCAGTCCTGCGCTGGCCACGCTGCGCGAGATTCATCGCCTGCACCCCGAGCGGATTCCGTTCGAAAACCTCGATCCCCTGCTCGGCCAGCCGGTGCGGCTCGACCCCGTATCGCTGCAGGACAAGCTGATCTCACGGCGGCGCGGCGGCTACTGCTTCGAGCACAACCTGTTGCTTCGGTACATGCTCGAAACCTTGGGCTTTAGCGTCAGCGGGCTGGCCGCACGCGTCCGCTGGAACGTGCCGGAAGGCGTGTCCCTGCCCCTGACTCACACGCTGCTCCGCATCGAACTCGATGCACGCACCTGGATCGCGGACGTCGGCTTCGGCGGCCAGGTCTTGACCGCCCCCTTGCTGCTCGAACCGGATCTCGTCCAGCAGACGCCGCACGAGCCCTACCGCCTGACCGTGGAGGGTGACGGCTACGTGCTCGAATGCCAACTGGGAGAGCGCTGGCTGCCGCTCTATCATTTTGATCTGCGCGAGCAGTTGCTGCCCGACTGCGAGGTGGGGAACTGGTATGTCTCGACGCACCCCGAATCGCGCTTCACCACGAACCTCATCGTCGCCCGCACCGAACCCGGCCGCCGCTATACCCTGCACAACGACAGCTTCGCAATCCACGACCTGCACAAAAGCACGCAGCGCACGCTGATCTCTTCGACAGGCCAGATGAAGGATCTGCTGCGCGATTGCTTCCACATCCGGCTACCTGAACATCCTGATCTGGAAAAGGCGCTTGCACGCTTTCTGGCCTGAACGAGAGCTGTCCCGGTGCGGATTCCGGGCCAAATCGAACGGCCATGCGTGGATCGATGACGCGGTTGGCAAATTCCGGGCTGGTAAGATGCTGTCCGTGAACAAGCAGCTTCAAGTCGCGGACGCCAGGACGCATCGGCAATCGGCGTAGGTTTTTTATCGGAGGCTACGCCGACGTCAACATAGAAGCGGGATGACGGCGTAACTTTTCAAGAAAAGATAGAAAGAGCTACGCCAAAACAGCAAGGCCGGCCGTTTATTAGAGTCGAAGACGAACCGGACAAAGTAGGCGGGCTTTCCGAAACCTCAATATTTACGATGGGTTCAAAAGAAATTCAAGGATTCACGGACGGCGGCATATCCGGACACACGCCGATGATGCAGCAATACCTGCGCATCAAGGAGCAACATCCGGATACGCTGCTGTTCTATCGCATGGGCGATTTCTACGAGCTGTTTTTCGGCGATGCCGAAAAGGCCGCCCGGCTGCTCGACATCACCCTGACCACGCGCGGCCAGTCCGCCGGCCAGCCGATCAAGATGGCCGGCGTGCCTTTTCACGCGGTCGAACAATATCTCGCCAGGCTGGTGAAGTTGGGCGAATCGGTCGTCATCGCGGAGCAGGTGGGCGAGCCGGGCGCGACCAAGGGGCCGATGGAGCGGGCGGTGAGCCGCATCGTCACGCCAGGCACGTTGACCGACGCGGCCTTGCTCGACGATCGCCGCGATGCGCTGCTGCTGGCCGCGCAATTGCATCGCGGTACGCTGGGCATGGCCTGGCTCAACCTCGCCAACGGCGATCTGCGCCTGATGGAATGCCCGGCCGAATCCCTGCAGGCGCAGTTCGAGCGCCTGCGCCCGGCCGAAGTGCTGATTCCCGATGGCCTCGCCCTGCCGCTGCTC
>JAVBSY010000054.1:0-13582 GCA_031556475.1 Azoarcus sp.
TCACTGACATGAGCACTCAATTCCTGCAAAACATCTTCGATGCCTCGCAACAACCAAGCGCCCACATTTATCGGTTGTCCAGTTTTTAAAGATCCGCCGCCAGAGGCAGCAAAGAAAAGCGAGTATGAAAGAAAAAAAAGAAGGTGTCAATAATTCGACCGTAAATCTTTTTTCTTGCAAACCTGAAAAACATTAAAGCCAAAAGCCCCGGATAGAAACCGCTTCCAAGACTCGTATATATGGTGGACCGAAAGTGGATCGAACCCTCGACCTCTGCATTGCGAACGCAGCGCTCTCCCAGCTGAGCTATCGGCCCGAAAGAGGTGCGCATTATAGAGAAGTGCTTCATGAATGTGAAGCCTTCTTCCTCTATGTCTGATCGTCGCTCCCAGAACCAGCCGCGGCACGTTCGAGTCGATTCGAAATGGCATGCCAGACGCCGCCTGCCGGCAGGGTTTCGACAAGGATCGAGTCCGCAACCGAGGCATCGAGGGCACGCAGGGCCGCATAGAGCATACGAGCATAGCCATGGGGTTCGGACAAGGCGACATGCCAGATCAGACGGGTATCGCCTGGGTCCATGATCGAATGGGCAAGAACGGCGACACGGCCGCCTGCATCAGCCAGAGTAAGCGCGGTCTGGATAAGGCGCGATGCCGGCACCAGGCGCAAAGGTGTGCGCGGAGCGTAATGAGCAGCCAGAGCGCCGGAGACACGAGGTACGGCCTCGATTCGCTTTTGTTCCCGGCGGCTTGCGTGTACAGGATGGCCGGCAACACGATCAATATCATCGGCAGTAATCGCGCCAGGACGCAATATTTCCGCTTTCCCACGCGAAAGATCGACGATGGTGGATTCGATCCCGACCGCACAGGCGCCGCCGTCGAGAATCATGGCGACGCTATCGCCAAGCTCTTCTTCGACATGGGTTGCGGTGGTCGGGCTGATGCGGCCAAACCGATTGGCGCTGGGCGCAGCGACGCCGGAACCGAACGCCTGCAGCAAATCCAGTGCGACGGGGTGCGACGGCACACGCAGGCCGACGGTATCTTGCCCGCCGGTAATCTCGTCAGGAACGCCAGCCGCACGCTTGAGGATCAAGGTGAGCGGCCCCGGCCAGAAGGCATGTGCAAGCGCGACCGCCTCTTCCGGCACAATCGAGGCCCAACGCGACATGTGGCTGGCATCCGGCAGGTGGACGATCAACGGGTGATCGGCAGGCCGCCCCTTTGCGGCATAAATTTTTCCCACTGCCGCAGGATTGAGCGCGTCGGCACCAAGACCGTAAACGGTCTCAGTCGGCAAACCAACGAGTTCGCCCGCACGCAGCAACTCGGCAGCGCGGCGAATGGCGTCAGGCGTCGGCTCGGCAATCATTTGCGTAACTCAAGCGTAATCGGAACACGGTCTGCTCAGTGCGGACTCATTCGGATCTATTCGTCGCGGATACCGATCGCGGCACGCGCTTGCAATGCGCGCTCGACGACTTGTTCGGGAGCCTCGCCGATGACAGTGAAGTGCCCCATCTTGCGACCGGCGCGAGCATGATGCTTGCCATACAGATGCAGGCGCACCCCGGGCTCCGCATGCAGCACCGACCAATCGGGTTCGCGGCAGACGCCCTCGTCCTGGGCATCGCCGTACCACAAGTCGCCGAGTAGATTGACCATGACTGCCGCCGAATGCTGGCGTACCAGACCCAACGGCAAACCACACAGTGCCCGCACTTGTTGTTCGTATTGGCTGGTCACACAGGCATCGATGGTGTGATGGCCACTGTTGTGCGGACGCGGCGCCATTTCGTTGACGAACAGTTCGCCGCGATGGACGAAAAACTCCACGCCCAGCGTGCCGACGTAGCCAAGCCGGGTGGCGATGCGTTCGGCAATCGCCTCCGCGCTGGCACGCAAAGGGGCGGCAATCCGCGCCGGTGCGATGGTGACGTCGAGAATGCCGTTGCGGTGGCTGTTCTCACTACAGGGAAAGCAACGGACTTCACCGGCCTGATCGCGAGCGAGAACAACGGAGACTTCGCAATCGAGTCCGAGCTGTTTTTCCAGTACGCAAGCTTCTCCCTTGAACTGGCGGAAAGCACCAAGCGCCTGGTCGCGGTCGGCCACTCTCGCCTGCCCCTTGCCGTCGTAGCCGAATCGGGCGATTTTGAGAATCGCGGGAAACAAGGTGGCATCCACATGGAAAATATCCGCCTCGCTGCGAATGGCGGCATAAGGGCCATATGGCAGGCCGTTGTCGACGAGGAACTGCTTTTCGACAATGCGGTTCTGGCACACCGCCACCGCGGCGGCAGCCGGATGCACCGGGATGTATTTGGCCAGGTAATCGAGTGTCGCCGCGGGCACGTTTTCGAATTCGGTCGTCACCGCCGCGCATTCGGCGGCCAGGCGGTCGAGCGCGGCGTAGTCCTCGTAGCCGGCGGCAAGGTGAAGATCAGCGATGCGCCCGGCGGGGCTGTGCGGGTCAGGGTCGAGCACCCAGACTTTGTAGCCCATTTCATGCGCCGCAGCGACGAAGAAGCGGCCAAGCTGGCCACCGCCAAGCATCCCTAACGTGGCCGGAGGAAGAATTGCGGACGGAAACCGGGAAGACGGCATGGCTGACGACCTGAACGATCTGTGTAAATTAAACGTGGGAATAAACGCAGAAATGCCGCGGCATGGGCAACGGAGCGAAAAATTTCGCCAACGGGAAAATCATCAGGCCGGCGGCGGCACTTCCATCGCCAGCACAGTGTCCGTCTGGCGGCGGCGGAAAGCGTCGAGCCGCTCGGCCAGCGCCAGATCCTCATTGGCCAACAACGCCACCGCGAACAAACCGGCATTGGCCGCACCGGCTTCGCCGATGGCGAAAGTGGCAACCGGGACACCCTTGGGCATCTGCACGATGGAGAGCAGCGAATCCTGCCCGGACAAGGCTTTGGACTGCACCGGAACGCCCAATACCGGCACGGTGGTCTTGGCGGCCACCATTCCAGGCAAGTGGGCCGCGCCGCCAGCACCGGCAATGATGGCCTTGAGGCCGCGCGCACGGGCATTTTCGGCGTATTCGAACATGAGATCGGGTGTGCGATGGGCCGACACCACGCGGGCTTCGAACGCAACGCCGAACTCGTCCAACACTTTTGCCGCCGCCTGCATCGTCGGCCAGTCGGAATTCGATCCCATGATGAGGCCCACTACAGGCCGATTCACGCCCGTCACGGCTGACTCCCTTTTGCCACGCGCTCGGCGGAAATCACGGTGTTTGCAAGCAACATGGTGATAGTCATCGGGCCAACGCCGCCGGGCACCGGCGTAATCCGCCCGGCAACGGCGGAGGCGGAGGCGAAATCGACGTCGCCGCACAATTTGCCGGCATCGGGTCCGTCGGACAGACGGTTGATGCCGACGTCGATCACGGTCGCACCGGGTTTGAGCATATCGCCCGTGACGAAGCGCGGTTTACCGATCGCGGCGACGACGATATCCGCCCGTTTGGTATGGAACGAAAGATCGCGCGTTTTCGAATGGCACACGGTAACGGTGGCACCGGCATTGGTCAGCAGCATCGCCATCGGCTTGCCGACGATGTTGGAGCGGCCGATCACCACCGCCTCGGCCCCCCGAACGGCAACCCCTTCGGATTCGAGCATTTTCATGACGCCATGCGGTGTACAAGGCAGAAAGGCTTCGCGGTTCTGCGACAGGCGGCCGACGTTCTCGGCATGGAAACCGTCCACGTCCTTGCCGATATGAATCGCTTCGAGCACGGCGGTCTCGTCGAATTGAGGCGGCAGCGGCAACTGCACGAGAATGCCATGCACCGCCGGATCGGCGTTGAGTTCGGCAAGTTTCGCCATGACTTCGTCCGGCGCCACATTCTGGGGGTAATCGAAACGCAAGGACCGGATGCCGGCTTTTTCACAGGCGGCAACCTTATTGCGCACGTAAACCGCGGAAGCAGGATTTTCGCCGACCAGAATCACCGCGAGGCACGGGCGCACGCCCTGTGCCGCGAGCACTTCGGCACGGGCAGCAATCTCGTTGCGCACACGGGCAGCAAGGGCGTTGCCATCGATTATGCGAGCGCTCATCGGAACAGCCTCGAAAAAACGGATGATTTTATCGCAGCATCCGCGTTATCGCAGCACCGTGGGTTTATTTATACGCCACGCGCGGCACAAGATTCAGCGCGCCGCCGTGGCATCTACTGCAACGACATGCTGCACCAGCTCGGCGAGGGAATTGACGCCCATTTTTTCCATCACCCGGGCACGGTGCACCTCGACGGTCTTGATACTGATGCCAAGCACATCGGCAACCTGTTTGTTGAGCTTGCCGGCAACGATGAGTTCGAGCACTTCGCGCTCGCGCGGAGTGAGATGCTCCATCCGGCGCGCGGTATCGGCATCGACGCGGCGCTTGTCGCGGCCTTCCTTTTCCCTTGCCAGACACTGTTCGATCAGGCGCAGCATGTCCTGGTCGTTGAACGGTTTTTCGATGAAATCCGCCGCGCCCTTTTTCAGCGCCGCAACCGCCATCGGCACGTCACCATGCCCCGTGATGAAAATCACCGGCAAACTGCAATGGCGACGACTCAGTTCCTCGAACAATTCCAGCCCGCTCATGCCCGGCATGCGAACGTCAAGTACCAGACAGCCGGTCATGCCCTCCCGCCAGATCTTCAAAAAAGCATCGGCGCTGTCATGCGCCGCTACCTTGTAACCGTTGGATTCGAGCATCCAAACCAGGGAGTCGCGCAGGGCTTCGTCGTCGTCAACAATATGAATGAACTGCTCAGGCATCGTGAAGGAGGGTTTGTTCACTGGCGGCCTCGGTCGGCAAGGTGAATGAGAATATGGTACCGCCTTCCGGGTTGCTGTCGACAACTAAACGTCCATCGTGAAATTCGACGATGGAACGGCAGATGTTGAGCCCCATGCCCATGCCTTCCGTTTTGGTGGTGTAAAAGGGCATGAACAGGCGCTCGCGCGCCTCCTCGCCGATGCCGTGACCGCGGTCGATCACCGCCACTTCGACCGCGTATGGGCTGAGCAGCCGCGTGCGCACGACGAGCGTGCGCTCCGCGGCGGGTGTTTTCCCCATTGCTTCCATGCCGTTCTTGACCAGATTGAGTACGACCTGCTCGATCATCACGCGATCGGCGAATACGGCCGGAAGCCCCGTCTCAAGGTCGGAGACGATGCGAATCCCCATGCGCTGGGCGTCGATTTCGGCAAAGCCAAGTGCATTGTCGAGTATTTCGGCAATGTGCACCGCGCTGCGCTTCGGTTCCCTTTTCTTCACGAATTCGCGGATGTTGCGGATGATCTTTCCCGCCCGTTCGGCCTGAGCCTTCGCTTTTTGCATGGCGCCGAAAACGTCCTCTTTTTTCCAATGACCGTGCTGCATACGGGTCACGCAGCCAGCGCAATAGTTGGCGATGGCCGCCAATGGCTGGTTCAACTCATGCGCCAGCGTCGACGCCATTTCACCCATCGTGTTGAGGCGTGCAGTACGCTGCAGTTGCTCTACCTGCTGGCGTGCGATCTCTTCAGTCTGCTTGCGGTCGGTAATGTCGGTGGCGATACCCATGCGCACAATGCGCCCATCGACCCAGCGCGTGGCGTGTTCGCGCACGTAATACCAACGCCCCGACAGCGGATGCTGCAATTCGCCGTCAAACAGTTCCCGCGGCAGATCGGTAGCGGTCAACAGGTAGGGGTCGACTCGGTAAGCGTTCCATTCCGGCTGCGGCGCGGCAACGCCGCGCGCAGTACGACCCACGGCATCGAAGCCGTGGATGTACTTGAACGCCCGGTTGGCGAAAAGAATCTCGTCGGTGCGCGCATCGGCCACGAACACCGCCGAATCCAAGCCATCAAGCACCGCCTCGAAGCGCTCGTGGGTCGCTTCCAGCGCAGCCCGCACCCGTTTCTGCTCGGTGATGTCCGTGACCGAAGCAAGCCAGCCCGTCTGGCGGCCATCCAGGTCGATCAGCGGCGAGAGATAAAACCGGGCTTCGATCCGTTCGCCGGTCTTGCGTCGGATCGGCATTTCGAAGCCATTCGCCGGTGCCTGACCGGACAAGGACAGCTCCAACGTATCCCTGCATGCATCAACTTCTTCCTGTGGCCAGTAAGGAAACGGGGGGTCGATGCCGAGCAGTTCCTCCTCGTCGAAGCCGACCATCCGGCAAAAAGCGGAATTGACGTAAATCATGCGGCCTTTCAGGTCGATCGCGCGCAAGCCGGTCAACACCGATTGCTCCATCGCCTTGCGAAACGCCGATTCAGCCCGCAGCGCGTCTTCGGCGGCCTTGCGGTCGGTAATGTCATGTGCCACGGCATAGACGCGGCTTTCCTGCTGAACCGGATTGATACTCCAGACCAGCCATTTGTAATTGCCGTCGAGACAGCGGCAGCGGTTCTCGAAATTGACCGGCTCGCCCGCCATCAACCGGCGCAACTGCTCCAACGTTGCGGCAATATCGTCCCGATGGACGATATCGAGCAGCGTCCGGCCGGTCAGCTTTTCCGGCGGATAGCCCAGAATGCGCTCGAAAGCCGGATTGCAGCGGAGAAAAACACCGTCCAGGCCGACAATGCACAGCATGTCGAGCGACAGATTGAACAAGCGGTCGCGCTCCCGCTCCACTTGCAACCGACGCAGCAAATGCGTGCGCAGCAGCCACAAGGTCCACAGCACGATGACCGACAGGCCCAGAATCAATATGCTCGGCAGCGCCTGCGAAAAGCGCCCATTCATTCGTAGCGCCGTCGCGCGCAACATCAATCCGTTGGCGGGAGGATCGAGTTCAATCTGGAAAGCGATGCTTTCGTCCGCCCCACTCAGGGCCGAATTCACCGCCAGCGTCTCGCCTTGCCGGTTCTGCAAGGCCAGCCGGTATTTTTCCGCGAACCAACCCGGCACCAGGTAGCGCACCATGCGCTCGACCGAATACACGGCCACGATGGCACCACGGAACTCATGCCGGTAGCGCACCGGCACGTAGACTTCCAGCACCGTATTTTCGGCTCCTTCGCCTTTCGGCCGTGCCACATACGCATTGCCGTAAGCCGCTTGACCTTGTTCCGCCGCGCGCTCGAAAGCCAGCTTCTGCTGCTCGGTCAAGGTTTCGCCGGCAAACCAGTCTGTGGTGTCGAACGGCGCCGACCAACGCACGATCTGATCGGCGCCCACCCAGGCGACATTGACCAGTTCGGCATTGCTCGCGATATGCTGATTGGCACGCAGCTGAAATGCGTCGAAATCGAGCGTATCCGCGGCCAGATCGCGCGCGAGTTGGCCGAGGAACTCCTCCGTGCCCTGCATGCGCAGACGCATCATCTGCTCGGTCCACTGCACGTCGCGCATCACGGCGTTGCGTTCGCTATCCTCTTCGCGCGTCTGCAATAGCCAGACCAGCGCCAGCATTGAAATGGCGAACACGACGACTGCCACGTAAGGGGCAGACCAATACCAGCGGTTCCGGGCACGCTGCACGGGATCATTACGATCAGGCATCGGTAGAAAGGAAAAAAGCGCGCCGGTATCGCCGACGCAAACGGTTTTGCATTATTGCCAAGCCACAAGCGGACTCAGCATCCGGTCTAACCCTGACACAATTTGAGCGGATAAAAAGAAAATCCGCGCGGACAAAAGCACAACAGGCAGCAACGCACAGCACCCGGGTTTTCGCCAATTCAAACCTGCCTGCCCTGCTTCTACTGTGTGATTATGTACGCGTCCAGCTTATTCCGTCTCGCTTTAGCCTTGTACTGCCTCCTGCTCGGCATGTTGGTCGCCGCGCGGGAGCAGCCCCTGCAGCCAATAGAATCAGAACCGGCACAAGTAAAACCAATACGTATCGGCGTCTCCGGCCCTTTTACCGGCGAATTCAGCCTGATCGGCACATCGATGCGCGAAGGTATCCGCATCGCCGCCGCCAAGGTCAACGCCGCGGGCGGGCTGCTGGGCCGGCCGGTGGAATTGGTGGAGTATGACGACGAAGCACGCAACGAGCGCGGCGCGGCCGTTGCCCAAACCATGCTCAACCGCGATGGCATCATCGCCGGGCTCGGCACCGTCAACACGGGCGTCGCGCTTGCCAGCCAGCACTATTATCAACAGGCGCGCGTGCCGATCATCAACTCCGTTGCCACCGGCACACTCATCACACGCCAGTTCCGCGCATCGGAGAATGCGGACAGTTTCATTTTCCGTGTCGCCCCCAGCGACACCGTACAAGCGGAACTGATGGTGGAAGAAGCCGTCGACCGCCGCGGCTTTACCCGCATCGCCATTTTCCACGACACAACCAACTACGCCCAGATCGGGCGTGAAGACCTGGAGCGCGCCCTCGACGAGCGCGGCATCAAGCCGGTAAGTGTCGAACGTTTCCGGCTACGCCAGTTCAGCATGACCTCCCAACTGGAGCGTGCCCGCGACGCCGGCGCTCAAGCCGTTCTCGTCTACGGCACCGGTCCCGGCTTGGCCCGCATCGCAAGCGCCATGTCCCGCCTGAACTGGTCGGCCCCGCTCATTGGCAGTTGGGCACTGGCAATGCCAAGCTTCATCGAAAACGCCGGCTTCGACGCAGAAGGCGCGCGCATGCCGCAAACCTTCATTCCGGATCGACTCACGCCGAAGCGCCGCGCTTTCCTCGACGCCTGGCGCCAACACACCGGCAGCGAACGGATTCCGGTGCCGTCAGCCGCCGCGCAAGGCTACGACTCCATGCTCCTGCTGGCCGAAGCCATCCGCCAGGCCAACAGCACCGAAGGGGACCGCATCCGGGATGCGCTGGAAAATCTCCACGCGCCGGTCGTAGGCTTGATCATGACGTACAACCGTCCGTTCTCGCGCGACAACCACGAGACCATCACCGAGCCGGAGCAGATCACTATGGGCGAAGTCCGCAACGGACGCGTCGTGTTCGCTTACCAGGAAGACCGCATACGGGCAGCAGGCCGCTGAACGCTTCATAAAACGCCTTGCCAAGCCGCCACATTTCCAATCGCCAAAAAAACCAACCTCATCTCACGCGATATTTCCTCTCGGACCGCAATTCTTTTTTCCGCCGGAGGTCGTACTGCCGACCCGCCCGGCGGTATATTTTTGCTGTCGACGAACAAACGCGAACATCCGGCCTCGCATCTCGCGACAGACAACGTCCGAAGCCCCGGTCATCGTTTCAGTATAGTTTTATTGCGCATCCCGAAATATAATTTTATAGTACGGAAATACCCTGGCCGACGGACCAAAGCGGCCACGTGCATCGCTCTATAGCATCGTCCTATACCGTCCCGCCCCACCCGGGCGGGGTCCGCAAACTGAACGTCATGAGGAGACAAACCATGACCGGGACACCAAACGCTCTTCTGCAAACCGATCCGGACCCGCAGGAGACGAAGGAATGGCTGGAAGCGCTGGCCGCAGTCGTCGAGCACGAAGGCCCCGAGCGGGCGCACTATCTGATCGAGCAACTGATCGCATCGGCGCGCGAAGAAGGGGCGGATATTCCCTACTCCGCCTCCACCCAGTACATCAACACCATTCCCCCGAGCGATCAGCCAAAATACCCTGGCGATGCGGACATGGAGATCAAGCTGCACTCCTACATCCGCTGGAACGCGATGGCGATGGTGGTACGCGCCAACAAACACACCAACGTCGGCGGCCACATCGCTTCCTTCGCCTCGGCGGCCGCACTCTACGATGTCGGCTTCTCCCACTTCTGGCATGCACCCTCGGCCAACCACGACGGCGACATCATTTTCTTCCAGGGGCATTCGGTGCCGGGCGTCTATTCCCGCGCCTTCATGCTTGGCCGTCTCACCGAGGAGCAACTCGACAATTTCCGCCAGGAGGTAGGCGGCAAAGGCATTTCGTCCTATCCCCACCCCTGGCTGATGCCGGATTTCTGGCAATTCCCGACCGTATCGATGGGCCTCGGGCCATTGCAGGCAATCTATCAGGCCCGCTTCATGAAGTATCTCGCCTCGCGCGGCCTGATCGACGCCGCGCGCGCCGAGCAGCGCAAGGTCTGGGCTTTCCTCGGCGACGGCGAAACCGACGAGGTCGAATCCCTCGGCGCCATTGGCATGGCCGCGCGCGAGAAGCTCGACAACCTGATCTTCGTCATCAACTGCAACCTGCAGCGCCTGGACGGTCCGGTACGGGGCAACGGCAAGATCATCCAGGAACTGGAAGCTGAATTCCGCGGCGCCGGCTGGAATGTGCTGAAGGTCATCTGGGGCACGCACTGGGATGCACTGTTCGCCCGCGACAAGAAAGGCATCCTGAAAAAACGCATGATGGAATGCGTGGATGGCGAATACCAGACCTTCAAGGCCAAAAACGGCGCCTATGTACGCGAATACTTCTTCAATACGCCGGAGTTGAAGGAACTTGTCGCCGACTGGACCGATGATGAAATCTGGAACCTGAATCGTGGTGGCCACGACCTGTTCAAGATTTTCGCCGCCTACAAGGCCGCAGCTGAGCACAAGGGCCAGCCGACGGTGATCCTGGCCAAAACGATCAAAGGCTTCGGCATGGGCCAGGCTGGCGAGGCGATGAACATCTCCCACCAGCAGAAGAAGCTCGACGTGGACGCCGTGCGCCGCTTCCGCGACCGCTTCGGCCTGCCGGTGCCGGACGACAAGATCGAAGAACTGCCGTACCTGAAATTTCCCGAAGGCTCGCCCGAGCAAAAATACATACTGGAACGCCGCATGGCGCTGGGCGGTTTTCTACCGCAACGCCGGCGCCACGCCGCGCCACTGGTGGTGCCCGCGCTGTCGGCCTTCGAGGCTCTGTTGAAGGCTTCCGGCGAGGGGCGCGAGCTATCGACCACGATGGCGCTCGTGCGCATCATGAACACCTTGCTCAAGGACAAGAACATCGGCCGCCACGTCGTACCCATCGTGCCGGACGAATCGCGCACCTTCGGCATGGAAGGCATGTTCCGCCAGTACGGCATCTGGAACCAGCAAGGCCAGAACTACGTGCCTGAAGACCATGACCAGCTCATGTTCTACAAGGAAAGCAAGACCGGGCAAGTACTGCAGGAGGGCATCAACGAGGCCGGCGCGATGGCCGACTGGATCGCCGCCGGCACCGCATACAGCGTACACAACGTGCAGATGGTGCCGTTCTATATCTTCTACTCGATGTTCGGCCCGCAACGCACCATGGACCTGTGTTGGGCGGCGGCCGATCAACGCACGCGCGGTTTCATGATCGGCGGCACCGCCGGCCGCACCACGCTCAACGGTGAGGGCTTGCAACACGAGGACGGCCACAGCCTGCTGCTGGCGAACATGATTCCAAACTGCGTCAGCTACGATCCCGCCTTCCAGTACGAAGTCGCCGTGGTCATCCAGGACGGTCTGCGGCGGATGTTTGCCGAACAGGAGGACATCTACTACTACGTCACGGTGATGAACGAAAACTACGAACATCCCGCGATGCCGGAAGGCGCTGAGGCCAACATTCTCAAGGGCATGTACGCCTTCCGCAAAGGCAGCACGGGCAACGAACCGCGCGTCCAGTTGCTGGGCTCCGGCACCATTTTCCGCGAAGTGATCGCCGCCGCCGACCTGCTGAAGAACGACTGGGGCGTCGAAGCCGACCTCTGGGGCTGCCCAAGCTTCAACGAACTGGTGCGCGACGGGCAGGACGTGGCGCGTTGGAACATGCTGCATCCGCTGCAGGAAGCGCGGAAATCCCATGTTGAAACCTGCCTGGAAGGCACGACCGGGCCGGTCGTCGCCGCGACCGATTACGTGAAGCTGTACGCGGAGCAGATCCGCCCCTTCGTCCCACGCCGCTACGTGGCATTGGGTACCGACGGCTTCGGTCGCTCCGACACCCGCGAGAGCCTGCGCCATTTCTTCGAGGTGGATCGCCACTGGGTCACGCTGGCCGCGCTCAAAGCGCTGGCGGACGACGGCGCGATCGAACGGGACAAGGTAGCCGCCGCACTGCTGAAATACGGACTCGATCCGAACAAGCCGAACCCCTTGACCGTTTGAGGAGAACGCCACGATGAGCCAACTGATCGAAGTCAAGGTTCCGGACATCGGCGATTTTTCCGACGTACCGGTCATCGAACTGTTCGTCAAACCCGGCGACCACGTCGCCGTCGACGACGCCATCTGCACACTCGAGTCGGACAAGGCGACGATGGACGTGCCCTCTTCCGCCGCCGGCACCGTCAAGGAAGTGCTGGTGAAAGTGGGCGACAAGGTCGGCGAGGGAGCGCTGCTGATCCGCATCGAGGCCGCGACAGCCGCAGCCACCTCGGCACAACAACCCGCCGCGCCAGCAACAGCCCCCGCATCTGCCGCTCCAGCGCCCACGGCGGCTGCTCCTGCCAGCGGCAGCGGCACGGTCGAAGTAACGGTGCCAGACATCGGTGCTTTCTCCGACGTGCCGGTCATCGAACTGTTCGTCAAGGTCGGCGACACGCTCAAGGTCGACGATGCGATCTGCACGCTGGAGTCGGACAAGGCGACGATGGACGTGCCCTCCACCGCGGCCGGCATAGTCAAGGAGGTTCTCGTCAAGATCGGCGACAAGGTTTCGCAAGGCCGCGCACTGCTGAAGCTGGAAGCCGCCGCCGGCGCTGTCGCACCCTCCGCGCCGAGCGCAGCACCCCCGGTATCGGCGCCGTCGACACCCGCATCGGCGGCTCCAGTGCCTGCGGCGAAGCCCGCCGAGGCAGCGCCGGCGCAGGTCATCGGCGCCAGGTTGCACGCCAGCCCCTCCGTCCGGGCCTTTGCCCGCGAGCTTGGCGTCAATCTCTCCCTGGTGAAAGCCAGCGGACCGAAAAACCGCATTCTCCGTGAAGACGTCACGGCCTTCGTCAAGGGCACGATGAGTTCCGGCGCCGTTCCAGGCAAGGCGGTACAAACCGGCGGCGGTCTCGACCTGCTGCCGTGGCCCAAGGTCGACTTCGCCAAATTCGGCGAGATCGAAACCCAGCCGCTGTCACGCATCAAGAAGATTTCCGGCCAGAACCTCTCCCGCAACTGGGCGATGATCCCGGCCGTGACTTATCACGAAGATGCCGACATTACCGACCTGGAAGCCTTCCGTGTTCAACTGAACAAGGAAAACGAAAAATCCGGTGCCAAACTCACCATGCTGGCTTTCCTGATCAAGGCCTGCGTCAAGGCCCTGCAGAAATTCCCTGAGTTCAACTCGTCGCTGGACGGCGACAATTTAGTGTTGAAAAAGTACTTCCACATCGCCTTCGCCGCCGACACACCGAACGGCCTCGTCGTTCCGGTGGTGAAGAACGCCGACCGCAAGGGCGTGTTCGAGATCGCTGCTGAAACGGGTGAACTGGCGAAGAAAGCGCGCGACGGCAAGCTCGGCCCCGCCGACATGTCTGGCGCCTGCTTCACCATTTCCAGCCTGGGCGGCATCGGTGGTACCTACTTCGCACCGATCATCAACGCACCGGAAGTCGCGATTCTCGGCGTGAACAAATCGGCAATGAAGCCGGTGTGGGACGGCAAGGCTTTCGTGCCGCAACTCACCCTGCCGCTGTCGCTCACCGCCGACCATCGTGT
>JAVBSY010000149.1:0-5207 GCA_031556475.1 Azoarcus sp.
GCGACGTACCACTCGGGGAACAGCATCATTTCCTGCAGCAGGCGCTCGCGCGAGTACTCGGGCAGCACGCCGGGCCGGCTGGCGGCCTGGATGGCGGCCAGCGCGCCGAGCGCGTCGGCGTACAGGAGGGCGGCCTCGTGCTCGGAGGCGGTGCGCAGGGCGGCGAGGTAGGTCGTCGAGCCGAGGTCGGAGATCAGCAGAAAGCCTTGTTCGAGCGATTGCGCACGCACGTCCGGCACATGTGCGCCGGCGGCGCGGAACAGCCCGGCCGTGTGCAGCCACGGGCGGCAGTCTTCGCGCTCGGGCGGGGCGTCCATGACGATGAGCGAGAGGGTGTCGCCGTCCGCGGCGGCATTCGTTCCATCGTTGAAGCTCAGGCGGAAGTAGCGGCGGAAGCTGGCGTCGGCGGAGGCTGGAGCGAGGTCGAAAGTGCGGCCGGGCAGCGTTTCGGTCAGCCAGGCGTGGAGTTTTTCCAGTCGATACAAATGAAGTCTCCGCGAGCGTTCGTGTAGAATCCGCCAGTTTAGCAATACGGCTGCAGCATGGTCGCGCCGTTCTCATTTCGGATAGTGGGGGATGTTTTGCCTGGGACGGGTTTGAAGACGCGGATGCGCTTGATTCCGCTGCTGTTGTGCTGGATGTCCGGCACGGCCTTGGCGGCTGCAATGCCGCCCCTGGTGGTGTCCCCCGACCTCGTGCGCGGCGGCAAGGTTGCCGCGCCTGTGCAGCCGGCCAAGTCCGCCAGGCCGGATGCCGCGCAGGAAGGGGCCGCCGCCCAGGCGGACCGCCCTGCCGCCAAGCCTGCCGCATCGGGCGCTCCATCCGCGCCGACGGGTTCCGCCTCTACGACAACCCCTACGACAGCCTCCACACCGGCGAGTTCTGCCGTGGTGCGGCCGGTTGCGCCGCAGGAGGAAGAAGGTGCGGAGCCTGCGACGCCGGTTCCCGCTGCCGTGCCATCCTCCACTGTTCCGCCGCCGGCCGCCGCGCCGGCTCCGGGCAGTGGCGCGGCACCCGCCGCCGCGCCGGCGGAAGCGAAGACGGTAATGGGGACCGAGGTGCGCGCGTTGCGCATTCGCGGCACGCGCGCGGTGAAGCTGGTGGCCGAGGGCGACGCCGAGTTGGAGCGTGGCGAAGTTCTGCTGACGGCCGACGAACTGACGTACCGCGAACCCGTCGACGAGGCGCAGGCCGAGGGCAATGTGCGTTTGCGCCAGGGCCAGGACGAGATGTCCGGCCCGTCTGCCACGCTGATCGTGGGGGATCGCGTCGGCGATTTCCAGTCGCCGGTCTACCGCATCACGCGCCAGCGCCCGCCGCTGGAGCCGGGGGGCGAGCCGCGCACGGCTTCCGGCGGAGGCCATGCCGACGTGATGCATTTCGAGGGCGAGAACCAGTACCGCCTGGAAAACGCGACGTGGTCCACCTGCGAGGCCAATGACCCGGATTGGTATCTCAGGACGAAGGAACTCGATCTCGATTACGACCGCGAAATCGGTACCGCCCGCGATGGCGTGCTGATGTTCAAGGACACGCCGATATTCTGGACGCCGTGGGCGGAGTTTCCGCTCAACGGCCAGCGCCAGTCCGGTTTGCTGGCACCGACGTTCGGTTCGTCGAACAAGACCGGTTTCGATCTCACCGTACCTTATTACTGGAACATCGCGCCGAACTACGACGCCACCATCGCGCCCCGCTACATGAGCCGCCGTGGCATGCAATTGGGCGGTGAGTTCCGCTACCTGGGCGATACCTACCGGGGCGACAGCCGGGTCGAATGGCTGCCGCATGACAATGTGACCGGCGAGGGACGTTCCCTGGGCGCGTGGCAGCACGTGCAGCAGATCACCCCGACGCTGTTGGGTTCGTTCGACCTCAACGGCGTTTCCGACGACGCGTATTTCGACGATCTGAGCACCCGTGTGTCGATGACTTCGCGCGTCAATCTGCTGCGCGAAGGGCGGCTGACCTATATCGGGGGCAACTGGTGGACGGCATCGGCCCTGGTGCAGAGCTATCAGACGCTCAATCCCGATCCGGCGTATACGATCACCACGCCTTACCGCCGTATGCCGCAATTGTTGTGGCAGGGCGCGCAGCCTTATCTGCCGGGGGGACTCAGCTTTGCGATGCAGAGTGAATACGTCCGCTTCGTTCACCCGGACGACAACCAGCCGGAAGGCACGCGCGTCATGATCTACCCCACGCTGGCGTTGCCGTTTCAAGAGGCGGGCTATTACATTACGCCGAAGATCGGCTTCAACCAGACTTACTACGATCTCGACCGGCCCTTGCCTACCGGGCGCGAGTCGATCACGCGTTCGGTGCCCATCTTTTCCGTCGATGCCGGCATGACCTTCGAGCGCGAAACCAACCTGTTCGGCAACGATTACGTGCAGACGCTGGAACCGCGCGTGTATTACCTGAACGTGCCGTATCGCCGCCAGGACGATATTCCGGTGTTCGATTCCAGCCGCTACGACTTCGGCTTCGCGCAGATTTTTTCCGACAATCTGTATAGCGGCTACGACCGCATCGCCGACGCCAACCAGGTGACCGCCGCGGTGACGACGCGCCTGATCGATCCCGCCAGCGGGGGCGAGCGCGTTCGTGCGCTCATCGGCCAGCGCTATTACTTCGAGGATCAGCGCGTCACGCTCAACCAGCGTGGCCGTGTACCGGTGGAGGCGCCGCGCACCGGGCGCAGTGCCGACATCCTCGCCGGCTTCAGCGGGCGAGTGGGGCGGGAAAGCTCGATCGAATCCCTGCTGCAGTACAACCCGCGCGACAATTGGACGCAGCGCTTCAACCTCGTCTATCGCTACCAGCCCGAGTTCGCCAAGGCGTTCAATATCGGCTACCGTTACGTCCGCGATACCTTGAAGGATGTCGATGTGTCCGGGCAGTGGCCGCTTGGCGGCGGTTGGTATGGCGTTACCCGGCTTGCCCAGTCGCTGAAGGACAACCGGCTGACCGAAGCCATCGCCGGACTGGAATACGACGGCGGCTGCTGGGTGTTCCGCACCGCTTTCCACCGCTTCGCCACCACCGAGGAAGACACCACCAAGGCCTTCTTCATCCAGCTCGAACTCAACGACCTTGCCAGTATCGGCACGAACCCGGTCAACCTCATCAAGCGCAGTGTTCCGGGCTATGGCAAGATCAACGACACCAGTGCGGACCGTGTTTTCGGTTACGACTGATGCCTGCGAGTCTCTTCTGGTTTTTTCCTGTTTTTCCCGCTTCCGAGACACCATGAATCCATATTTGCCACGCGCCCGATCCCTGCTCGTTGCCGGCCTGCTGTCCTGCGCGGCGTTCATTCCGCATGCCGCCGCCGCGGTGACACCGGTCGAAGTGGACCGCATCGTCGCGGTGGTGAATACCGAAGTCATCACCTCCAAGCAGTTGCGCGAGCGGATCGAGCAGGCCAAGCGCCAGTTGAGCCGCCAGAACGTGCAACTGCCACCCGACGATGTGCTCGAGCGGCAGATTCTCGAACGGCTCATCATCGAGCGCGCCCAGGTCCAGTTCGCCAGGGAAACGTCGCTGCGCATCGACGATGGCACGCTCGACCGCGCCATTACGCGCATTGCCGAGAACAACCACTTGACGCAGGCCGACCTGCGCGCCACGCTCGAGCGCGACGGCGTGTCGTGGAAGCGTTTCCGCAACGAGATCCGCACCGAACTGCTGCTGAATCGCCTGCGCGAGCGCGAAATCGAAAACAAGATCATCATTACCGATGCGGAAGTCGAGAACTTTCTCACCAACAACCCGGACGCTTTTTCCGGCGTCGAGTACGACGTGGCCCACATCCTGCTGCGCGCGCCCGAGGGTGCGACGCCGGAACAGATCGCCAAGCTGCGCGAGCGTGCCAACAAAGTGCTGGCCCGCCTGAACGCGGGCGAGGATTTCGCCCGTGTTGCCGCCGAAGTCTCCGACGCCGCCGATGGTATCAACGGCGGCAACATCGGCTGGCGCCAGCGCGACCGCCTGCCCGCGCTGTTCGTCGAGGCGCTGCGCCCGCTCAAGCCCGGCCAGGTTTCGCAGGTGATGCGCAGCGCCGCGGGGCTGCACATCGTCAAGCTGATCGATATGCGCGGCGGCGCCGGCGACGGGCCGAAGCAGCTCGAACAGACACAGGCCAGCCATATCCTCATCAAGACTTCGGAGGTGCTTTCCGACGCCGAAGCCGAAAGCCGCTTGCTCGCCCTGCGCGAACGGGTCATCAACGGTGCGGATTTCGCCGAACTGGCCAAGGCCAACTCCGCCGATCTGTCCGCCGCCAAGGGCGGCGATCTGGGCTGGGTCAATCCGGGCGATACCGTGCCCGAATTCGAGCGTGCCATGAATGCGCTCAAACCCGGTGAGGTCAGTGCGCCTGTACGTTCGCCCTTTGGTTGGCACTTGATCCAGGTGCAGCACCGCCGCATGCAGGACGTGACCGACGAGCGCAAGCGCAACGCAGCCCGTGCCATTTTGCGCGAGCGCAAGTCCGACGACGCCTACGAGGATTGGCTGCGCCAACTGCGCGATAGCGCCTACGTCGAATACCGCCTCGAACGGGAGTGAGTTTTTTTTCCGCGCATTCTCTGCGCTTTTGCCCGCTCGTGCGAACCTGACGCGTCATGCCGAACATCAGCGACAACCCCTCGACAACCCTCGTCGTGACCAGCGGCGAGCCGGCTGGCATCGGACCTGAACTGTGCGGCCGGCTGGCGGAGCGGTCGTGGCCGTTCCGGCTGGTGGTGCTCGGCGATGCCGGTTTGATCGGCGAGCGCTTGGCCGACACGGATTCCGCCGTGACCGTTCGCCCTTATGCGCGGGAACAGGCTGCCCGGCCCGGCGTGCTCGATGTGCTGCACGTTCCGCTGGCGGTGCCGGTGCGTGCGGGGCGCGTCGATCCGGCCAATGCGCGTTATGTGCTCGACCTGCTCGACCGCGCGCTTGCCGGCTGCGAGCGTGGCGAGTTTGCCGGCATGGTCACCGCGCCGGTGCATAAGGGCGTGATCTGCGAGGCCGGCATCGCCTTTTCCGGGCACACCGAATATCTCGCCGACAAGACCGGCACGCCGCGCGTGGTGATGATGCTGGCGGGCGGTGGCCTGCGCGTTGCGCTGACGACCACGCACCTGCCGCTTTCCGCGGTGCCGGCGGCGATCACGCCGACGGTGCTGGAGCAGACCCTGCGCATCCTGCATGGC
>JAVBSY010000119.1:0-12234 GCA_031556475.1 Azoarcus sp.
CCAGTGCCGTGGCCTGGGCATGGCGGTGGAAGTGTGGGACGACGCGGGCCGCCCGCTGCGCGGCGAAAAGGGCGAACTGGTGTGTACCAGGCCGTTCCCCGTGATGCCGGTCGGGTTCTGGAACGATGCCGACGGGGCGAAATACCGCGCAGCGTACTTCGAACGCTTCGACAACGTCTGGTGCCACGGCGATTTCTGCGAGATCACCGCGCATGGCGGCGTGGTGATCTATGGCCGTTCGGACGCGACGCTGAACCCCGGCGGCGTGCGCATCGGCACGGCGGAAATCTACCGCCAGGTGGAAAAGCTGGAGGAAGTGGTCGAGGCGCTGGTGATCGGCCAGGATTGGCCGCCGCAAAACCCGAGCGACGTGCGCGTGGTGCTGTTCGTCAAGCTGCGCGAAGGGCGCCAGCTCGACGACGCGCTTGTCGACCGGATCAAGAAGACGATCCGCGACAACACGACGCCGCGCCATGTGCCGGCCAAGGTGTTGCAGGTCATGGACATTCCGCGCACGAAGAGCGGCAAGATCGTCGAACTGGCGGTGCGCAACGTGGTGCATGCGCGGACGGTGAAAAACCTGGAGGCGCTCGCCAACCCCGAGGCGCTCGAACATTTCCGCAGCCGTGCCGAGTTGTGTGATTGAGCTCGTGCAGTCGGGGGGCGGGGCGGCAGCGGAGCAGGGTGTTGCGCCGCCCGCCGGCTCGAAGGGTATGCCGCCCATTATGGAGTGGTGAAACATGTTGATGAAATGCGAAACCTCGGTGTTGTTGATCGTCGATGTGCAAACGCGTCTGGCGCCAGCCATTCACGATAGCGACAAGGTGGTTGCCAACGTCGTCTGGCTGGCCGAAGTGGCGGAGCGGATCGGCGTTCCGGTGGTGGTGACGGAGCACTGCCCCGACAAGATCGGCGTTACGGTGGATGCGGTGAAGGCCGTTACCGCTGGCGCGCGCGTGGTGAGCAAGCGCTGGTTTTCCGCCGAGGCCGATGGCTGCCTGCGCGATACCGCGGTGGCGCGGCATCGGCAGATCGTCGTCTGCGGCACCGAGGCGCACGTTTGCGTGCTGCAAACGGCGCTGGGGCTGCGCTGGGCGGGCAAGGAGGTGTTTGTCGTCGCCGAGGCTTCGGGTTCACGCGCGCCGGCCGACCGCGAGCTGGCTTTCGAGCGCATGCGCAGCCACGGCATCGAGATCGTGTCGCGCGAAATGGTTGCGTTCGAGTGGCTGGAGTGCGGCGGTACGGATTTGTTCCGCAGTGTGAGTCGCGATTTCATCCGCTGAATTCGGCTGTCGAGTTGGTCGCTGGGTTTGGCCATTGACCACTGAGTACGGCCAAGGCAGCGTGCGCGGACGGCGTTTCCCGGTAACGCGAATGGAATGGCGCGGTGGGGGGCGGCGGCTTCCGGGAGCGCGGGCTGTTCGGTTATCATCTCGCTTTCCCGCAGCGCAGTTCCCATGACCAAATACGTTTTCGTTACCGGCGGTGTCGTGTCCTCCCTGGGCAAAGGCATCGCGGCGGCCTCTTTGGGGGCCATTCTGGAGTCCCGCTGCATCAAGGTCACGCACCTGAAGCTGGACCCCTACATCAACGTCGATCCGGGCACGATGAGCCCGTTCCAGCACGGCGAGGTGTTCGTCACCGAGGATGGCGCGGAAACCGACCTCGATCTGGGCCATTACGAGCGCTTCACCAGCGCCAAGATGAGCCGGCGCAACAACTTCACCACCGGCCAGATTTACGAGTCGGTGATCAAGAAGGAACGGCGCGGCGAATATCTCGGCAAGACGGTGCAGGTGATCCCGCACATCACCGACGAGATCAAGGCCTACGTGAAGCGCGGCGCCGAGGGGGCCGACGTGGCCATCGTCGAGGTCGGCGGCACGGTGGGCGACATCGAATCGCTGCCTTTCCTGGAAGCGATCCGGCAGATGGGGATCGAGGAAGGGCGCAACGGCACCTGCTTCATCCACCTTACGCTGCTGCCTTACATTCCGACCGCCGGCGAGCTGAAGACCAAGCCGACGCAGCATTCGGTGAAGGAGTTGCGCGAGATCGGCATTCAGCCCGACATCCTGCTGTGCCGCGCCGACCGTACCGTGCCCGAGGATGAGCGGCGCAAGATCGCGCTGTTCTGCAACGTGATGCCGGAGGCGGTGATCGAGTGCCTGGACGCTGACTCCATCTACAAGATTCCCGGCATGCTGCATGATCAGATGCTCGACCAGATCGTCTGCCACAAGCTCGACATCCTCGCCCGCGCGGCCGATCTGTCGACGTGGGAGCACCTGATCGGCGCGCTGGAAAATCCGCAGCACACGATCGATATCGCCTTCGTCGGCAAATACGTCGATCTCACCGAGTCGTACAAGTCGCTGATCGAGGCGCTGAACCACGCGGGGATGCACACCGAGAGCAAGGTCAACATCCATTACCTCGACTCCGAGGATATCGAGCGCGACGGTTGTGCCGTGCTGGAAAAAATGGACGGCATCCTGGTGCCCGGCGGCTTCGGCCGGCGCGGTACCGAAGGCAAGATCGCCGCCATCCGGTACGCGCGCGAGCGCAAGGTGCCGTATCTGGGCATCTGCCTCGGCATGCAGCTTGCCGTGGTCGAGTTCGCCCGCGACGTTGCTGGCATGGCGCAGGCGCATTCCACCGAGTTCGAGCCGGCAACCCCGTTCCCGGTGATCGGTTTGATCACTGAGTGGCAGGACCGCTCCGGCAAGGTCGAAAAGCGCAATCAGGATTCCGATCTCGGCGGCACCATGCGGCTCGGCGGCCAGGTCTGCAAGCTGACCGAAGGCACGCTCGCGCGCCAGGTGTATGGCACGGAGCAGATCATGGAGCGCCATCGCCACCGCTACGAAGTCAACAACATCCTGCTTTCCGACCTTGAAGGCAAGGGGCTGGTCGTGTCGGGTCGCGCGCCCGGAACCGACCTGTGCGAAATGATCGAGCTGCCGGCGGATGTTCATCCCTGGTTCGTCGGCTGCCAGTTCCACCCCGAGTTCACGTCCAATCCGCGCAAGGGGCATCCGCTGTTTACCGCGTACGTACGCGCGGCCCTGGCCAAGCGCGTGGAAAAGCGGAGGGAGCCGGCATGAAGCTGTGCGGTTTCGACGTCGGCCTCGACCGGCCTTTTTTCCTCATCGCCGGCCCGTGCGTGATCGAATCGCGCGAGATGGCCTTCGATACCGCGTCGGCGTTGAAGGAAATCTGCGCCGAACTGGCGATTCCCTTCATCTACAAATCTTCCTACGACAAGGCCAACCGTAGTTCGGGCCAGTCTTTTCGCGGCCTGGGTATGGAGAAGGGGCTGGAGATTCTCTCCGATGTGCGTTCCCGGCTCGCCGTGCCGGTGCTGACCGACGTGCATGCGATCGACGAGGTCGCCGCCGTTGCCGCTGTCGTGGATGTGCTGCAGACGCCGGCCTTCCTGTGCCGCCAGACCGACTTCATCCAGGCCGTTGCTGCTTCGGGCAAGCCGGTCAACATCAAGAAGGGTCAGTTTCTCGCACCCGGCGACATGCGTCATGTCGTCGCCAAGGCAAAGGAAGCCAACGGCGGCGCGGACACCATCATGGTGTGCGAGCGTGGCGCTTCGTTCGGCTACAACAATCTGGTATCGGACATGCGCGGCCTGGCGATCATGCGCGAGACGGGCTGCCCTGTGGTGTTCGACGCCACGCACTCGGTGCAGTTGCCGGGCGGGCAGGGAGCCGTTTCCGGCGGGCAGCGCGAATTCGTGCCGGTGTTGGCGCGGGCGGCGGTGGCGGCCGGTGTCGCCGGCTTGTTCATGGAGACGCACCCGACGCCTGAAACGGCGCTGTCCGACGGCCCCAACGCGTGGCCGCTGCCGAAGATGCGGGCGCTGCTGAAAACGCTGAAGGAGATCGATGCGCTGGTGAAGGCGGATGGTTTCCTGGAGAGCGGCGGGTGAGCGAGGCATCGCTACCTGCCTACCTCGTCGTGGATGGGCGCGTGCTCGATCCGGCGGGTTTTGCACGCTATCGCGACCTCGCCACCGCGGCGGTGGAAAAGTACGGCGGCAATTACCTTGTCCGTGGCGGTGCGATCGAAACGCTCGAGGGCGATTGGGCGCCGCAGCGTATGACGATTGTTGCATTCTCCTCGATGGAAGCGGCGCGCCGGTTTTATCATTCGCCCGAGTATCGGGCCGCACGTGACGCGCGTGAAGGCGCGGCACGATTCGACATGTTGCTGGTCGAAGGGTTTTTGCCCGATTCGACCGGATCGATTTGAATCTGTAACCGAAACAGGAACGACAATGAGTGCAATCGTTGATGTGATCGCCCGCGAAATCCTCGATTCTCGCGGCAATCCCACCGTCGAAGCCGACGTGCTGCTGGAATCCGGCGTGATGGGCCGCGCGGCGGTGCCGTCCGGCGCGTCCACCGGTTCGCGCGAGGCCATCGAGCTGCGCGACGCCGAGCCCGGCCGTTACCTCGGCAAGGGCGTGCTGCGCGCGGTGGAAAATGTGAATACCGAAATTTCCGAGGCCATCATCGGCCTGGATGCCGAGGAACAGGCTTTCATCGATCACACGCTGGTCGAACTCGATGGCACCGAGAACAAATCCCGGCTTGGCGCCAACGCCACGCTGGCGGTATCGATGGCGGTCGCCAGGGCGGCGGCGGAGGAGGCCGGGCTGCCGTTGTACCGTTATTTTGGCGGTTCCGGGCCGATGTCGATGCCGGTGCCGATGATGAACGTCATCAACGGCGGCGAGCACGCCAACAACAGCCTGGACATCCAGGAGTGCATGATCATGCCGGTGAGCATGACCAGCTTCCGCGAAGCGCTGCGTTGCGGCGCCGAGATCGTCCACCACTTGAAGAAGATCACGGACAAGAAAGGCTATCCGACCACGGTCGGCGACGAAGGCGGCTTCGCCCCCAACGTGTCCGGCACCGAGGAAGCGCTGAACCTGATCCAGGACGCGATCTCCGCAGCCGGTTATGTGCCGGGCCGCGACGTGTTGCTGGCGCTCGACTGCGCTTCGAGCGAGTTCTACAAGAACGGCCAGTACGTGCTTGCCGGCGAAGGGCTGACGCTGTCCGCCGAGGGTTTCGCCGATTATCTGGCGACGTTGGCGGACAAGTTCCCCATCGTCTCCATCGAGGACGGCATGGCCGAGAGCGATTGGACGGGCTGGAAGACGCTGACCGACAAACTGGGCAAGAAGGTGCAGTTGGTGGGCGACGATCTGTTCGTTACCAACACCCGCATCCTCGAATACGGCATCGATCAGGGCGTGGCCAACTCGATTCTGATCAAGATCAACCAGATCGGCACGTTGTCCGAGACTTTCGCCGCGGTCGAAATGGCCAAGCGCGCCGGCTATACTGCGGTGATTTCCCACCGCTCGGGTGAAACCGAGGATTCGACCATCGCCGACATCGCGGTGGGTCTGAATGCGATGCAGATCAAGACCGGCTCGCTGTCGCGCTCCGACCGTATCGCCAAATACAATCAGTTGCTGCGCATCGAGGAAGATCTCGGCGATACCGCCAACTACCCGGGCACGCGCGCGTTCTACAATCTGCGCAGACGCTGAGTCTGTTTTTTATCCGGTATTCGGTGGTGAATAGGCCAGAATAGATTTATTTACCGCCGGATTCCGATAAGCTATTCATATTCCGGTGTATTTCAGGTAGCTGCCTTTCGATGCGCTGGCCCGTCTTCCTCCTCGCCGCACTGGTCGTGGTGCTCCAGTATCCGTTGTGGCTGGGCAAGGGGGGCTGGCTGCGGGTGTGGGAGGTGGATAGCCAGTTGCAGGCGCAGCGCGCGGAAAACTATCGTCTCGAACAGCGCAATGCCAGTCTCGAAGCCGAGGTGCGTGATCTCAAATCGGGCAGCGATGCGATCGAGGAGCGTGCCCGTTTCGAGCTTGGCTTGACCAAGCAGGGCGAGGTTTTCGTCCAGGTGCCGAAAAAAAACTAGGCCGGCCCGCTATCTGGATCGGGGCCGGCTTTCATTGCGCCAGAGTTTGGCTCTGGGCTTGTAACTCTTTCCGACTTACAGCACTTCCGTGATGGTTTCGCGGCGCTCGATTTCGTCCTCGAAAGCGAGCAATTCCGTAGCCAGCGCGTCGCGCGCCGAAACCATGCCGATCAGCCGTTCGCCCTCCACGACCGGCATGTGGCGGAAGCCGCATTCGTGCATCAGGTGCAGTGCGTGCCCCAGCGGCTTGTCCACCGTAACGGTCTGCGGATGGCGCGTCATGACGTCGTCGAGACGGGTGGTATCGGGGTCGCGGCCTGCCGCGACGATGCGTGTCAGCATGTCGCGCTCGGTGAAAATACCGGCCAGTTGGTTGCCACTCATGATGACGATGGAGCCGACCTGCGCTTCCATCATCCGCCGGGCCGCTTCGCGCACATTCAAATCGCCCGTTGCGGTCAGTATTTTTCGGCCTCTTATTACATCGCGTATTTTACGTGTTGGCATGTCCCTCACTCCTCGGAAAAACAAACGCTGGGCTTTCAGGGTAGATTTTGCGTAGCGTTCGATCAAGGCGAGGTTAACCCGCATCGAGCAGGGAGCGGGCGCCGTCGAGGCGGGAGGAAAAGTACGGGTTGTTCATGCGTTCGATGCGCACGGAGCCCCGGCTTGAAGGGGCGTGAATGAATTTGCCGTCGCCGATGTAAATGCCCATGTGGGAGTAGCGCCGCTTCATCGTATTGAAGAATACGAGATCGCCCGGCTGCAATTGGGATACCTTGATGGGGCGGGTACGGTCGGCAATGGCCGAGGCGCTGTGCGGCAGGCGGCGGCCGCTGACCTGTTCGACGACGTAGCTCACCATGCCGCTGCAATCGAGTCCGGCATCCGGGTTGCGTCCGCCGAAGCGGTAATCGGTGTCGAGCAGGCCCATGGCGAACAGTACGATTTCACGCGCCTGGGTGCGGTCGTCGAGCGTGAAATACGAGGGTCTGGACGGCGTGCCCGGCGTCGGGGAGGGAAGCATGCTGCAGCCGGCAATCAGGACAAGCATCGTGACGGCGACACAACGGCAGCAGTGCGTGAATACGGGCAGCATGCGATGCGGATTCGGCATACCCGGGAAGATAGGGCATCCGCGCCGGCACGTCCAGACGCAAGCCGGCATCGAAACCGCAGCGGTTATGCGTTTCGTATCGGTGTCGGTTCGGACGTGCTCCAGATGCCGGCGTGGCCGGCACTGTAGTGGGGCTTATCGGCCGCTCACAAGCGGATCTCGCCGCGGCAGTCGAGCGCGGAGGGCATGCCGGAGCGCTCCAGCGTTGCCTTGCCGTTCCGGTTCCAGAAGACGTTCTGGCCGTCCGAGTATTTTTCTCCGGTTGTCGCCGGTGCCGCGGTCAGCGCGAAAACGCCGCTGCCGGTGCGCAAGCGGACATGGTGGCGGTGCGGTTCGACGGTGAAGCGTTCGCCGTTGGCGCAAACATAGTATTGCGTGTCGGGGGCGTCGCGCGTCCATGCACGGGTGGCAAGGCCGCAGAAGATGACGAACAGGACAAGGCAGGACAACAGAAGGCGATTGGCGGTCATGCGCTGGAGATGTGTGGGTTGATATGGAGGTCGGTGGGTGGATGGACCGGATTCAGTCGATCAGTTCGATACGGCCGCTGAGCGTGACGCCGACCATGCTTTCGCCGCTTTCCAGCGGTGCGGGCGCGGCGGGGGCGGAGGAGAACTCGGCCTTCATCGGTGCGCGCAGCATTTGCACGGGGCGGAAACCGTTCTCGGTGATGTTGAGGTGGCGGATGCGGTAATGTTTGTTCAGCGTGGAGGCGATCAGTTCCGCGCGTTGTTCGAAGGCATGGATGGCGTCCACGGTGGCGCCATCGACCGCCTGGCGGCGCGTGTCGGCTGCGGGTTGCATGGATATCTGGGAAACCGCCAGGGTGGTCTGCAACTTGCCGAGTAATTCGGACATGGCGGCGATGTTTTGCGTTTCGAGGCGAAGCTGTGCGCGTATGCGCCAGCTTTCGAGCTTGCTGCCATCCTTGCTGTAGACCGGCGAGGTCGAAGTGCCGGCGGACTGAATCTTGACGTCGTTGTAAGCACGCGCGGTTTCCAATGCGGCGGCGATGCTGCTGTTGACCTGCTGGGATACCGTGGCCAGGTTGTTGCCGGATTGTTCCGCGTACAGATCGGCGATGGCCAGATTGTTTGCCGCTGCCCGATGGGCTTCGGCGGTGAATTCCACCGTGCGGCTGTCGCTGCATTCAGGTTGGACAGCGTGCGCCGCGGATGCAAAAACGGCGAGGGGGAAGCTCAGGACGAGGGGGAGCAGTCTGCGCGTGCTTTTCATGGGAGGCCGCTGGAATGTGACAAACGGGGTTTATATCGCATCCGAGGGCGATGGCGGGAGAAAAGAGGTGTAAGGGGGTGTGTAAGGGGAAGGTAAAGGGGGAGGATAAAGAGGCGTGCACGCGTGGCCAGTTACAATGCGTGATGGTGGCGATGTTTGCCGTTTTCATTTTGCCGTGGCGGATGGCGCCATTGGAATGAGCGATCGGGAGAGAGGGCGTGACGTACGAGATGTTCCTGCAGCCAGGTTTTTGGGTCTCGGTGGCACAGATCATTGCAATCGATATCCTGCTGGGCGGGGACAATGCGATCGTGATTGCGCTGGCTTGCCGGCGCCTGCCCGAGCACCAGCGCAACAAGGGTATTTTCTGGGGCGTGGCGGGCGCGATCGGGTTGCGCATCGTGTTGATTTTCTTCGCCCTGAAGTTGCTCGCGCTGCCGTTCCTGAAAGTGGTCGGCGCGTTGCTGCTGGTCTGGATCGGCGTGAAGCTGTTGCTGCCCGAGGAGGAAGATGGGCACGAGGGTATCGAGGGCAGCACGCACCTGCTTGGCGCGATCAAGACGATCATCATCGCCGACGCGGTGATGAGCCTGGACAATGTCATCGGCGTTGCCGGCGCGGCCAAGGGGAATATGACGCTGGTGGTTTTCGGCATCGTCGTGAGCATTCCGATCATCGTCTGGGGCAGCAAGTTCGTCCTGCGGTTGATGGATCGTTTTCCGGTGGTCATCACTTTTGGCGGGGCGCTGTTGGGCTGGATCGCGGGCGGGATGCTGGTGGGGGATGTCGTCCTCGAACCGTACCTGCGCGGTGCGCCCGATTGGCTGCATTACGTGACCAGCGCGGTCTGCGCGATTCTGGTGGTGGCCCTTGGCAAGTGGCTGGCGCGCCGCCGGGGAGCGCTGCGGCCGCTGGCCGAAATAAAACTAGACGGCGAGGAGGCGGGCGGATGAGCACGACGACAGACTTGGTCAAGGTTCTGGTGGCGATGGACGGTTCCGAATGCGGCAATCGGGCGGTGGAGCATGTGCTGCGTTTGCGTGTCGCCGGCTGCGCGCAGGATATCCACCTGCTCAATGTGCAGATGCCGATCGATTCCGGCCATGCGCGCATGTTCGTCGGCCACGGCGAAATCGAACGCTATCACCGCGAGGAAGGGCTGGCTGCCTTACGCAGTGCGCGCGAAATCCTGGAGCGGGCCGGCGTTCCGTGCACGGTGCATGTCGCGGTTGGCCACGTGGCCGAGACGGTCGTGCGTTTCGCCCGCGAAGGCGAGTTCGACCTGATCGTGGTGGGCAGTCACGGGCGCGGCGGGGTCAAGCGCTTGTTGCTTGGTTCGGTGGCGACGGAAGTCCTGCGTCTGTCGGATATTCCCACCACCGTCGTCAAATAGCCGGCGGACGACGCCACTTGGCCGGCGGCATTGCCGGCCCGACCCATCAGCCGCCCACGGCGCGGATGCAGAAGGTGCGGATCGATTCGATCAGCCGCGCTTTGTCGCGCGTGTTGCGCGTGGCCGGGCCGATCGGGCCGACCAGCGCCTCGGTATAGGCGCCGACGATGCAGGCCGCGGCCGCGTCGCAGTCTTGCGTGGGGAATTCGCCGCTGTCGATGCCGGCGATCAGGATGGTCTTGAATACATCGCCGAATTGCTTGCGGCAGAGGATACGGGCGGCCTCGACCTCCGGGTCCACAGGTTCGGCAATGAAGGCGTAGGCCAGATTCGGCCCTGCCAGCGCGCGCCGCACGAAGGACGCGACGGCTGCGCCTAGCCGTTCGCTCGCGGGTGCATCGCGCTGCGCGATTTCGTCGAGGATCTGGATCTCCTGTTCGACGGCGCGCGTCAGCACCTCAACGAAAAGTTCCGCCTTGGAAGGGAAGTAGCGGTAGATCGTGCCGGTCGAAAGCCCTGCGGCCGCGGCAACCGCAGCCACCTGCGCCTCCCGGAAACCGCCGTCCGCAACCAGCTTCCGCGCTGCGAGCAGGATGCGGTCGCGGTTGTCGGCGAGTCTTTCTTCCATCAGGGCGGAACGTCGGTAGGCCATGGGGTGAATTTTCCTTCATTTTGTGAATTTATGTTCACTTTTTTTGCGATGCTACGTATGATCGTTTCCATCGCTGGATCGAAGGCAGTCATGCCCGGTCGGAAAGGCAGGCAGTGCCGGGGTTTGATACCGGGTGTGCCGCCGGACACAACGCGCGCCGAAAAGAGCGCCGCATCGTCGGGTTTTTGCCAGCGGAACAACTCAAACCAGACAAGGAGGAGACACCTATGTCATTGCATGGCCTCGATTTCGGGCTCGGCGATACCGTCGGGATGTTGCGCGATACCCTGCGCGATTTTTGTGCCAGCGAGATTGCGCCGCGTGCCGCCGCAGTCGACCGCGACGATCATTTTCCCGCCGATCTGTGGAAAAAGCTCGGCGACCTCGGCGTGCACGGCATGACGGTGGAGGAGGAATACGGCGGTACGGCGATGGGCTACCTCGCGCATATCGTGGCGATGGAGGAAATCTCCCGCGCCTCGGCCTCGGTCGGGCTGTCCTACGGTGCGCATTCCAATCTCTGCATCAATCAGCTGCGCCGCAACGGCACCGATGCGCAGAAGAATAAATATCTGCCCAAGCTGATTGCCGGCGAACACGTCGGCGCGCTGGCGATGAGCGAACCCAGCGCCGGCTCCGACGTGGTCAGCATGAAGCTGCGCGCCGACCGCAAGGGCGACCGTTTCGTGCTCAACGGCTCCAAGATGTGGATCACCAATGGCGGCGATGCCGATACGCTGGTGGTGTATGCCAAGACCGACCTCAATGCCGGCCCGCGTGGCATTACCGCTTTCATCATCGAAAAGGGCATGAAGGGTTTTTCCCACGGCGTGCATCTGGACAAGCTCGGCATGCGTGGCTCCAACACCTATCCGCTGTTCTTCGACGACGTCGAGGTGCCGGTGGATAACGTGCTCGGCGGCGAAGCCAACATCGGGCGCGGTGTGCAGGTACTGATGTCCGGGCTGGACTACGAACGCGCGGTGCTCTCGGGCGGGCCGCTCGGCATCATGGCGGCATGCATGGATGCGGTGGTGCCCTATCTGCACGAGCGCAAGCAGTTCGGTACGCCGATCGGCGAGTTTCAACTCATGCAGGGCAAGGTGGCCGACATGTACTCCACCTGGAGCGCCTGCCGTGCCTACGTCTATGCGGTGGGGCAGGCGTGCGACCGTGCCGACCATGCGCGCACGCTGCGCAAGGATGCCGCCGGTGCGATTCTCTACGCGGCGGAAAAGGCCACGTGGATGGCCGGCGAGGCGATCCAGACGTTTGGCGGGGTCGGCTACACCAAGGACTTCCCGGTCGAGCGGCTGTGGCGCGATGCCAAGCTCTACGAGATCGGTGCCGGTACCAGCGAGATCCGGAGAATGCTGATCGGGCGCGAGCTGTTCGCCGAAGCGGCTTGATGCCTTGATTTTTCCTTCCCCCTCGCCGGGGCGAGGGGGAAATCGAAACGGCATCCTTTCGCCACGGAGCGAAGGGGGAGGGGACACGATAATGAATACGAAACGACTGGCCGAAAGCTACGCCAGGGGCGCCACCGATGTGCCGCTGATCGAGCAGACCATCGGTAATTTTTTCGATGAAATGGTCGAGCGCCAACCCGACCGCGAGGCGCTGGTGAGCCGCCACGAGGGCAAGCGCTACACCTACCGCGAACTGCAGACCGAAGCCAATCGGCTTGCCAGCGCACTGTTGCGCCTGGGATTGGAGCAAGGCGACCGTGTCGGCATCTGGTCGCACAACAACGCGCCGTGGGTGTTGATGCAACTGGCGACGGCGAAGATCGGCATCATCCTGGTCAATATCAACCCGGCCTACCGCGTGGCGGAGCTGGAATACGCGCTCAACAAGGTCGACTGCAAG
>JAVBSY010000162.1:0-35258 GCA_031556475.1 Azoarcus sp.
GTGCGCCCACGTGTAGCCTTGCTGGCGCAGCACGAACGCTTGCCGGCGGATATGTTCAAGCGTTTCCGGAGGAAGTTTTCTGGCATCGAGCTTTTCCATGCCAATATTATAACATCAGCTGTTTAATTGCCGGGTTAATAGTCAAAACCTCCATACCTGATTACTGACGATCCGCCTGTGTGCCTAGAGCATGTTCTGAACGATGTTATTGGCATCATCCAGATGTTGCAGCATGAGACAGACAAAGGCCAGATAGTGCAATCCAGCCAAGGTTTCTGGCAGACGTTCATAATCACGGGCCAGACGGCGAAAGCGGGCGGCCCAGCCGAAACTGCGTTCAACCACCCAGCGACGTGGCAGGAACACGAAACCCCGCTTGGCTTCAGAAAGTTTGATCACTTCGAGTTCAATACCCCGCTCTTGGGCCGCTTGGGCAGGTTTTTGTCCGGTGTAACCCTGATCGACGTAAGCCAATGACACTTCCTGATTGCTGACCTCCTGCACGGCCTGGGCCAATTGGCCGACTTGATCCCGATCCTGTTCGTTGGCAGGGGTGACGTGCAGCGCCAGCAGGTGGCCCAGCGTATCGACCGCCATATGGACTTTCGAACCCTTCTTTCGCTTGGCACCGTCGTAGCCGGCACGACGACCACTGGTCGGTGTCGATTGCACGGTGCGACTGTCAATAACCGTGGCCGAGAAAAGACATCAATGATGATTCACCCAAGGGCCCCAGGCCCATCCTGCTTCCTGGAACGCAGTGAACGCCTTGCTGCGCGCAGCGGCTTGGGCGGCTGTTTGTTAGCGGTAGTTTTCTGTTGCCAACATCATCGTGCCATCAAAGCGAACACCCCCCATCCAAGGTATTCACGCGTATACGTGACGTAACGTCTTGGCTCCGAGGTTAAATGTGCCCGAATCTCTTGCGCAAAATCGTCGTCAGGGTTCGCTTTGAGCCATTTGCGCATGGTGAGCCACATGGCCGCCGAGTATCTGTCCCAGCCTTCTTGATCGGCCAGAACCATTTCCACGACGTCATAGCCAGCGCATTCGAAAGACGTGATAAATTCCGGAAGCATGAGAAAGTCAGAAATAGCATTGGCCCCGCATCCCTTGGCTATGTCCTCCGTTGGCGGCAATTTCAGCCAATAAGGCTCACCAATGAGGATGATTCCCTCGGGGCCAAGGCTTTTCGCCAGAAGCTCGATGGTTCCGGTAACGCCGCCTCCAATCCATGTGGCACCAACGCAGGCGGCCACATCGACTTTTTCATCGGCGACGTACCCGGCAGCATCAGCGTGAATGAACTGGACTCGGTCAGCGACTTCGAGTTCTTGAGCGCGGCGTTTTGCTTGCGCGGAAAACAACTGGCTCATGTCTACGCCAAGGCCAGTAATTTTGTAATCGCGTGCCCAGGTGCACAGCATTTCGCCCGAACCGCTACCGAGGTCAAGCACGCGGGTCTCCGGCTTCAAGCGCAAGACGGCTCCAAGCGTGGCGTACTTTTCCGGCGTGAACGGATTATGAATGCGATGAGCGCTTTCCGTAATAGTGAAAATCCGTGGGATATCCAATGTAAAAGCTCCTTTTTCTTGATTGCGTGATAATTGCGATACACCAACATCGTATGACGCATGGGGTTTGAATGCATCCCGCTTTTCTGCCATCACATGCTGAACTACAGGAAAGCGGGATGAGATGCGCGCTGCTCTCCAGATATGCGAGTATGGCGACCTGATCATGATCGGCTGCGGACTGCTGATTCTGATCGGCGCTTTCAGGGATTGGGATTGGATCTTTGGTGATGTAAGCACGGCGACGTATCGCTTGGACAAACTCGATGGCATCATCAATATTTTCGGTCGCAAGACAGGTGGGATTGCGGCGGGTGCCGGTGCAGCGCTGATGATCGTGTTCGGCACCGTGTGGGCAATGCTATGTCTGTATGAGGTGATACGCCCGCAGTCGTAAGCGACCACAGCACCATTCAAATTTTTGCGGCATAAGCGTTCATGGATAAATCGCGTTTGTGTTCATTGTCATGGTCGAGTGCGCCGATCGTCGATGTTTGCACGATATGTGCTGACGATGGCCGGCTGCTGGTTCTGACCGAAGATGGCGCGCTGTATGGCCTGAGCCTCAATAGCGGTGTGCGGACGCTGCGATGCAGAGTCGACCTGCCTGATCTGGCACACGGCAAGGACAAGGAAACGCCGTATTTCGGTGTTCCTCGCCATCGCTTGCATGCAAGCGTGGATGGCAGGTATGCGGCGATCGTTGTGGACCATGGGCAGCAGGGCGTCGTTGTCTGGACGGCCACTGGCGAAGTCACGCAGCGTCTCGACGGTGGTGCTTACTACGAAGAAACCGTGCCGTTCAGCGTCTGTTTCGTCCGGCATGGCGGGCGCGATGTACTGATTCACCGCAGTGCATGGAACCGGCTCGATGCGTCCGATCCTGCGACGGGCGAACTGCTGACCGCGCGCCATATCACGCCCTACGAAAGCGGGGACACACTTCCTGAACACCACCTCGACTATTTCCACGGCAAGCTTCTGCCGAGTCCCGATGGTTATCGATTGTTTGACGATGGCTGGGTATGGCATCCGATTGCATTACCTCGAGCTTGGTCGGTTACTGACTGGCTCGATACGAATCCGTGGGAAAGCGAAGACGGCGAGTCCATTGCGAAGATTGTGATTCGCGACGACTGGAACATGCCGGCTTGCTGGATCGACGAACGTCACATTGCACTATGGGGGCTAGCGGACTGGAACGAGGAAGAGTTCGAGGAAACCGGACAAGGCCCGGGCGTACGCATCAGCGACGTAACCACAGGTCCCTGGCCGTCAGCCCACAAAATACCGATGGATATCGAAGACAAGGTGTCTGGTCTGTTCAGCAACGGTAGGCATCTGTACGTTGCGGCGAGTACAGGCACCACAGTCTGGGACATTGCCACGGGCTCGCATCTCGACGCCTTCGATGGTTTCGTCGCCCGCGTGCATGATCGCGAACGAGGCACGCTCGTTTCGTTCACGCCCGATGTGATCACGTTGATGAACGTAGGTCCGTAGGGTCAATGCCATTAAGTTAAGCGCTCTTATATGCGAAGTGGAATCCTGCGAGGCGGACGCGATCATGACGCGGTCGTTGGGTTTGGCGTGTTCACGCCGGCCGAAATCTGGCATGTAGCGAGTGGTATACCGGCTCAAAATTGACCAGGATGTTTAACCCGGTCTGCCGGATTTCTAGGCGGGGAAAACGAGGTGATCACCATGGAACTGACCTGCCTGTAGTGCAGAACGGCTCGCACAGGCCCGAAAAAAAGCGCACCGCAACGGCGTAACCATCAGCAAGAAGCGGCCCGCCCCCAACAGCCAATACACCCTGAACGGCTACCACGATACGACCGGCGAACACGGCCGCACCAAGAGCGTCGAAGGCTCGCCGCGGGCGTTGGCGGATTTGAAAATACCAGCACCATAACTCCGAGCAGCTAGCGCAGCAGGTCGTCCACCAGCAGGCCGAAGAAAATGGCCGCACCCAACCAGTTGTTGTGGCGAAAAGCCTTGAAACAGCCGGCACGGTCGCGGTCGCGGATCAGGCGGTAGTGGTACAACGCGATGGCCGCCGCCACCACGAGGCCGAGGTAATACGCCACACCGCGCGCCGCCACGAAGCCGATGGCGGCGAGGATGGCAAGCGCGGCGGCGTAGCACAGCATCACAGCGGCGACATCGAAACGGCCGAAGGTGATGGCCGAGGTCTTGATGCCGATCTTGAGGTCGTCGTCGCGGTCCACCATCGCGTATTCGGTATCGTAGGCCACGGCCCAGAAAATGTTGGCGAGCAGCATCGCCCACCCGATCGGCGGCACCGTTCCCTGGATCGCGGCGAAGCCCATCGGAATGCCGAAACCGAAGGCGATGCCGAGGTAAGCCTGCGGAATGGCGAAGAAGCGCTTGGTGAAGGGATAGCTCACGGCGAGGAACAGCGCCGGCAACGACAGCCAGCGCACCGCCGCGTTCAACGGCAGGATCAGCAGAAACGACACCAGCGACAGCGCCGCCGCCACATACAGGGCTTCGCGCGCACTCACCACGCCGGTGGCAAGCGGGCGCTTGCAGGTGCGTTCGACGTGGCCGTCGAAGTCGCGGTCGGCGTAATCGTTGATGGCGCATCCGGCCGAACGCATCAACAGCGTACCCAGCGCGAAGATCGCCACGACGTACATCGGCGGCACACCGTCGGCGGCGATCCACAGCGCCCACAGCGTGGGCCATAGCAGCAACAGGGTGCCGATCGGCTTGTCCAGCCGGATCAGGCGCGCGTAGTGAGGCAGGCGTTCGGCAAGTATCGTCGACATGGATCGGGGGTCGTGCGCGGGAAACCCGTTGATGATAGCGCGGCGGCGCGCAGGCGTGTCAGCGGTCGCACGTCCGTATTGCTACTCGCCAGCGCAGTCCTTCGGACTGCCGAAAAGCGTGCGCACAAGACGGCGGATGGGCGGCCGCGCCACGCCTGCATCGAGTTGCGGGTTGCACACGCCACGCACCAGCAAGCCCTCGAACAAGGCACGCAGAAGTTCGTGCCTTATCGCAATGTCCTCGTCGGTAAACTCTGCGTTGCCGCCGTGCGAAAAATGCACGGCGCGCAGCGTCTGAATCGCATTCGTCCGTATGCGCTCGTCGGCGGCGCGAACGATGGCGGCAATGCGCGGGTTGCGCGCGGCCTCGGCGAGAATTTCCAGACGCAGCGCGACGTTGCCGCACCCGAGATGGTCTTCGAGCTTGCTGATGATGCGCTGCTCCATCGCCTCCAGCACGTCGTCGGCCTCGCGCAGGCTGTCGATGGCCTGCACGACGACCTGCTCGTTCTGTCCGACGATGGCGGCAATGATCGCTTCCTTGTTCTCGAAGTAATGGTAGATATGGCCGGCGCTCATGCCCGCCGCCGCCGATATCTGCGCGATGCTCGCACCGTGGAAACCGTGCTCGCAGAAACAGGTTTCGGCGGCACACAGTATCTGTGCGCGCCGCGTTGCTGCGCGGGTGGATTCATCCGCCCGCTCGTCTGTCCGTGAGCGGTCCGACCCCATGCTATGTGCTCCCCCCTACATGTTTTTGCCGCTGTTCATACCGTTAGATTATTTGCAAGACTAGCATAGTATGAACGTTCAATCTAGAATGAACGCTCAATAAATTGGAACCGGGTTGTGCTGCGACGCACAAAGGTAAGACACTTCGCCTGTCGCCATAGACCAACCCCAACGCAGGAGAGGCAATTCATGCGCATCAAGCACAGCACGCTGTCGACAACCGCCTTGCTGGCACTGGCCGGCAGTCTCGCACTGGGCGGTTGCGGCAAGCCCGATGCACAACCCGCCGCGCCGGGGCCACAAGAGGTCGGCATCATCGTCGTCGAGCCCCATCCGTTCGCCCTGACGGCCGAACTGCCGGGCCGCACGGCGCCTTACCTGATTGCCGAAGTGCGCCCGCAAGTCGGCGGCATCATCCAGAAGCGTGCTTTTACCGAGGGTGACGAGGTGAAATCCGGCGCGTTGCTCTATCAGATCGACCCGGCGATCTACCAGGCCGCCTACGACAGCGCCAAGGCCGCGCAGGCGCGTGCCGAAGCCAACGCCGAGGTATTGCGACAGAAAGCCGCGCGCTACGCCAACCTCGTCGAGATCGAAGCGGTGAGCCGCCAGGACGACGACGACGTGAAAGCTCTGCTGAAGCAGGCCGAGGCGGACGTGATCTCGGCGCAAGCGGCGGTGGACAAGGCGCGCATCGACCTCGACTACACCCAGATGAAGGCGCCGATTCCGGGCCGCATCGGCCGCTCCACCGTCACCCCCGGCGCCTTGGTCACGGCCAACCAGACCGACGCGCTGGCCACGATCCAACAGCTCGACCCGATCTACGTCGACCTCAACCAGTCCAGCGCCGAACTGCTTCGCCTGCGCCGCAACCTGGAGAGCGGCCACCTGCAGAGCGCAGGCAAGAACAGCGCACGCGTGCGCCTGCTGCTGGAAGACGGCACGCCCTACCAGCACGAAGGCAAGCTCGCCTTTACCGAGGTGTCGGTGGACCAGACCACCGGCAGCGTGACGCTGCGCGCGGTGTTCCCCAATCCGGAACAACAACTGCTGCCCGGCATGTACGTGCGCGCGGTGCTGGAACAGGCCACCGCGAGCGATGCGATCACCGTGCCACACCAGGCGGTAAGCCGCACGCCGCGTGGCGGCGCGCAGGCGATGGTGGTGAATGCGGAAAACAAGGTCGAAGTGCGGGCATTGCAGGTCGACCACGCGCTGGGCGACCGCTGGCTCGTCACCAACGGCCTGAAAGCCGGCGATCGCGTCATCGTCGATGGGTTGCAAAAAATCCGTCCCGATACCGAGGTCAAGCCCGTACCGGCCGCCACCCCCGCGAACACGGCCGCCCCGTCGTCGCCCGCGCCCTCCAACGCACGCTAAGGAGGGGTCCTGATGGCTCGCTTCTTCATCGACAGACCCATCTTTGCCTGGGTCATCGCCATTGTCATCATGTTGGCCGGCGCACTGTCCATTCTGCGCCTGCCGATTTCCCAGTATCCGAACATCGCCCCGCCAGCCGTCGTCATCAACGCAACCTACCCGGGCGCGTCGGCGAAGGCGGTGGAAGACTCCGTCACCCAGATCATCGAGCAGAAGATGACCGGGCTCGACGGCCTGCTGTACATGGCCTCGAGCAGCGACGCCTACGGCACCGTGTCGATCACGCTGACCTTCGACGCCGCGACCAACCCGGACATCGCCCAGGTTCAGGTGCAGAACAAGCTCCAGCTCGCCCTGCCCCTGCTGCCCGAGGCCGTGCGGCAGCAAGGCGTGAAGGTGGCGAAATCGTCGCGCAACTTCCTCATGGTGGTCGGCTTCGTATCCACCGACGGCAGCCTGACGCAGACCGACCTGTCCGACTTCCTCGCCTCCACCGTGCAGGACCCCCTGTCGCGCGTACCGGGCGTGGGCGAAGTGCAGGTGTTCGGCGCGCAGTACGCGATGCGGATCTGGCTCGACCCGGCCAAGCTGAACAACTTCAAGCTCACGCCGGCCGACGTGCGCGACGCCTTGATGGCACAGAACACGCAGGTTTCCGCCGGCCAGCTCGGCGGCGTGCCGGCCATGAAGGGGCAAGGCTTCACCGCCTCGATCACCGCGCAGAGCCGTCTGCAGACCGTGGAGGAATTCGAGCAGATCCTGCTGCGCACGGCGCAGCAAGGCGGCGAAGTACGCATGCGCGACGTCGCCCGCGTGGAACTGGGCGCGGAAAGCTATGGCATGGCCGGACATTACAACGGCAAGCCGTCCGGCGGCCTCGGCATCAAGCTGGCTTCCGGCGCCAATGCGCTCGATACCGCCACCGCGGTGCGCGCGAAGGTCGACGAGATGTCGAAGTTCTTCCCCGAAGGGGTCCAGGTCGTAACGCCTTACGATACGACCCCCTTCGTCAAACTGTCGATCGAAGAAGTGGTGCAGACGCTGATCGAGGCCATCGCGCTCGTCTTCCTCGTCATGTACCTGTTCCTGCAAAACATACGCGCCACGCTGATCCCGACCATCGCCGTGCCGGTCGTCCTGCTCGGCACCTTCGGCGTGCTCGCCGCTTTCGGCTATTCGATCAACACCCTGACCATGTTCGGCATGGTGCTCGCCATCGGCCTGCTCGTCGACGACGCCATCATCGTGGTGGAGAACGTCGAACGCGTGATGAGCGAAGAGGGCCTGTCGCCCAAGGAGGCCGCACAGAAATCGATGGACCAGATCACCAGCGCGCTGATCGGCATCGCCCTGGTGCTGGCGGCGGTGTTCGTGCCGATGGCGTTCTTCGGCGGCTCCACCGGCGTCATCTACCGCCAGTTCTCGATCACCATCGTGTCCGCGATGGTACTGTCGGTCGTCGTGGCGCTGGTGCTCACGCCGGCACTGTGCGCAACCATGCTGAAGCCGATCGAAAAAGGCCACGACATCGGCTCCGGCACCTGGTTTTCCGGCTTTTTCGCGTGGTTCAACCGCATGTTCAAGCGCAGTACCGAGCGCTATGAATCGGCGGTTGACCACATACTGCGGCGCGGCACGCGCTACCTCGTCATCTACGCCGGCATCATCGTCGCGCTGAGCGTGCTTTTCGTGCGCATGCCCACGTCCTTCCTGCCGGAAGAAGACCAGGGGATCATGTTCATCCAGGTCATGCTGCCGGCCGGCGCCACGCAGGAGCGCACGCTGGAAGTGCTCAAGAAGGTGCAAAAACACTTCCTCGAAAACGAAAAGGAAGCCGTCGACTCCCTCTTTACCGTGGCGGGCTTCAGCTTCGGCGGCAGCGGCCAGCACATGGGCATCGGCTTCGTCAAGATGAAGGATTGGAGCGTGCGCAAACGCGCCGATCTGCGCGTGAAAGCGGTGGCCGATCGCGCGATGGGCGCGTTTTCGACGATCCGCGAAGCCATGGTATTCGCCTTCGTGCCGCCGGCGGTGGTGGAGTTGGGCACTTCCAGCGGTTTCGACGTGCAGTTGCAGGATCGCGTCGGCCTTGGCCACGATGCGCTGACGGCCGCGCGCAACCAGTTCCTGGGGATGGCGGCGCAGGACAAGCGCCTGGTGGCCGTGCGTCCCAACGGCCAGGACGACATGCCCGAGTACCAGCTCGACATCGACCACGCCAAGGCCGGCGCGCTCGGCGTCAGCGTGGCGGACATCAACGACACGCTGAGTTCCGCGTGGGGCAGCGTCTACGTAAACGACTTCCTCGATCGCGGACGGATCAAGAAGGTCTACATGCAGGCCGACGCACCGGCACGCATGCTGCCCGAAGACCTGAACAAATGGTACGTTCGCAACAACGTCGGCCAGATGGTGCCGTTTTCCGCCTTCGCCACGTCACACTGGAGCTATGGCTCTCCACGGCTGGAGCGTTACAACGGCGAACCCTCGGTCGAACTGCTCGGCCAGGCGGCACCGGGCCTGTCGTCGGGCGACGCCATGAAGGCAGTCGAGGAAATCATCGCCAAACTGCCGCCGGGCATCGGCTATGAATGGACCGCCACCTCGTACGAAGAACGGCGCAGCGGCGCCCAGGCGCCGGCGCTGTTCGCCCTGTCGGTACTCGTCGTGTTCCTGTGCCTGGCGGCCTTGTACGAAAGCTGGTCGGTGCCGTTCGCGGTCATCCTCGTGGTGCCCCTGGGCGTGCTCGGCGCGCTTCTGGCGGCGAACGGGCGCGGCCTGTCGAACGACGTCTACTTCCAGGTCGGCCTGCTTGCCACCATCGGCCTGTCGGCGAAAAACGCGATCCTGATCGTGGAATTCGCCAAGGCGCTGATGGAAGAGCAAGGCAAGGGACTGGTCGAGGCGACGCTGGAAGCGGTGCGCATGCGTTTGCGCCCGATCCTGATGACCTCGCTCGCCTTCGGCATCGGCGTCACGCCCCTGGCGATCGCCACCGGCGCGGGTTCGGGCAGCCAGAACGCCATCGGTACCGGCGTGCTGGGCGGCACCATATCCTCCACCGTGCTTGGCATCTTCTTCGTGCCGTTGTTCTACTACGTCATCAAGAGCATCTTCAAGAACAAACCAGCCGAGACCGCGCCGGACACAGCAGCGCACGAGAGCAGATAAACAGAGGCAAATTGCATCATGACCAAACTCAAAAGCACTTCCTCACGCTTCCCCGCTTCGGCGCTTGGCGCCTCCGCGCTCGCAGCCGTCCTGCTCGCCGGCTGCGTCAACCTCGCGCCCGACTACGAACGGCCGGCGGCGCCGGTACCGGCGGACTGGAACCGCCTCGACCCGGCGGCGGACAAAACCGCCGGTACCGCACGCCCGGCGGACGAAACCGGCTGGCACGAGTTTTTCGCCGACGCCAGACTGCGCCAGGTCATCGAACTGTCGCTGGCGAACAACCGCGACCTGCGCGTGGCCGCGCTCAACATCGAACGCGCGCGCGCGCTGTACCAGATCCGCAATGCCGACCTGTACCCCACCGTCAACGCCTCCGGCAACGGCACCGTGCAGCGCCTGCCCGACGACCTGTCACCCAGCGGCCAGGCGGGTATTTCGCGCCAATACGGCGTACAGATCGGCCTCAGTTCCTATGAACTGGATTTTTTCGGCCGCGTGCGCAACCTGCGCGACGCCGCGCTCGAACGCTACCTCGCCACCGAGGAAGCGCGGCGCAGCGCGCAGATCAGCCTCGTCGCCGAAACCGCCAACGCCTGGCTCACGCTCGCCGCCGACCGCGAACGCCTGCAACTGGCGCGCGATACGCTGCAAACCCGCCGCGCCTCCCACGACCTGACGCAGCGGAGCTACGAACTGGGCGTGTCGTCCGCCATCGACGTCTCACAGGCCAGATCGCAGCTCGAAAGCGCGCGTGCCGACGTGGCGCGCTATACCGCCCAGATCGCACAGGACAACAATGCGCTCGCCCTCGTCGTCGGCGCGCCGGTGGCGGAGGAACTGCTGCCCGAGGCGCTGACAAGCTCGGTCTCCCTGATGTCCGACCCACCCCCGGGCGTGCCCTCCGAGGTGCTGCAACGCCGCCCCGACATCCTCGGCATGGAACGCGAGCTGCGTGCCACCCACGCCGACATCGGCGCGGCGCGGGCCGCCTTCTTCCCCAGCATCACGCTCACCGCCGGTGCCGGCACGGCGAGCGCGTCGCTCAGCGGATTGTTCAAGTCGGGGTCCGAGGCGTGGAATTTCATCCCGCAGATCAACCTGCCGATTTTCGACATGGGCCGCCGCGAAGCTGAACTCGACGTCGCCCGCACCGACCGCGAAATCGCCATCGCACAGTACGAAAAAGCGATCCAGGGCGCGTTCCGCGAAGTCGCCGACATCCTCGCCGACCGCGATACGCTGGAAGAACGCCTGGATGCGCGCCGCGCCCAGACCGACGCCACGAACCAGACCTACCGCCTTGCCGACGCCCGCTATCGCGGCGGCGTCGACAGCTACTTCAGCGTCCTCGACGCGCAGCGCACGCTGTACGCCGCGCAGCTCGAACTGATCGCCGTGCGCACCCTCAAGGAAACGAGCACCGTGTACCTCTACAAGGCGCTCGGCGGCGGCTGGCAGTAACGACGGCAGCGATAGCGGCGACCATGCGTGGCGCCATGACAACGGCACAGATGCGCGAAGCCGAAGCGCACCTGTGCCGGTACGATACGGTCATGGCCGGGCTGATCGAGCGGCACGGCCCCTGTCCCCTGGCGGAACGCCCGTTCGAGCCGTTCCACACCCTCGTCACGTCGATCATCAGCCAGCAGCTTTCGGCAAAGGCGGCGCAAACCATCCAGAACCGCGTCGCACAGCTCGCCCCCGAGCCTTTCCAGCCCGCCGACCTGCTCCGCGTTCCCGCCGATCGACTGCGCGCGGCAGGCCTCTCCACGCGCAAGGCCGCCTGCTTTCACGAACTGGCGCGGCGCATCGCCGGCCGGCAACTGTCCTTCGAAACCCTGGTCCATGTCGACAACGAAACCGCCGTCGCCACGCTGACCGATCTGCCAGGTGTCGGCCGCTGGACCGCCGAGATGTTCCTCATCTTCGGCCTCAAGCGCCCAGACGTGCTCGCCCTCGGCGACGCCGGCCTGCAACGTGCCGCGCGCCTGCTGTACGGCGAAGACCGCACGCTGGCCGACGTCGCCCCGCCGTGGCGGCCCTACGCCTCGGTCGCCTCCTGGTATCTGTGGCAGCATCTCGACTGACCCAGACCGGGCGGCAGGACACCGCGGCAGCCATCGACAGCACGAATCGTGCTCAATTTGCGCTCAAAACACCCCCTCATGCTGTAAGCGTGTTATAACATCGCCCCGATCGCGTGTGTATCGCGCTGGTATCGCAATACGTTTCAGAAGGAACGCAGATATGAACGCAACGATTTCATCGTCGCTACCGACCGAGGCCGAATTGCTCAAGGCGCCTGAAAACGACTACATGTCGCCACGCCAACTCGCCTTTTTCCGCCATCGGCTGCAGCAGGAAATGGAGGCGCTGCTCGAAGCGGCCCATGCCACCACCACCCATCTGCAGGAAAACGTCGCCACGCCCGACCCTGCCGACCGTGCCAGCGTCGAAGAGGAGCACACCCTCGAACTGCGCGTGCGCGACCGCGAACGCAAGCTGCTGCGCAAAATCGAGGAAGCCCTCACGCGCATCGACGACGGCAGCTACGGCTGGTGCGAAGAAACCGGCGAGCCCATCGGCATCGGCCGTCTGATCGCCCGCCCCACCGCCACACTGAGCCTCGAAGCGCAGGAACGGCGCGAAAAACTCAAGAAAATGCACGGCGGCTGAAATTCTCTCCCGAGGCGGAGAGACGACGCACACAGCGTCTTTCCGTTGCCGCCGCGCAGGGCCCCGGATAAAGCATCCGCCCCTGCCCTGCTCCATTCCCATGCCATCGGCGGCACGCGCCGCCGATAACCAGGTACCACCCCATCCCCTCGCATGCAAAAAAATCCCGCCGGTGAGGCGGGATCGGTGTTTCACGCGGTTGGACGGGGCAAAGGCGCCCCCGCTCGAAAGTAGTTTCAGTCGAAATCCACCTCTTCCCGTACGACGGCCCCGGTTATCCGGTCGATTTTCAGATCGACAGGCAGCCCATACTGATTACGCGCCTCGGCTTCCCAATAACCGTCATCCAATTCCAGCTCGTGGATTCGGGTGTAGCCTGTCGCCGTCAGGATGGAAACGATCTGATCCGCGCCCAGGTAGCCGGCCGGCGGGTTATTGGGGTGGTCGGGCAGATAGTCGTCGTCCCACTCCAGTTTTTCTCTGAGCACGGCGCCGGTAAATGGGTGGACGGTGATATCGACCCACTGGTTGTTCCGGTTGAATGCTTCCGCTTCCCATAGACCGTCATCGATTTCGACCTCCCTGAAATCGCGGTAGCCTTGTTCGAGCAGAATCGGATATATCGTTTGCAGCGACCGGTTGAGTTCGTCCTGGCTTCGCGTATAGAAAGGCGTTGTGACACCCGTCGCCGGATCGACCAGGACATCGACGCGCTGGCCGGTCGTCGTGGTTGCTTCGGCGGTCCATAATCCTGCCTTGAATTCCACGTCGCGGATCGAAGCGTAGCCATCCTGCTTCAACAGATTACGCACGTCGTAGGCGTTCGAAACGGTCTGGGCGCTGGCCTGGGTGGCGACAGCCAATAAAAGGCCACAAAAAGCGGCTTGAGCGATTTTGGTCCTGAACACGATGTTTTCTCCTTGGTTGTTCGGCAATTCGCCGCTGGAGACTTCATTCTGGACCCAGCCTTTTAAACCGCTTCTTACCGTGCCGTTCATCATTCATTCATGGATGTGACACGACAATGAAAGGCGTATCGAAGTGGAGATTCGACGCGGTGGGAAAGGGGAGATAAGGGGGAGATTCATGTCGAACATATCGAAACGCCTCAGACCCATTCCGGTCCGCTGTCTTTTTTTCGTGCTCGCCGGCCTGCTCTGCGGTTCCGGCCCATCGATCGCCACCGCCGACGAACAGACCAGCATACGCCGCGCGGTGGCCGAAGGCCGCATTCGTCCGCTGGCCACGATTCTGTCCGGCCTTGAGGCGCGCTATCGGGGCGCGAAGGTCGTCGACGTCGAAATCGAGCATGAAGACGGCCAGACATTGATCTACGAAGTCAAAATGATCGATGTCTCGGGCCGTAAATTCAAAGTGAACGTCGATGCCACCAACGGTCAGGCCGTCGTCGATCAACCGTCGAACCCGGCGGCACAGCAGATGATACCGATGCGCGATCTGCTGGCCATCGCATTGCACCAGCATCCCGGCTGGGTCATCGACGCCGAACTGATCACGAACGTCTGGGAAGTTCCGTACTACGAAATCAAGCTCAGGACGGCGGATGGCAAGACCAAGGAATTGAGGGCCAACGCCCATACTGGCGAATTCATCGAAAACGACGGTTTTTTCCGCAAGAACGAAAACAATCTGCGGCCGCTGCCCGAAGCGATCGATGTCGTGCTGAATCAGTTCTCCGGATTCGTCGTCGAGGCCGAGCTCGAATTCACGCATGGAGGCCGTCCCTACTATGAAATCGAGATCAAAACAGACAACGGCCGCATCATGGAAGTGCATGTCGATGCACAATCCCTGGAACTCATGACGAACGGCAGCGACTGACTCCGATGCGCGTATTGATTGTCGAAGACGATGTGCGCCTGGCCGAGCGCCTGGCGGCGGCCCTGCGCAATGTTGGAATGGTGGTGGATACCACAGCCGACGGCAACGAAGCCGGCTTCCTCGGCTACACCGAGGAATACGACGCCGCCGTTCTCGATCTGGGCCTGCCGGGCCAGGATGGCCTGTCGGTATTGCAGCACTGGCGCGAAAACGGGCGCAACTTTCCCGTGCTGATCCTGACGGCGCGCTCGCGCTGGAGCGACAAGCGCGCCGGCTTCGGCGCCGGCGCCGACGACTACCTGTGCAAACCCTTCCTGATCGAAGAGGTCATCGTGCGCCTGCAGGCGCTGCTGCGCCGCACGCAAGGCTATGCCGAACCCTGCCTGCGCATCGGTGACCTGGAACTGGACACGCGCAGCGGGCGTTTCTCCCTGGCCGGCGAACCGCTGCAATTCACCGCGCAGGAAGCGCGCATCATGTCCTACCTGATGCACCATCCGAACAAGACCGTCAGCCGCGGTGAAATCAGCGAACATGTCTATGCGCGCGATCTGGAGCCGGATTCGAATACCGTCGACGTCCTGATCGGACGTATCCGCCGCAAACTGGGCCGCGCGCTGATCCATACCGAGCGCGGTTTCGGCTTTCGTCTCACGGCGGAACAAGCGGATTCCGGACAGGACGATGCCTGCTCTTCGGATTGACCCGATAAACTGAAGCGGAATCTCACATCACGACAACGATGAAAACGACGGGTCTCGCCGCCCGCCTGCTGTTTTTCGGCCTGCTGAGCGCGCTGGCGGTCGCCATCGCCGGCGGTTTCGCGCTGCGCGAAAGCGTGCGCAACGTGTTGCAAAGCAGCTTCGAGCGGCGCATCCAGGAACGCACGGACGAAATCGCCGCGCGGCTCTACGTCGCGAAAAACGGCCTGTCCTACGACAGATCGATCACCGCCAACAGCGATTTCTCCCGCATCTACTCCGGGTGGTACTGGCAGGCCGACCTCACGCCGGATGCGCCGGCAACGATGGCACAGCGGCAATTGCGCTCACGCTCGCTGTGGGATGCCGAACTGGCCCCACCACCGGCCAGGGCCGTACCCGAAGAAACCATGCTCCGGCTATCCGGCCCGCGCGGCGAACCGCTGCTCGGCCACACCCGGAACCTGAGCGGCAACGACATCGCATTCGTCCTGCGCGTTTTCGGGCCGGAAGCCGAAATCCACGCGCTTCTGCAGCGTTTCGACTATCTGCTCGTCACCGCGATCTGCGGCTGGCTGCTGCTGATGGCCGTACTCACCTTCGCCCAGGTCCGGGTCGGCCTGCGCCCGTTGGCGCATTTGCGCAAGAACGTGGAGGCACTGACGACGGGCGACAAGGAACGCGTCGGAACGGGTTTCGGCGCCGACCTCGACCCGCTCGCCAGGGAAATCGACCAGATGCTCGAACGCAACGAACACATCGTGCATCGCGGGCGGACACACACCGCCGATCTCGCGCATGCACTCAAGAAACCGCTTTCGTTGCTCAATGCCGAAGCGGCACGGCTGCCGCCCGACGCATCGGCACTGATCGTCGAACAGACCCAAAGCATGACCCGGATGATCGAACGCCATCTGGCGCGCGCCGGCAGCGGCGCCGGCAACCTGCGCCGCGTCGACGTCCGGGCCTGCGCGCAGGAGATGCTCGACCTGATCGCGCGGATTCATGCCGACCGCGGCCTGGCCTGGGAACTGGATTGCCCGGAGGCGTATTCGATCCGCGCCAACCAGGCCGACATCGAGGAAATGCTGGGCAATCTGCTCGACAACGCCGGCAAATGGGCCGCCAGCCGGGTTCGCCTGCGCATCCGCCAGCAGGGCAACAGGCTTTCGCTGTGCATCGAGGACGACGGCGCCGGGCTCGACGAACAACAACGCCAGGAAGCAGGCAGCCGGGGCAGGCGCTTCGACGAAAGCCGCGAAGGCAGCGGGCTGGGACTTGCCATCGTCGCGGACATCGCCGAAACCTACTCCGGCTCGCTGCGTCTCGAAACCAGCGCCTGGGGAGGGCTTGCCGCGATACTCGAACTGCCGCCGATGGGCGGCGAAGCGACTTCGGATGCGCCCGAACGCCCCCCAGGAAAGGCAGTGCGGTAACGAAAGCAGGGCAACAAAAAACTACAATGGCCTGTGAGCCGCCCCGGAATTCGAGAGGCTCATATTCGTGTGGCGCCGGACATTTGCACCAATGGTTGCAAAAAGGCCTTGAATCTGCGGAATAAAGCGGAGTTCACTGCTTCAAACCGTCCCCTGCGATACACTACCGGCCCATTCAGCATTTCCTCATCTTCGCGCCGGTGGCGTCTCCATGCGGCGGAAAGTGGCGGGTTGCGGCGGGGCGTTTGTCGCACCTGCCGCACTGATGCGTTTTACATACATATAGCCGACAATATCTCACTGTTTCGAGGGGGAGTAATGGATCAGGATTTCATCGCCGCCGCGCTGGAGTATCACCGTGCGCCGACGCGCGGGAAAATTTCGGTGGTGCCGACCAAAGGGCTGACGAACCAGCGCGACCTGGCGCTGGCCTATTCGCCCGGGGTGGCCGCCGCGTGCGATGCGATCGTGGCCGAACCGGGCTCGGTACGCGAGTTCACGAGCCGGGGCAACCTCGTTGCGGTCGTGACCAACGGTACCGCCGTGCTGGGGCTGGGCAACATCGGGCCGCTCGCATCGAAGCCGGTCATGGAGGGCAAGGGCTGCCTGTTCAAGAAATTCGCCAATATCGACGTGTTCGACATCGAACTGGCGGAAAACGACCCGGACAAGCTCATCGACATCATCGCCGCGCTCGAACCGACCCTGGGCGGCATCAACCTCGAGGACATCAAGGCGCCGGAGTGCTTCTACATCGAGCAGAAGCTGCGTGAGCGCATGCGCATTCCGGTGTTCCACGACGACCAGCACGGTACCGCGATCATTTCGTCGGCGGGGCTGATCAATGGACTGAAAGTCGTCGGCAAGGAAATCGGCAAGGTCAAGCTGGTGTGTTCCGGCGCTGGCGCGGCGGCGATCGCATGCCTGGACCTGATGGTAAGCCTGGGCCTGAAGCGCGAGAACGTCTATGTGTGCGACTCCAAGGGCGTCATCTACCAAGGCCGCGACGAGTGCATGGAGGCGAACAAGGCGCGCTATGCGCAGGTGACGGACTCACGCACCCTGGGTGACGTCGTGGCCGGCGCCGACGTTGTCCTCGGGCTTTCCACCGCAGGGGTGCTCAAGCCCGAGATGGTGGCGAAAATGGCGGACAAGCCGCTGATTTTCGCGCTGGCCAACCCGAACCCCGAAATCCTGCCCGCCGACGCCAAGGCGGTACGGCCCGACTGCATCGTGGCGACGGGGCGCTCGGACTTCCCCAACCAGGTCAATAACGTCCTGTGCTTTCCGTTCATTTTCCGCGGCGCGCTCGATGTGGGTGCGACGACGATCAACGAAGCGATGAAGCTCGCCTGCGTCAAGGCGCTCGCCGAACTCGCCCAGGCGGAGCAGAGCGACGTGGTGGCCTCGGCCTATGACGGTGCGGAACTCACCTTCGGCCCCGAATACATCATTCCGAAGCCATTCGATCCGCGCCTGATCGTCAAGGTTGCGCCGGCGGTGGCCCGCGCGGCAATGGAATCCGGCGTGGCGACCACGCCGATCACGGATTTCGACGCTTACATCGCGACGCTGACCGATTTCGTCTACGCCTCCAGCATCGTCATGAAGCCCGTGTTCTCGGCGGCGAAGCGCGTGCCGATGGAACGCAAGCGCGTGATCTACGCCGAAGGCGAGGACGAACGCGTGCTCCATACCGTACGCGTGGTGGTGGACGAAGGGCTGGCACGCCCGATTCTGATCGGCCGCCCCGACGTGATCGAAATGCGCATCAAGCGCATCGGCCTGACGATGGAGGCAGGGCGCGACTTCGACCTCGTCAATCCCGAATCCGACCCGCGTTACCGCGATCTGTGGGGCGCATATCACGCACTCATGAGCCGCGATGGCATCACCGCGGATCTCGCCAAGATCAGAATGCGCCGCGATACCACGCTGATCGGCATGATGCTGCTGCGCACGGGCGATGCCGATGCGCTGGTGTGCGGTACGTTCGGCACCTACGACTACCATTTCCAGCACGTCGAAAACATCATCGGCCTGAAGCCGGGCGCGAAGAGATTCGCGGCGATGAACCTGCTGCTGCTGCCCAAGCGCACGCTGGCAATCACCGATACCTATCTGAACGAGAACCCGACCGCCGAAGAGGTGGCCGAAATCGCCCGCATGGCGGCCGAGGAACTGCGCCGTTTCGGCATCGAGCCGCGCGTGGCACTGTTGTCGCATTCCAATTTCGGCAGTTCGCGCTCCACGTCCGCCGTCAAGATGCGCCGGGCACGCGATCTGCTGCGCGAACTCGCGCCGAATCTGGAATGCGATGGCGAAATGCACGGCGACGCGGCGCTGTCGCCCGAGATCCGCGCCATGGCGAACCGGGACTCGACGCTGATCGGCGACGCCAATCTGCTGGTCATGCCGAACCTGGACGCGGCCAACATTTCGTTCAATCTGATGAAAAACGCCAACAGCGACGGCATTTCGATCGGCCCGATCCTGCTCGGCGCGGCCAAGCCGGTGCATATCCTGACACCATCGGCCACCGTGCGCCGGCTGGTCAACATCACCGCGCTGGCAGTGGTGGATGCACAGGAAACGTATGCCGGCGGCGCTTGAAGCCGGTTGATGCTTCACCGCGCGCGAGCGTCGCCGGTCGCGCGCGGATCATGAACGGAGTTCAAGGCCGGCTTTCGACCGGCGCATGACTACCGGACAGATCGGGCACACCACGGAGGAGAAAAGAGAAATGTCCAATGCCATTCGCTTCTACCGCACCGGTGGCCCCGATGTGCTGCAATGGGAAGCAATCGAGCCGCCGCCCCTGGGGGCGGGTGAGGTGCGCGTCCGCCACCATGCCATCGGCCTCAATTACATCGATACCTATCACCGCAACGGCACCTATCCGACGAAGATGCCGTCCGGCATCGGGATGGAAGGCGCCGGCGTGGTCGAAGCGGTCGCCGGCGGCGTACTCGGCCTGGCGCCGGGCAGCCGTGTCGCCTATGCGGGCGGCCCGCTCGGCGCTTATTCCGAGGTGCGCAACATCCCGGCGGACAAACTGGTGAAGCTGCCGGACGACATCTCGTTCGAGCAGGGCGCGGCGATGATGCTCAAAGGGCTCACCGCGCAGTACCTGCTGAACAAGGCCTATCGCGTGCAAGCGGGCGACACCATCCTGGTCCACGCCGCGGCGGGCGGTGTCGGCCTGATCATGTGCCAATGGGCCAAGGCGCTCGGGGCAACGGTGATCGGCACCGTGGGCTCCGAAGCCAAGGCAGAGATCGCACGCGCCCACGGCTGCGACCACCCCATCGTCTATACGCAGGACAACTTTGCCGTGCGGGTGCGCCAGATCACAGGCGGCAAGGGTTTGCCGGTGGTTTACGATTCCGTGGGCAAAGGCACGTTCATGGATTCGCTGTCCTGCCTGCGCCCCTTCGGCATGATGGTGACGTTCGGCGCCGCCTCCGGGACGGTGCCGCCCTTCGACTGCGGACTGCTGGCACAGATGGGCTCCCTGTTCCTCACGCGCCCTTCCGTGTTCGGCTATACGGCGGAGCGGACCGATCTGCTGGCGATGTCGGCGGAACTGTTCGACATGGTGAGCAGCGGCAGGGTGCAAGTCGAAGTCAATCAGCGCTACGCCCTGCGCGACGCCGCCCAGGCGCATATCGACCTCGAGGCGCGCCGCACCACGGGATCGACGATTCTGCTGCCGTAGCGCCGCCGCCAGCGCGTCGATGAGGCCTTCAAATACCTCAAGCTCGAAGCCGTCGCGGCTCAGGCCTATCTTCTGATCCTGCCCGGCAGGTCGGGCACAGTAGCGTTGGCCGATTCAGCCAGCAGCCACTCGCTGAACTTCTGTGTAACCCGGCTCTTGGGCCGAAAATCCGGAAACACCAGGCAATATCGCTTTTCGTGCAATAGCGGAATATCGAACGCGATGACGAGATCGCCGCGTCGAATTTCGTCCAGCACGTAAATCCTCGGCACCAGACCAATTCCAATTCCGGCTCGCGCAGCTTCGATGACCATGGAGTAAAGCTCCATTCTCATCGACGTTTTCCATTGCATGTTTATGAGACCGGCTATCTCGAACCAATGTGACCATGCCTCCGGCCTGGACCGCTTGTAGAGCAGCCTGTGAGCGGCAAGATCGCTCGGCTGGCGGATTTTCGTCAAATCGAAATACTCGGGATTGAGAACGGGAACCACCTCTTCGCCAAATAGCGGGGTAATCGACACTTCGCGCCATGCACTGTGGTCGAAATGAAGCGCCATATCGAAATTCGTCCCCTTGAAGTCGAAGGGTTCAGCCTTCTCGGTGAGGTTGACCGTGACGTCGGGGTGCGAATCGATGAATCCCTTCAACCGCGGAATCAGCCACCGGTGTCCGAAAGTGGTGATTACCGCGACTTCGAGCATGCCGCCCTCCCCGCGGCTGGACATCAGCGAAGCGGTCCGCATTTCGATCTCGCTGAGATTGACGCTTACGGATTCGCAGTATTGGCGACCGGCTTCCGTCAGGACGACCTGCTTCTTTACGCGATCGAACAGCGCAATCCCAAGATAGCTTTCCAGATTGGAGATCTGACGGCTGACGGCGCTTTCGGTCAGGCACATCTCGGCTGCCGCACGAGCAAAACTCTCGTGCCGCGCGGCTGACTCGAACACCGCGAGCGCGACTGTGCTGGGTATCTTTCGCTTCATTGTCGTGCAGTAGGGGTGGAACCAGGCAATTCGATCCTACACGCTATGGGGCGACCGCGGAGAATTGTTGTCCAAACGTCTTTGGTGCGCCGCCCAATCACCCAGACTGCAATGCGGCGACAGTGCGCCCCCTGCCCTGCCCCCCGGCTGTTCTTTCCAAAACCTCAAGGAATGGCAAGTTTTTCTCACTTGCCCTGCAGGGACATGCAAAGAAAAATGGTCCCATAACTTGATCAACCGGGAGTGAGACACAGATGGAGCGGTACAAGCTATTCATCAACAACGAGTGGGTGGATCCGGCTTCTGGACAATGGTTCGATTCACTGGATCCTTTTTCGGGAAAGCCCTGGGCTCAGATCCCTCGTGGCAACGCCGCGGATGTTGAAAAAGCGGTCCTTGCCGCACATGCAGCATTCGAGGGGGCATGGGCCGAGTGCTCGCCGTCCGAACGAGGATATGTGCTGCATCGAATCGGTGAACTGATCGACAAGAATGCCGCGCGACTCGCAGAAGTCGAAAGTCGCGACAACGGAAAGGTAATGAGCGAGGTTCTTGGGCAGGTCAAATACACGGCGAAATATTTCTACTATTACGCAGGCATGGCCGACAAGATCCATGGCTCGGTCGTGCCGATGGACAAGCCCAAGGTCTTCAACTACGTCCGATACGAACCCATGGGCGTGATTGCGAGCATTACGCCGTGGAACTCGTCCCTGCTCCTGTCGGCCTGGAAGATCTGCCCCGCGCTGTGCGCCGGCAATACGATCGTCTGCAAGCCATCGGAATTCACGTCGGCATCCCTGTTCGAGCTGGCGCGGCTTGCGGCGGAGGCCGGTTTGCCCGCCGGGGTCATGAATGTTCTGAGCGGCTTTGGCGCCGAAGTTGGCGAACCGCTCATCCGGCATCCGAAGATTGCTCGAATCGCCTTCACCGGTGGAGACGAGGCCGGCCGCCGCGTATACATGACGGCGGCGGAGAACTTCAAGCGCGTGACGCTCGAACTCGGCGGCAAGTCTCCCCATATCATTTTCGACGACGCCGATCTGGACAAGGCCGCAAATGGCGTAATCACCGGGATCTTTTCGGCAGGCGGACAGACCTGCATGGCAGGCTCCCGCCTGTTGCTGCAGGAATCGATTCACGATGAGTTTGTCGAGCGCCTCCTGAAAATTGCGCAGAAGGCAAAAGCGGGCGATCCGACCAACCCCGAAACAGAAGTCGGCCCCATTGCGACGCGCCCGCAGTTCGAGAAGGTCATGCACTACATCGGTATCGCCAAAGACGAAGGCGCGCGCTGCATCGCCGGTGGGCGGGCGCTCCAGGGCGAAGGCTACGGAGCGGGGCAATTCGTCGAGCCGACGATCTTCGTCGATGTTCGCAACGACATGCGCATCGCACAGGAGGAAGTGTTCGGACCGGTCCTGTCCATCCTGAAATTCAAGGACGAGGAGGACGCGATCCGTATCGGAAACGACATCCGGTTCGGCCTTGCCGCGGGGGTTTGGACGCAGAGCCTGAAACGGGCGATGTTGCTTACGGAACGCCTTCGCGCGGGAACGGTGTGGGTCAACAACTACAGGTCGACCAGCTACACAACGCCGTTCGGCGGCTACAAGCACAGCGGCGTGGGTCGTGAGGGGGGCTTCGAGTCGATCAAGGAGTACATGGAAGCCAAGAGCGTGTGGATTTCGACCGACTTGAACATGCCTAACCCATTCGTCAGAAAGTATTGAGCATGCAAGAGAACCTGAGGGTGCAACGGCACCAATTCGATGTGGTGGTTGTCGGGTGCGGGATCGCAGGGCTGTCCGCTGCCGTTTCCGCGGCGGACGCCGGCGCGAAGGTGGCGATCCTTGAACGCGCGACGTATGAGGAGCGTGGCGGCCAGACTCGCTGGACTGAAGCGATGATGCGGATGAAGAGCGAGAACGAGGTGGCGGACGATCTGGAAGACCACTTCGCGGAGAACGCGGGAGATCATCTGGACCCTCAACTGGTGAGCGAAGCGGCGACCGGCTGGGATAGCGCGAGCGCGATCGTCAAGGTGATGAATTTCACCGACCCCGATCTGATCGTCACCCTGTCCGAGCAGGCTGGCCCTACGCTGCAGTGGTTGAAGTCGTTCGGCGTCCGGTTCAGTTTCCAGCCGGGCTACTTCATCACGACCTGTACCAGTCGCATCTCTCCGGTCGGGGGCGGCCTTGCTCTTGTGGAAGCACTCACGGAGGCGGCACAAGCGCGCAAGGTGCAGTTCTTTTTCCAGACCACCGCGAAGGCGCTTTTCTCCGACTCCATGGGGCAGATCTGTGGCATCCGGGCCTCTTCGGCCGCAAATGCGACAGAGGTCTTCGACGCAAAGGCCGTGGTGCTTGCGAGCGGCGGCTTCGAGGGGAATCCCGAGATGCTGGCCCGGTACATGGGGCCGAAGGCTCGTTATCTGAGGCCTGTCGCGCGGGGCGGTTACTACAACAAAGGCGAGGGGATCGAGATGGCGCTGGCGGTTGGCGCATCGGCTGCCGGCGACTACGGACAGATCCATGCGGAACCCCTCGATCCGCGATCCGGAGCGCCGGAGCCGATCGTCCTCGCCTTCAATTACGGGATCCTGGTCAACAAGCAGGGGCAAAGGTTCATCGATGAGGCGCCCAGCACGGTCGATGCGACCTACGAGGCCATCACCCGCACGATCCTCGAGCAGCCAGGTGGCATCGCATGGGCCATCTTCGATGCGGCGCTCGAGGAGGTGCCCCACTGGCGGCGTTCCGTGCGATCCGACCAGCCTCCGATAAGCGCGCCAACGCTGGAATCGCTGGCGGAGAAACTCGGCTTGCAGCCGCAGGCCCTGCTGAAAACCGTACACACATTCAATGCCGCGTGTCCGGTCGATGGAACCGGTTTCAATCCCCTCGTACTGGATGGCCTCACCACGCAGCCAACGCTCGAGCCGCCAAAATCGAACTGGGCACGCCCGCTGTCCGAAGGCCCGTTTCTCGCGTACCCGATCATCTGCGGCAATTGCTTCACTTTCGGCGGGATCCGGATCAATGTACGGGGAGAGGTCGTCAACCGCGACGGCCTGGCCATCCCGGGCCTGTTCGCAGCGGGTGAAATGACCGGGATCTATTACGGCACCTATACGGGTGCGACTTCAGTCATGAGAGGGGCAGTATTTGGACGAATCGCCGGAGTCAATGCCGCGGAATTGCGGCTCTCCGATCAAACCGACTAGACACGGCAACATCGACACAGTCCGCAGATAGACGGACGGCATGCAAGTTCTACACAGAGGAGGAAGACACAATGGCAATTGCGTATGCGAGGGCCTTGCGCCGATTGATCCTGGGCGCCGCTTTCGGGGTTTTGCCCATTGTTGCCGGAGCGCAAGGCAATGCGGACGAAGGGGTTACGCCGGACGCGATTCGAATTGGAATGTTCGGGCCGCTGACCGGACCGACCGCAATCGGCTCCCTTCCGCTGCTTGGCGCGGAGGCGATCTACAAAAGCGTGAACGACCGCGGGGGGATTCACGGAAGGAAGATCGAACTGTTCGTGGAAGACGATGCATGCGACCCGAACAAGTCCATCGCCGCCACGAAGAAGCTGATATCGCAGGAACGGGTATTCATGATCCACGGCGGCTGGTGCAGCGCCACGGTCATGGGGATCAAACCGGAGCTGGCCGCAAACCCGGACCTTCCCTATATGGTTCTCGGCGCGGCGAGCGCGGCCATTTCCACGCCGGTACAGGCGAACATCTTTCATCCCATAGCCACGACAGCGACGGTAGCGAAGGAACTTGTCGACTTCGCCCTTTCCGTCCCGAATGCAAAGCGGATCGCCATCATCGGGCATACCGACGAATGGGGTAAGTCACATCTCGATCCCGCCGTGGCCGAACTGACTGCAAGAGGAATGCAGCCCGTCGCGGTCGAAGCGCTGGAGCGGGGCCAGGTGGACGCGACGGCACAGACCTTGAGAATTCGCGGGGCCAAGCCCGACGCCGTGTTGGCAATCCTGTACCAGCCTGAGCTTACGATCTATCTTCGCGCCGCCCACAAGTACGGCATCAAGATTCCAACCATCACAACGCAGGGCGTCTCGATCGAGGACATGGTCAAGCGTGTCGCCATTCCCGCGGCCACCAGCCAACTGTTCGTCTTCTACCCGCTCGCCGACACCCTCGGTTCGGCGGACTTCAAGCCCTGGGTAGACATCTATCGCACATACAACCCGAAAGAGCCCGTGGAAACGTTGAGTTTCATGGGCATGACAGGGGCGCTCGCGGTCGTCGAAGCGCTTGAAAAGTCCGGCCCCGACCTGACGCGCGAGCGATTCATGGTGGAACTGAACAGGCTCAAGGATTTCGATCCCGGCATCCAGTCGGGGCCGCTCACCTTCACGCCGGAGCAGCATGCGGGAATTTCGAGCGGAAAGATGATCTACATGCCGGACGGCAAGCAGGCGCGGATCGTCTCGCAGTATCCAGCAAGCAACTAGTCGGGCGGCGAATCCAATGCTTCTGCAGCTTATCGTGAGCGGAATCGCCGTGGGCAGCGTCTATACGCTTGTTGCCCTCGGGATGACGATTCTGTACAGGTCCACGACAGTGGTCAATTTCTGCCACGGCGAATTCTTCATGCTCGGCGCCTTTGCCGCCGTCGTGGCACTGCAGGTTCTGGGGTGGGGCTTTCCGTGGGCAGTCGGGCTTTCGCTGGTGCTGCTGTTCTGCATTGGATACGCAATGCAGAAGTGGCTCCTGCATCCACTCATGCACGCCCCCTTCGTCACGCTCGCGATGATGACGGTTGCGCTCTCCTACCTGCTGAAAGGCATCTCGCGATTCTTTTACGGCCGTGAGGTGATACCCCTTCCGGCAATGCTGGAGGGGGATCCGATCTTCCTCGGCGATGCCGTCATCCTCCCGCAGGATGCGCTGATCATCGTCTTCACGGGCGTGGTGGTAGTGGGTTTCTACCTGTTCTTCCAACACACGCAGACGGGCAAGGTCATTCACGCCGCATCGCAGGGGCCGCGCGGAGCGATGCTGGTCGGGATCAACGTGCCGCGGCTGCAGAACGTGATGTGGGGCGTCGGCGCGATCGTCGGCGCCGCGGCCGGCATCCTGATTGCGCCCAATACCCTGGTCTATCCGGATATGGGAGGGCACATGCTGATACGTGCATTCGCAGCAATGTGCCTGGGAGGATTCGGGTCCTTTCCAGGAGCGGTCCTGGGGGGAATCGCCCTGGGACTGCTCGAGAATCTTGTCGGAGGCTATATCGCAAGCGAACTGGTCGAAATCACCTCCTATATCGTCATCGTCCTGGTCCTGATCATTCGCCCCCAGGGAATCCTTGGGGAATGGAGTCCTTCCCGTGGTTGAGCTTTCATCGAATCCGAGTCATGAGCAGACCGGGCCGCTAGGGACCGGACTGCGGCGGGAAAGGCGCCTTCGCGCGATCCTGCTTCTCGCCACAGTGGGTGTGCTTGCGGCGTTGCCGCTGGCACTGAGCAGTTATCTGCAGTTCGTCGTCAATACGATGCTGGTGTATTGCCTCGTATCCATCGGCTTCAACGTCGTGCTCGGCTACCTTGGGCAACTCGCATTCATCAGCGCGGCGCTGTTTGGCGTGGGGGCCTATGCGACCGGACTTTCCATGGCACATCTGGGGTTGTCGTTCGTGCCGGCCCTGGCCGTGGGAACGCTGGCAGGCGGCCTGATGGGCGGCCTGATCGGATTGCCGGCACTGAGGGTAAAGGGCCACTACCTTGCCATCATCACCCTGGCGGTCGGCGAGATCCTGCGATGGATCTATACGCATGCCGAATCGGTCACCTTCGGTGCCGGCGGTTTTGCCCTGCCAAGGGTCACGCTGAGCGGCGCGGAACTCAATGACACCGGGAAGTACTACCTGTTCCTCGTACTGACCATCGTGGCCGTTACGCTGACCTCACTGCTGCTTCGTTCGAGATTCGGGCGTGCATTCGTGGCGGTCAGGAACAACCCGACAGCGGCGGCCTCGCTCGGCATTCCGGTCAATCGCATGAAAGTCGTTGCTTTCGCGTGGAGCGGATTGGTCATAGGCATGGCCGGAGCAATGCTGGCGGCGCTCAATGGGCGGGTTTCGCCTGACTCCTTCGGCCTGTCGCAAGTGTTGATGCATTTCGCAATCGTGATGATCGGTGGCCTGGGGAGTCTGCTCGGCTCGATCCTCGGCGCGGTTCTGCTGACGGGCGCACCGGAATTCCTCCGCAATTTCCCGGGGCTCGAGGAGATCTTCTTCAGCGTGATGCTCATCTGCGTGCTGTTCTTTCTTCGGCAGGGGCTCGGCGGCCTTGTCGCGCGCCTCTTTCCGATTACACGGGAGCGGCTGTACCGGATGACCGATCATGCTTGAAGTAACGGATCTGGGGGTCCGCTTCGGGGGGCTGAACGCGGTAAGCGACCTTTGCTTCAGGGTCGAGCCCGGCCAGATATTGACCATGATGGGGCCGAACGGAGCGGGAAAGACGACGGCCTTCAATGCGATCGGAGGGTTCGTCAAGGCGTGTAGCGGCACCATCAAGTTTTGCGATCGAGAAATCCAGGGGCTTCAACCCGAGCAGATCGCAAGGCTCGGAATCCGCAGGACCTTTCAGAACCACGGGATCCTTCGCGAAATGAGCGTGATGGAGAACGTCCTGACCGGCCTGCATCTCGACATCGACAGTTCGTTCTGGGGTTCGGCACTGGGCTTTTGCAAGAGCAGTCGCGCCGAAAAGGACGCAGTCGCCCGGGTACACAAGATGCTCGACGAAATGCAGATTGCCGATATCGAGGATCGGCGAGCCGGCGACCTTTCGTTTGGGCAGCAACGACTGGTCGAAATCGCGCGCGCACTTGTAGCCGGTGCGCGGTTGATCATGCTCGATGAACCGGCGGTCGGGCTTTCTCCGGGCGAAAGGCTGCGCCTTGCGGCGACACTGAAATCCGTCGCGGCCGGTGGCGTCGCCATTTTGCTGGTCGAGCACGTCCAGGATCTCGTCATGGCCGTGTCGGATCAGGTTCTGGTTCTCAACTACGGGAAACGCATAGCGCTGTGCGCGCCGGACGAACTGAGATCCCACCCGGAAGTGTTGGAGGCATACCTTGGGCACGGATAACCTGGCATTGGACGTGCGCGAACTGGCGGTGAGCTACGGCAAACTGCGTGCGCTCACCGGCGTCACCCTCTCGCTCCGGCCTGGAGAAGCGATCGGCCTGCTTGGTGCCAACGGCGCGGGAAAGACGACGCTGCTCAATACGCTATCGGGCTTCCTGACACCAGTGGCGGGGGCGATTCACATGTTCGACCAGAGCATCGGTGGAATCGCACCCCACAGGATCGTCCGCGGCGGCCTCGCACACGTGTCTCAGGAACGAAACCTCTTCGGCGACATGAGTGTCATCGACAATCTGCGACTCGGCTCTCTCATTCGGCCTCCGAGCCACTTCAAGCGCAACGTGGAGCGTGTGTACAGCTTCTTTCCACGCCTCAAGGAGCGCTCGCAACAGGCGGCAGCCACGATGTCGGGCGGGGAGCAGCAGATGCTGGCGATGGGACGCGCCATGATGGCCGAGCCAAAGGTCATCTTGTTCGATGAGCCCTCGGCGGGCCTTTCACCGTTGTTCGTGACCGAAATCGGAAAGATGATGCAGACGCTGCGAGACGAGGGGGAGGTTTCCATCGTTCTCGTCGAGCAGAACATGTTGCTGGCGGCGCAGGTGGTCGATCGGTTCTACATCCTGAGGGATGGCGCAGTCGTGGCCGAAGGCGACGGCAGCGAACTCAAGCGCGACCACATGGAACTGGCGAAGAACTTCTACCTGTAGGTCGCTTCGTCACAGAATCCGCCTGCGTCATCCCCGCAGGGCGGATCGAGTCGGGCTCCAAGAGGAAACAAGCATTCATGACCTACGCACCTCAGACCAAGGTTCCCGCCGCCTACATGCGCGGCGGCACCAGCAAGGGCGTGTTCTTCCACCTGCAGGACCTGCCCGAGCGGTGCCGCGTGCCCGGCGAGGCGCGCGACAGCTTCCTGCTGCGCGTGATCGGCAGTCCCGACCCCTACGGCAAGCAGATAGACGGCATGGGTGGCGCCACGTCGAGCACGAGCAAGGCCGTGATCGTCGCGAAGAGCAGCAGGCCCGACCATGACGTCGACTACCTCTTCGGCCAGGTCGCCCTGGAGCGCGCGTTCGTCGACTGGACCGGCAACTGCGGCAACCTCTCCGCCGCGGTCGGCCCGTTCGCGATCGCGAACGGGCTCGTCGATGCCGACCGCATTCCGCGGAACGGCACCTGCACCGTGCGCATCTGGCAGGCCAACATCGGCAAGACGATCGTCGCCCATGTGCCGATCGCTGATGGCGAGGTGCAGGAAACCGGCGACTTCGAGCTCGACGGCGTGACCTTCCCGGCCGCCGAGGTGCAACTCGAGTTCCTCGACCCGGCCGACGAAGGCGAGGACAGCGGCGCGATGTTCCCGACCGGCAACGCCGTCGACGACCTCGAAGTGCCGGGCGTCGGCACCCTGAAGGCCACCCTGATCAACGCCGGCATCCCGACGGTCTTCGTCGATGCGGCGGATATCGGCTACACCGGCACCGAACTGCAGGACGCGATCAACGGCGACGACAAGGCGCTGGCGATGTTCGAAACGATCCGGGCCTACGGCGCGCTGCGCATGGGGCTCATCGCGAACCTCGACGAGATCGCCAGGCGCCAGCACACGCCGAAGATCGCCTTCGTCGCAAAACCGCGGGACTACATTGCATCGAGCGGCAGGCAGGTCACGACGGAGGATGTCGACCTCCTCGTACGCGCGATGTCGATGGGCAAGCTGCACCACGCGATGATGGGCACGGCGGCAGTTGCGATCGGCACCGCGGCGGCGATTCCCGGCACGCTCGTCAATCTCGCGGCCGGTGGCGGCGAGCGTAACGCGGTGCGCTTCGGGCACCCATCCGGAACGTTGCGTGTCGGCGCCGAAGCGGAACAGATCGATGGCCAGTGGATCGTCAAGCGTGCGGTCATGAGCCGCAGTGCGCGCGTGCTGATGGAAGGCGTTGTGCGCGTGCCGGCCGACAGCTTCTAGAAATCCGGCAGAGAGAGCACAACGATGTCTACCCGCAAAACACTCAAGGCGCTCGCCGAAGCCCGCCGTGGCGTGATCGTGCCGGGCGCCTTCAACGCGCTGTCCGCCCGCATCGTCGAAGACCTCGGCTTCGAGGCGATCTACATCACCGGCGCCGGCGTCACCAACATGTGGTTCGGCATGCCGGACCAGGGCTTCATGGGCCTGGCCGAAATCGCCGACCACACGGCGCGCATCCGCGACGCCGTGAGCCTGCCGCTGATCGTCGACGCCGACACCGGTTTCGGCAATGCGCTCAACGTTCGCCACACGGTGCGCACGCTCGAGCGCGCGGGCGCGGACTGCATCCAGTTCGAAGATCAGATCGCGCCAAAGCGCTGTGGCCACTTTTCCGGCAAGGACGTCATCGGCACCGAGGAAGCCGCCAGCAAGATCAAGGCGGCGGTCGACGCACGCCAGGATCAGGACCTGATGATCATGGCCCGCACCGATGCCCGCGCGACACTGGGTTTCGAAGCCGCCGTCGAGCGCGCGATGCGGTTCGTCGAAGCCGGTGCCGACATCCTCTTCGTCGAGGCGGTCACCACGGCGGAAGAGATCCGCGCGCTGCCGGCACGGCTACCGAAACCGCAGCTCATGAACATGGTCATCGGCGGCAGGACGCCGATCTTCGGCGCCGAGGAACTTGGCCAGCTTGGCTACGGCATCGTGCTCTACGCCAATGCCGCGCTGCAGGGCGCGGTGGCCGGCATGCAAAAGGCGCTGACCGTGCTGCGCGACGAAAAGGAGATCAAGGAAAATCCGGCGCTTGTCGCGCCGTTTGCCGAGCGTCAGCGGCTCGTCGGCAAGCCGGAGTGGGATGCACTGGAAAAGAAGTACGGTTAACTAAGCGCCTGTTCACGATCTTCCGGATGGGATGAAGCAGGGGCAGCCGGCCCTACCCAAGTGATATCGGCCGACGACGCCCCCATCGGGCAGTTCTCCCCGCTCGTACAGGCCAGTTGCGGTGCCGGGCATCCATTCCGGACGCGCCGGCCATGGAAGAGCACCACGGCCGGCATACTTTGCTCCGGATCCGAACACTTTCAGGCCGCAGACATCTCGGCAAAACCAGCGAGCACCGGATGCGTCGCCCGGGCGACGAACTCGACAATGCGGTAGCTCACGACACCGGCAGTCACGAACGGATCGCGCAGCATCATCGCTTCCACCTCGGCATGGGTCGGCACGCAGGCGACGATGACGCCACCCGTGCGCGGCACTTGCGGACCGGACACGAGCAGGCGGCCGGCTGCGTACTGTTCGGCCAGATGCGCGCGGTGCGCATCGATATGGCGGTCCATTTCCTCGAGCGGTACGAGGTAGTCGAGAAGAACCAGGAACACAGCTCAGTTCCGCAGTTCGTTGATCGACACGAGCGGCTCGAAGAAGGCGACTTCCGGCGCCGCGGCGCAGAGTTCGGGCACACGTTCAAGCACCCGCGCAAGGTACGGCGTGGCCATGTGCGTATCCACCGCGGCCGCGCTTTCGTAACGTTCGTAGAAGTAGAAACGGCCGGGCGCCTTCGGGCAGCGATGCAGCGTGTACTCGATGGCGCCCGCTTCCTGCGCCACATGTTGCACGAGTTCGCGCAGCGCGCTTTCGAGTTCGGCCTCGCGGCCGGGACGTGCGTCGAAGACGGCGGTCACGACGGTCATGGTGTGCTCCTGGTGCCAGCGCCGGAGCCGGCGGCTCCACATCAGCGCGGCAGCGGCACTTTATCAGGCGTGAAGAGCGGCGGATTGTAGAAATGCGTCATCGACGTTGCGGTCTGCAGGAACTGCGCGGGGGCCTTGCCGACGACGCTGCACCGGCCCATGCTTGAAGCCATCTCAAGGCATTGCCTCGCAAGGCCCGAGGCCGCTTATTTTTTCGGCAGCGGAAATCCGCATGCCGCCGCCATTGATCCTTTACCCCTTGTTGCTTTACCGTTGATCCTGCCCCGCCCCAGGCGACGGCCACCAACGTTCTGTCGGCCCCATGAAGCAGTTGCACGGCTACGGGCCCGATCTTCGATAGCCGCGGCGAAACGACGCCAATCAACACCGGGTCTGCGGCCGGATAGCGAACTTGTCATTCGAGGCCGGTGTCTGCACCGTCCGGCAGCTTGTTTCGTACAGATATAACCACTCAACAGGAGGAGCCATGTCCAACGCCATTCGCTTTCACCGTACCGGCGGCCCCGAAGTCCTGCAATGGGAAACCGTGGAGCCGCCGCCGCCAGCGGCGGGAGAGGTGCGTATCCGCCATCATGCGATCGGCCTCAATTACATCGACACCTATCACCGCAGCGGACTGTATTCGGTACCGCTGCCGTCCGGCCTTGGCGTCGAGGGCGCCGGCGTGGTCGAAGAGGCGGGCGCGGACGTGACCGATCTCGCGCCGGGCAGCCGCGTCGCCTACTGCGACGGCCCGCTCGGCGCCTATGCCGAAGTCCGCAACATCCCGGCGGGCAAACTGGTGAAGCTGCCGGACGCGATATCGTTCGAGCAGGGCGCGGCGATGATGCTGCAAGGGCTCACGGCCCAATACCTGCTGCGCCGCACCTACCGCGTGCAGGCGGGCGACACCATCCTGATCCACGCCGCGGCGGGCGGCGTCGGCCTGATCGCATGCCAGTGGGCCAAGGCGCTCGGGGCGACGGTGATCGGCACCGTCAGTTCCGACGCCAAGGCCGAGACCGCCCGCGCCCACGGCTGCGACCACCCCATCGTCTATACGCGCGAAAACTTCGCCGCGCGGGTACGCGAACTGACCGGCGGCGACGGCGTGCCGGTGGTCTCCGACTCCATCGGCAAGGACACCTTCATGGATTCGCTGTCCTGCCTGCGTCCGCTCGGCATGATGGTACTGTTCGGCGCCGCCTCGGGGCCGGTGCCGCCTTTCGACTGCAGCTTGCTGGCGCGATACGGCTCGCTGTTCCTCACCCGCCCGACCCTGATGACCTACGCCGCGAAACGGGCCGACCTGCTGGCGATGTCGGCGGAACTGTTCGACATGGTGGGCAGCGGCAAGGTACGGATCGAAGTCAATCAACGCTATGCCCTGCGCGACGCCGCCCAGGCGCACCGCGATCTCGAAGCGCGCCGCACCACGGGCTCGACGATTTTGCTGCCATGAGCATGCCGCCGTGAACGCGGCCGGATCGACGCGCATGCCCAGTATCTACCCGCTTTTTATTGCCCGACTCGCATTATCCGTCTCGTTTTGGGCCGCCGCACTCGCCCCGTATTGATTGCAAATCGTTACGGATTGACATAGTTTCGGGGGTGCCTGTTTGCACTGCAGCAATCACAACACAGGGAGATATCCAATGGAATCAAACACTTTTGCCGCCACACTCCAAGCGGTATTGGGGAGCAACCTGCTGAGCATCTTCAGCGCGCTGGTGGTGCTTGCCCTGGGCTGGTTCGCGGCGGTACTGGTACGTGCCGCCGCGCGCCGCCTGCTGTCGCTGGCCGGCGTGAATCGCCGCATCCAGGAGAGCACGGGGCAGGAAATCAACATCGAAGGGCCGTTCAGCCTGGCGCTGTTCGCGCTGGTGCTGCTCGTGACCATCGTGGCGGTGTTGAACATTCTCGACCTGCGCACCCTGTCGGCCCCATTCGCCGCACTGCTGGAACAGATCACCTCCTACCTGCCGCACCTGCTTGCGGGCGCGATCCTCGCCCTGGTGGCATGGTTCATCGCCGTCGTGCTGCGCGCGCTGACCGCCAAGGCGCTGTCGGCGACCACGCTGGACGAGCGCCTGAGCGCCGAAGCCGGCATGGAGCCGATGAGCAACAACCTCGCCAACGTCGTATTCTGGCTGACGATCCTGCTGTTCCTGCCCGCCGTGCTGGGCGCCCTCCAGCTCCACGGCCTGCTCGAACCGGTGCAGGGCATGCTCGACCGCATGCTGGCGATGGTGCCGAACGTGTTCGCCGCGGCAATGATCGGCTTCGTCGGCTGGCTGGTGGCAAGCGTGCTGCGCGGACTGGTGAGCAACCTGCTCGCCGCCGCCGGAGCGGACAAGGCCGGCGCCTGCCTGGGGCTGGACGCGCAGGTCAAGCTCTCCCGCCTCGCCGGCACGCTGGTGTTCATCTTCGTGGTCGTGCCCAGCTTCATCGCCGCGCTCGACGCACTCAAGATCGAGGCCATCTCCGGCCCCGCCGTCGGCATGCTCGAACGTTTCTTCGCCGCCGTGCCGGATATCTTCGCCGCCGCGCTGATCCTGGCCGTCACCTGGTTCGTCGCCCGCTTCGCCTCCGGGCTGGCGGCGCGGCTGCTGGCCGGCGCCGGCTTCGACCTGCTGCCCGCGCGGCTTGGCTGCGGCCACGCTTTCCAAGGTGAGCTGACCGCCTCGATCTTCGCCGGCCGGCTGATCCTGTTCTTCGCCATGCTGTTCGCCGTCACCGAAGCGGCCAACCGCCTCGGCTTCCATCAGGTCGGCGAACTCGTCGCCATGTTCATCCAGTTCGGCGGCGACATCCTGCTCGGCGGCGCGATCCTGGTCGCGGGCTTCTGGATCGCCGGTTTTGCAGCCGAAGCGATCACCCGCGCCGGCGGCGACCGCGCCGACGGCCTGGCGCGCCTTGCCCGGCTGGCGATACTCGGCCTGGTGATCGCAATGGGCCTGCGCGCGATGGGCATCGCCGACGACATCGTCAACCTCGCCTTCGGCCTCGGTTTCGGCGCGGTCGCGGTCGCGGTCGCACTGGCCTTCGGCCTGGGCGGGCGCGAGGCCGCCGGACGGCAGATGGAATACTGGCTGGCGAAGCTGCGTGAAGGGAAACGCGCCGACACGAACACCAAAGGCGAGTAAGCAGTAACCGAAAGCAACGACCGCATCGCGACGGCCGGCCTTCCAGGCCGTCGCCCATGCAAGGCCCGCGCCAAACCGGCGCGGGCTTTTTTGTGTGCCCCACGAAACAAGGTGGCCCGTTGGCAAAGCGTGATCGACGAGGTGATGTTCGTCGGACAAGACCCATCCCTCGGGTAAAATTCCGTCCATGAACGCGCCACACCCGTCCCCGAGCGCCCCTTCCGCGCCGCACCAGCCCCGTTTCGTCCATCTGCGCCTGCACACCGAATATTCGATCA
>JAVBSY010000006.1:0-3406 GCA_031556475.1 Azoarcus sp.
GGAGCCGCTCGAAGCCTATGGCATCGAGGCGATGTCCATCGGCTTTCTGGTCGAAACCGATACGCCGATGGTCTGGCGCGGCCCGATGGCGACGCAGGCGCTGAACCAGTTGCTGAAGGAAACGAACTGGCACGATCTCGACTACCTGATCATCGACATGCCGCCGGGCACGGGCGATATCCAGCTTACGCTGTCGCAGAGCGTGCCGGTGACGGGCGCGGTGATCGTTACGACGCCGCAGGATATCGCGCTGCTCGATGCGCGCAAGGGCCTGAAGATGTTCGAGAAGGTGGGTGTGCCCATTCTCGGCGTGGTCGAGAACATGAGTGTGCACATCTGTTCCAAGTGCGGGCACGAGGAGCATATTTTCGGCTCCGGGGGCGGCGAGGCGCTGTGCAGCGATTACGGTATTCCTTTCCTCGGCGCCCTGCCGCTGGATTTGCGCATCCGCCAGGAGGCCGACGGCGGTTCGCCGACCGTGGTGGCGGAGCCGGGCTGTCGCATCGCCGAAATCTACAAGGCCATCGCGCGCAAGGTGGCGGTGCGGATCGCGGAAAAGGCCAAGGACATGACGCACAAGTTCCCCAACATCGTCATCCAGAATACCTGAACGCCGAAGCGGAACGCCGCGCGGCAGGGGGCTCGATCGAAAGCCATGAAACCCTGCCGTGTGTCGTTTGCGATATTTCGTTGTTTACGGGGAGCCGTTCTGCCCTACACTACGCGCATTTTTTTGCCGGCCCTGTTTCCGGCGACAGAGGAATCGCGCTGATGTCCATCAAGTCAGACAAGTGGATTCGCCGCATGGCGGAGCGGGAACGCATGATCGAGCCGTTCGCGCCGGATCTGGTGCGTGCCAACGGCGGCGGCAAAATCGTTTCCTACGGCACGTCGAGCTACGGCTACGATGTACGCTGCGCGGACGAATTCAAGATTTTCACCAACATCAATTCCACCATCGTCGATCCGAAGGCGTTCGATGAGCGCAATTTCGTCGATTTTCGCGGTGACGTGTGCATCATCCCGCCGAACTCCTTCGCGCTCGCGCGCACGGTGGAATACTTCCGCATTCCGCGCAGCATTCTTACCGTCTGCCTGGGCAAGAGCACCTATGCGCGCTGCGGCATCATCGTCAACGTGACGCCGCTCGAACCGGAGTGGGAAGGGCATGTGACGCTGGAGTTCTCCAACACCACGCCCTTGCCGGCGAAAATCTACGCCAACGAGGGTATAGCGCAGATGCTGTTCTTCGAATCGGATGAGGTGTGCGAGACGTCGTACAAGGATCGTGGCGGCAAGTATTTCGGCCAGACCGGGGTGACGTTGCCGAAAATCTGAGCGCCGGGCGCGAATGGATGTAAAAAGAGAAAGAAGCGGGGGGCCGGTTCCGGCCCCCTTGTGCTTTTTGTTTCGTATTTTTTGACAACGCAACACGAACACGGACGGGCGGCGCTGTTTGCCCGATCGAGCCGCGGCAGGAGAAACAGGCATGCGATTCCATTTTCCCGTCATCATCATCGATGAAGACTTCCGTTCCGAAAACACCTCGGGTCTGGGCATTCGCGCGCTTGCCAAGGCGATCGAGGACGAGAACATGGAAGTGCTGGGCGTGACAGGCTACGGTGACCTGGCCGCCTTCGCGCAGCAGCAGAGCCGGGGTTCGGCGTTCATCCTGTCGATTGACGACGAGGAGTTTTCTTCGCCCGAGGCGTCGGCGAAGGCGATTGCCGACCTGCGCGGCTTTGTCGAGGGCATTCGTTCCCGCAATGCCGACATTCCGATTTTCCTGCACGGCGAGACGCGCACCAGCCGGCACATTCCGAGCGACGTGCTGCGCGAGATGCACGGCTTCATCCACATGTTCGAGGACACGCCGGAGTTCGTCGCCCGCTACATCGTGCGCGAGGCCAAGCACTATCTGGAATCGCTGCCGCCGCCGTTTTTCCGCGCACTGACGCACTACGCCGCCGACGGTTCCTATTCCTGGCACTGCCCCGGGCACTCGGGCGGCGTCGCTTTCCTGAAAAGCCCCGTGGGCCAGATGTTCCATCAGTTCTTCGGCGAGAACATGCTGCGCGCCGACGTGTGCAATGCGGTCGACGAACTCGGCCAGTTGCTCGACCACACCGGCCCGGTCGCCGCTTCCGAGCGCAACGCCGCGCGCATCTTCAACTGCGACCACCTGTATTTCGTCACCAACGGCACATCCACGTCGAACAAGATGGTGTGGCATACCACGGTGGCTTCCGGCGACATCGTCGTCGTCGACCGCAACTGCCACAAGTCGATTCTCCACTCCATCATCATGACCGGTGCGGTGCCGGTGTTTCTCACGCCCACGCGCAACCACTACGGCATCATCGGGCCGATTCCGCTGGCGGAGTTTTCCATCGACAACATCCGCAAGAAAATCGCGGCGAATCCTTTTGCCGGCGAGGCGAGCAACGCGAAGCCGCGCATTCTGACGATCACCCAATCGACCTACGACGGCGTGGTGTACAACGTCGAGACGATCAAGGACATGCTCGACGGGCTCATCGACACGCTGCATTGCGACGAAGCCTGGCTGCCGCACGCGGCTTTCCACGATTTTTACGGCGATTACCACGCCATTGGCGCCGACCGCGTGCGCTGCAAGGACTCGATGGTGTTTTCCACCCAGTCGACGCACAAGCTGCTTGCCGGCCTGTCGCAGGCGTCGCAGATCCTCGTGCAGGACTCGGAAACGCGCAAACTCGACCGCGACATCTTCAACGAAGCCTACCTGATGCATACCTCCACTTCGCCCCAGTACGCCATCATCGCCAGTTGCGATGTCGCGGCGGCGATGATGGAACCGCCGGCGGGCACCGCGCTGGTCAACGAATCGCTGATGGAGGCAGTCGAGTTCCGGCGCGCGATGCGCAAGGTGGATGCCGAGTTCGGCGACGCCGACTGGTGGTTCAAGGTCTGGGGGCCGGAGTACCTTGCCGAGGAAGGCCTGGGCGAGCGCGAAGACTGGATGCTCAACAGCAACGAAAGCTGGCACGGTTTCGGCGATCTGGCGCCGGGCTTCAACATGCTCGACCCCATCAAGGCCACCATCATCACGCCGGGGCTCGACATGGAAGGCGACTTTGCCGACCACAACGGCATCCCCGCCGCCATCGTCACCAAATACCTCGCCGAGCACGGCATCATCGTCGAAAAGACCGGTCTGTACTCCTTTTTCATCATGTTTACCATCGGCATCACCAAGGGCCGCTGGAACACGCTGGTGACGGAGCTGCAGCAGTTCAAGGACGACTACGACCGCAACCAGCCGCTATGGCGCGTGATGCCCGAGTTCATCGCCAAGCACCCGCGCTATGAGAAAGTGGGGCTGAAAGACCTGTGCGACCAGATCCACAGCTTCTACAAATCGCAT
>JAVBSY010000009.1:0-3584 GCA_031556475.1 Azoarcus sp.
TTCGCAGATCGAACTGCGCATCATGGCGCACCTGTCGAACGACGCCCGCCTGCTCGACGCCTTCGCTCGTGGCGAAGACGTGCACCGCGCCACCGCCGCCGAGGTGTTCGGCGTCGCTCCAGGCGAGGTCGGCAGCGAGCAGCGACGCTACGCCAAGGTGATCAACTTCGGCCTCATCTACGGCATGAGCGCCCACGGTTTGGCGAAGAACCTCGGTATCGAACGCGGCGCGGCGCAGGTCTGGATCGACCGCTATTTCGCCCGCTACCCCGGCGTGGCCGACTATATGGATAGGATCAAGGCCGACGCCAGGGACAAGGGCTACGTCGAAACCGTATTCGGCCGCCGCCTGCACCTGCCGGACCTGCGCGCCCAGCAGGCCGGCCGGCGCCAGGCCGCCGAACGCGCCGCGATCAATGCGCCGATGCAGGGCACCGCAGCCGATCTCATCAAGAAAGCGATGATCGCCACACACCGCTGGTTGGCTACCAACGGCCTGAAATCCCGCTTGATCCTGCAGGTGCACGACGAACTCGTGCTCGAAGTCCCGCAAACCGAGCTGGACACGATACGCACCGAATTGCCGAACCTGATGGGCAACGTGGCCCAATTGTCCGTGCCGCTACTGGTGGAAGTGGGCGCAGGGAGCAACTGGGACGAAGCGCACTGAACGATCCGGAATGAATACGGGCGTTTCATGCCGACCCGGCGCAACACCGTGGAAAAAACGCAACCTGGAACCCCTCTCACTTTGAGAAAATGGGCCCGGGGATAACGATATAATCCGGCGTTTCCTCAATCCGGTATTTCGCAAGCCCGCACTGCGCTGGCTGTTTTCATGACTCATCCGAATCCCCACCTCGCCTATCGACCCGATATCGATGGATTACGCGCCGTCGCGGTACTGGCCGTTGTCGTTTTCCATGCATTTCCCGCCGCCTTGCCGGGCGGATTCGTCGGCGTGGATATTTTTTTCGTCATCTCCGGCTACCTGATCTCATCGATCATCTTCAAGGCGCTGGCGGGTGGCGAGTTCAGCTTCGTCGATTTCTACGCCCGCCGGATAAGGCGGATTTTCCCGCCCCTCCTGCTAGTCGTCTTCGTTTCGCTCGTGCTCGGATGGGTCACGCTGCTGCCCGACGAATACGCCCAATTGGGCAAGCACGCAGCAGCCGGCCTGGGTTTCGTGGCGAACATCGTGTTCTGGGGCGAGGCCGGCTACTTCGACGAGGCCGCCGGGCTCAAACCGATGCTGCATCTATGGTCGCTCGGGGCGGAAGAACAGTTCTATATCGTCTGGCCCTTGGTGGCGGTCTTGTCATGGCGGCTGGGGCGGCGTTTCTGGCTCGTCCTCGCGGGGCTGATGGCGGCCTCGTTCGTGACGAACATCGTACTGACCTGGCAGGCGCCGGCAGCCGCCTACTTCCTGCTGCCGTCCCGCGCGTGGGAGATGTTCGCCGGCGCGGCGCTGGCATGGCGCATGCACCGGCATGGCCCCCTGTTTTTCCGCAACGGTACCGGCAAGCACTGGTCGGCCGCGCTGGGGCTGGCGCTGATTGCAATCGCAGTAGTGGTCATCGACCCGCACCGGGCTTTTCCCGGCGGCTGGGCGCTGCTGCCGACGCTGGGCGCGGTGCTGGTGATCGCAGCGGGCGAGGATGCGCTGCCCAATCGCCGCTTTCTGGCGACGCGTTTTATGGTCGGCATGGGCTTGATCAGCTTTCCGCTCTACCTGTGGCATTGGCCGCTGCTGACTTTCACGCGGCTCGTCCACGGCGAGAATGCGCCGGCGGCGCTGCTGGCGGCGATCGTGCTCGTTTCCGTTCTGCTTTCCTGGCTCAGCTACCGCTTGCTCGAAACGCCGATCCGCCGCCGCCACGGCTGGATTCCGATTACCGCGCTGGCGACCGCCTCCGTGGTGCTGGCTGGAACCTCCATCAATATCCTGCTGCGCGACGGCATGGCATTCCGGCTCAAGAACGCGCAGGCAAAACAGGAGGCCGGCGCCCTGGCCTGGAGCAACGATCTGCGCGGCAAGGTCGGCTGCGCAGCGCTGCCCGCCGGCATGCCCGGCCTGTGCCTGGTCGATGCCCCTCAGACCCGGCCCAACGCCATACTGATCGGCGACAGCCACGCCAATCACTATTTCTGGGCGCTGAGCAAGGCATTGCGCCCATACGGCGTCAATCTGGTGCAGGTCTGGGAAGGCGGCTGCGGACCGCTCTACGGCATGACGCTCATCAAGCACGGCAAGCCGAGCGAATGCCGTCAGCTCGTGGATGCCGCGATCGATTACGCGGTGAAGTCGCCGGAAATCGACACCGTCTTTCTCGGTGGACGCTGGGTGGCCTACATAACGGGCCGGGAACTCAAGGACCCGCCCAACTATAAATCGGACGAACGGCTGACGCTGCCGGACGAGCCGGGAGCCGAACAATTCAATCGCCAGGAGGTATTCGCGCATGCCCTGGACGACTCCCTGCGCCGCCTGACCGCCGCGGGCAAACGGGTGATTTTCCTGTATTCGGTGCCAGAGTTGCCTTTCAACTCACGCGAATGCATCACGTGGAACCCGAACCGTTTCGTCAACCGCACGCCGCGCCCGGATTGCCAGGTCAGCCGCGCGGTCAACGACGCCCGCACCGCGGAGTACCGCCCGCTGCTCGACAGCGTGTTGGCGAAGTACCCGCAAGTGCTTACATTCGATCCGATGCCGCTGATGTGCGACGACACCGCCTGCTACGGGCGCCAGGACGGCAAGCTGCTGTACCGCGACGACGACCATTTGTCGTTCGATGGCTCTTCCTGGCTGGGGGAACACATGGCACCCGCTCTGCCCGCCTTGCTCGGGCGCTCGCCCGCCAAGGCTCAGATGGCGGGCGGGTTATAATTTTCGATTCCGGCGTCCGGTGCGTAACAGCCCGGACGCCTCCCGACCCTGAGGTTTCCCCGTGGCATTGACCGTACTCGGCCTTTCCGGCGCCTTGACCCACGACCCCTCCGCCGCGCTTTACATCGATGGACGGCTCGTCGCCGCAGCGGAAGAAGAGCGTTTCGTGCGCGACAAGCATGCCAAGAACCGGATGCCTTACGAGGCGGCAAAATTCTGCCTCGCCTTCGCCGGGATCAAGCCCAAGGATGTCGACGCGGTAGCGATTCCGTTCGCGCCGATCAGCCTGTTCGACAAAGCGCGCTGGCACTACGCGAAACGCTACTGGTACGCGCCCGATCGCGGGTTGGATGCGATCCTGCTCGGCAACCGACGCTTTTACCGCTACCGCAAACGCATCCAATGGTGTTTGCAGCAGCTCGGTTTCGATTTGAAGAAAACCGAGATCGTTCCGGTCGAGCACCATCTCGCCCACGCCTCCAGCGCCTACCACTGCTCCGGCTTCAAGGAGAAGACGGCGATTCTCGGCATCGACGGCAAGGGCGAATACGCGACCACGTTCTTCGGCTGGGGCGAGAACGGGCGCATCCACAAGATCAAGGAGTTCTACGACCCCGACTCGCTCGGCGGCCTGTACGGCGCGCTCACCGAATACCTCGGCTTCGAGATGCTCGACGGCGAATACAAGGTGATG
>JAVBSY010000108.1:0-29183 GCA_031556475.1 Azoarcus sp.
GTAGAACACGCGGTCGCCCGGCTTCACGTCGCTGTGCAGGCGATGCTCCTTCAAGTGCTGCAACAGCGCGCCGCCGGCGCAATGCACGATGCACTTCGGCACGCCGGTGGTGCCGGAGGAATACATGATGTACAGCGGATGATCGAACGGCAGCGGTTCGAAGTCGATCTCGGTCACGTAGTGGTGCGGCGCCACGAAATCGGCCAGCATCAGCGCGTGCCGGACCGGCCTCAGATCGTGCTCGGCATGCACGTAGGGCACCACCACCACCCGCTGCACCGACGGCAGTTTCGCGGCGATTTCCGCCAGCTTGCCGAGGCAATCGACCGCCTTGCCGTTGTAGTAATAACCGTCGCAGGCGATCAACACCTTGGGCTCGGTCTGGCCGAAACGGTCGAGCACGCCTTGCACGCCGAAATCCGGCGAGGCCGAAGTGAAGATCGCGCCGATGCTCGCCGTGGCCAGCATGGCGATGACCGTCTCCGGCATGTTCGGCATGTAGGCGGCGACGCGGTCGCCCTTGACCACGCCCTGCTCGCGCAATGCGGCGGCGAAATGCGCCACCGCGCGATAAAGCTCGCCGTGCGAAAAGCGGTTCTTGACTTCGTCCTCGCCCCAGAACACCAATGCGTCGCGGTCGTCGCGCAAGCGCAGCAGGTTGCGCGCGTAATTCAGGCGCGCCTCGGGAAACCAGCGCGCACCGGGCATCCTGCCGCCATCGGCCAGCACCGTCGCGCCGCGCTCGCCGATCACCTCGCCGTCTTCCCACACGCTGGCCCAGAACTGCTTCGGATGGCTGACGGACCAGGCGTGCAGCGCCTCGTAATCGGGCAGCTTCACGTCCCATTGCTGTTCCGCCCGGCGGGCGAAAGCGGTGATGTTGGCCGCCGCAATGCGTTCGGCCGACGGCTTCCAGAGCGGTTGCTCGGTCGTGCTGGTCATACTCGTCTCCATGCCAGATCGGTTTTTTATGCGAATGTCGCGACCATCGCCAGCCGGAACGATGCCTCCGGCCACTGTCGCCAAACCCGATGGACTTTACGCCAAGACCAGCCAGCCGTCGATTCCCGCGCGCCCCTCCCCTCAGCGCTGCCCGCGCCACATGATGAGCGTCAGTGCCAACGCCGACATCCCCGCCCTGTTCCGTGCCGGGTCAAGAGCCGGTCTGCCCGATCCCGATACGCCGCCGGCGAGCGCCAATTTGCGGATCGGGTTCAGATTATGGCCAGTGCCATCCGGGGCGGCGTAATAGAGCATGTACTGCATACCGGACTTCAGCCCCGGCACGGCGAAGGTCCGCGCCTGCCCGGAAGCGGTGGCGCCGTTGCCGGCGGCAACCCCTGGCCTGCCCGCGATCAACTCGGCGGGCGTCGGCACCGGATCGGCGGCGGCGCGCACCAGCCAATAGCCCGTGGCGCCACCAGTGGTGCAGTTCGCACCACTCTGGCCTCGGCTGCATTTCATCCACATCGGCCCCGCGACGCTGTCGGTACCGGTACCGCCGCCATGATCGGTGGGGGCCGCGGATACCGGCATGGCAATGCCACAGACCAGCACCGCTGACGCCAGCAGGCGAAAATCGTTCCGGTGAAAGTTCCGGTGAAAAAAAGCGGCACTCATCTTCCTCTCCTTCCCAAACCCGGGCGCCATCGCACCGCGCGGGGAAATACCGACGCATAACGCCGAGGGCTGCCCCTGAAAACCTCTGCTCCTGAATAACTCTGCCCCTGAACAACCGATCCACGCTATCGGCGAATAGCCTTACCTCGCACACCGGCGTGCCCGGCATGCCGGCGCACGCAGCCGATACGCACAGCCGCGGCATGGATCGCCGCTCATCCTGTATCTGTAGTAATAGCGCGAAAAACATCGCGCCGTTTTTGCGGATGCACGGCGAGGTCGAGCACCGCCTTTCAGACTGGCGGACGACGGCAGGCGCCGGCCGCATGCGCGGTGGCATGGCACTACGTTCGCCCTGTGCCGTTCAGCGCCGCATGGGAATGTTATCGAGGGTCAAGCGCCGCCCGGACGAATGACGCATCTCATCCACCCCCCGGCAGGGTTCCACCGTTGCCGGCCGTGTTGCCCGCCGCCTGCTTCCCGGCGCGCCAAGGGTCTTTCGCCGAACCTGAACCCTGCGCCCGCGCGGGTCGAGCCGCCTCGCCAGCCTGTCAGACGGCCCTCGGCCCGCCCGCTCAGCGCCGCCCGCGCGCCGTTTGCCCACGCCGGGCAACAAGCGCGCCAAGCGCCAGCGCCAGCGCCGCCAGCCCCACGCCGTCCAACGCCGGGATCGAGGCCGTCGCGGGCATGACGCCGCCCGTGAACGCCTGCCTGCGGATCAGGTTCAGGTTATGGTTAGCGGCGTCCCGCGCGGCGTAATAAAGCACGTACTGCGTGCCGGCCGTCAGCCCCGTTGCGGTGAAAGCCTGTGCTTGCCCGGAGCCGGTGGCACCGTCGCCGGCAGCCACGCCCGGCCCACCCGCGATCAGTTCGGCCGGCGTCGGCGCCAGATCGGTGGCGGTGCGCACCAGCCAATAACCGGTGGCGCTCACCCCGTCCGGCGCCACTGCAAGCGTGGCGGAAAATGATGAGGCAGTCGCCGACGTGCTCGTTTGCACCAGCGTCGTGGTCGCAGGCAGTAAACGGTCGAAAGACTGTCCGCCGCGCACAAGACGCACCCGGTTACCGAAGGTCTTGGTGGTATTGCCGACAACGCCGTCGAAGAAAGCAGCAAGCCAGGCAGCGGCCCGGTTGAACGAATAAGTCGTCGAACTCCAGTATTGGTCTGACGGCGTATTTGGGAAAAAAGCCGTATCGATTGCAGGACCGGATCGGGTCACGTCGACCAGCGATTCGAGTTCCTTCGCGCTCGGCAGCCGCCAGTCGTTGTAGCCCAGCTCGTTCAACGTGTTGGCCGCAACGGCCTGCCCGAGCGCGCTCCCCCAGCTGTACCCCGCGGCGCTGCCGGCGGTACAGTTCACGCCGCCCTGGCCGCGGCTGCATTTCATCCACATCAGCCCCGTGGTACTGTCGGTCACGGTGCCGTCGCCGCTATCCACGAACGCCGCCACCGGCATTGCGGAACCGCGCACGAGACGCACCCGGTACTCGGTGGTATTGCCGGCGCTGCCGACAGCGCCGGTGTCGAAGTCGGTGACCCAGGAAGCGGTCGGGGCGATTACATACGCCTCGCCACTCCAATACGAAGAACCGGCCGTATTCGGGAACCAGTCGGGGTCGATCGCCGGACTGTTGCGCCCGTGGTGAACGATGGACAGCAGTTCGCGCCGGGCCGGCAGGCGCCAGTCATTGTGGCCGCACAGCGCGGCGGCATTGACGGCGGCCACGTAGGCATCGGTGTTGCAGCTGCCCGCGCCGAGGCTGCAGCTGTTGCCCCCCGCGGTATTGCCCCAGGTGTAGAAGGCGTCCTTGTGCCGTGGCGAGGCGGCATCGTCGGGCTTGACTTCCCATATCAGTCCGGTGGCGTTGTCCTGCGTGCACGCCCAGTCGCCGGGGTTCGCGCCAAGCGCGGCGGCGGCTGGAAGCACGTTGCCGGCATTGGAAATCTTGGTGAAGTCGAATCCGCCCTCGCCGCCGCCGGTTTTTGCCAGCGCGCCAGCCGTGGCCTGGACATCGCGCCCGAAACGCCCGTCCTGGCGCGGACGGGGGGAGGTATCGCCAGTGACGATATCGGCAGTGACGATATCGGAGCAGGCCGCAGGTCCGTCCACGGCATCGTAGCACTGCGTTTGCCCGCTATCGTTGGGCGCTGCACGAGCAACGGACACAGACATGAAGAACAGGACAAGGGCAGACAGAGGAACGGCAAGAACGCGCCGCCGCGATGCGGAGGGCTGCATGGAAGACTCCCGGCCGGAAAAATTCATAGATACCTGATTCGCCGTGCGGGAATATTGACGGAAATCAAAACCATTTCAAAAAAATGGGTAATTCCGAAACCCAGCCCTCCTCGCGCCGAATCCGGCCATCGCCGTCCGTCGCCGGTTTTTCGACGCGTTACCCTCGACGCCGTCCGCGCGCCCCCTGCCGCCGGGCAACAAGCGCACCGAGCGCCAGCGCCAGCGCCGCCAGCCCCGCGCCATTCAGCGTCGGGATCGAGGCCGGCGAGGTCGGCGGGCCACTGCCCGCGGTAAACGCCAGCTTATGGATCAGGGTCAGGTTGGTGCCAAACCTGGCCGCGTAATAGACCACGTACTGCGGACCGAGCGTCAGCCCAGTTGCGCTGAAAACCTGTGTTTGCCCGGCTGCAGTGGCGCCGTTGCCGGGGGCACCGGCCGGCGCGCCCGCCATGAGTTCGGCGGGCGTCGGCGCCGGATCGGTGGCGGCACGCACCACCCAGTAGCCCGTGCCAAGGCCCACGGGCATCCCCACAAGCGTGGCGGAAAACGACGCGGCGGTCGCCGACGCGGCTGTCTGCGCCAGCGTCGTGGTCGCCGGCAGCAGCAGGTCGAACGCTTGCCCGCCGCGCACGAGACGCACCATTTTGTTGCTGCTGGAATAAACGTCGTAGGAAACGTTGCCATGCCCGAAATCGACATACCAGCCGTTCAGCGGCGGGGCGACGGAAGTGGTGCTGCTCCAGAAAGGACTGGCGGGCGTCTGTGGAAAAAACACCTGATCGATGTACACAGCGCTGCCGATGGCGATCAGGCTTTCGAGTTCCTTGGCGTTGGGCAGGCGCCAATCGTTGTAGCCGAGGTAATTCTGCGCATTGGCGGCCACCGCCGCCACGAGCGCCTGTCGCCACGTAAAGGAGGTCGCATTGGCGACGGCGGTACAGCCGATGCCGACGGCCGGACGCTGCCCGAGCGCGCATTGATCCCATGTCAGGCCGGTCGCGGCATCGCTGACGGTGCCATTGCCGTTGTCCTGGAAAGTCGCCGCTGGCAAGGCGCCACGCACGAGGCGTACCCCCATGGTCGTGCCGGCTTTTGTGGCGGGCACGGAATTGCCGTACTGGAAGTGGATATACCAGGCCCGGCCCGGGGCGATCACGTCGCTTTCCGCGGTCCAATAAAAACCGGTTGCATCCAGCACATTCGTATTCGGAAAATAATCCGGGTCGATGGCGCCGCCAACCCTGCCGTAATTGGCGATCGACAGCAATTCGCGCCGGGTCGGTATGCGCCAGTCGCCATGGCCGCAAAGCCCAGCCGCATTCATGCTATTGACATAGTTCTCGGTGTTGCAGTTGGCGCCGCCCAGGGTATCGTTGCAAGTCGCCGTATTCCCCGGTACGCCGCGCTCCACCAGGTCGACTATGGTCGAGTCGTACCAGGTGTAGGCCCGGAACTGGTCGCGGGGGCTGCCGCCGGTCATCGTCTTCATCTCCCACGTCAGCCCGGTGACGTTGTCCCGCGTACACCCCCACTCCCCCGCATTGACGCCGGTAGTGACCTGCACGGAACAGTCGCTTCCGTCATTGCAGACCCGGCTGAAATCGAACCCCGCGCCGCCGCCTCCAGCCTTGGTCAGCGCGCCGGCCACCTGCGCCGCGTCGCGGCCGAAGCGCGCACCCTGGCGCGGGTCCGGACCCGCATCGCCGACATGGGCGTCGTCGCAGGCGACTGCGATCAGCGCGGCGCTGTCGTAACACAGGGTCTGCCCGGTATCGTTCAACGCCGCGCGGGCGGAAAAAGGGGAAAAGGACAGCACGGCAGTGCAGAGAAACGCAGCGGGAAGTACGCACCGCTGCAATGCCAACGGCTTCATGACTTCCCCCCGGAGGAAAGTGTCGTGGGACATGATTCAAACTGCACGGCAGTAACATGCAGATACAAATCAACGCTAGCACGTTTGGGGACTAAAAGAGGGGAAACAAAAGGGGAGAAAAAGCGCCCCCGCGACGCCCGCCTTTCGCCTATTCAGCGGGCTGTCGCGCCGTCAGCGACTCCGGCCGCACCTCAAGCTCCGCCAGTCATATGTACCCACAACAGGCAAAGACAAACAGGCGCGTGGAGATTCGCTCAAGGATTCCTCTCTGTACTACTGCTGGCAGCTGAGCTGCTCCAGAATCTGCCGTACTCTCAGCATGGATTCCTGCAGGACCGCTTCGATGCTGTCGAAGCGAATGCCGTTGGCGCTCGCCGAGCGCCCAGCGGCGGCGTTGGCGACGACGTTGATCGCCGCATAGGGCAGGTCGAGCTCGCGCGCCAGGGCGGCTTCAGGCATGCCGGTCATGCCGACGACGTCGGCCCCGTCGCGTTCGAGCCGGTTGATCTCGGCCGCCGTCTCCAACCTGGGCCCCTGGGTGGCGGCATAGACGCCGCCATCGAAAACCGGCACGCCGGCCAGCCCGGCGGCGGCCAGCAAGCTCGTGCGCAGGGTCTGGTCGTAAGGGGCGGTGAAATCGATGTGGCGCACCAAGCTTTCGCCCCCTTCGAAGAAGGTGCCGGTCCGCCCCCAGGTGTAGTCGATGATCTGGTCGGGCACGACCAGCGCACCAACGGTGAATTCGGGGCGAATGCCGCCCACCGAGGCCACCGAGACGATGCGGTCCGCCTTCGCCTGCTTCAGCGCCCAGATGTTGGCGCGGTAGTTCACCAGATGTGGCGGAATGGTATGGCCGTAACCGTGGCGGGCGAGAAACACCACGGGCTGGCAGCACAGCGTGCCGAACATGAGCGCGCCCGAGGGTTCACCGTAAGGCGTGCGAGCCACTTCCCGGCGGGTGATCTCCATGGACGAAAGCTTGGTCAGACCGCTGCCGCCGATGATCGCGAGCATGGTGGTTCTCCTGTCTAAAGCGGCGGCGATTCTAGCATGGGCGCCAGCGCACCTCCGGCCGTTTGCAGCCATCGTCGGTCACACGCGCCAGCGGTCCGATTTCCCGCCCGAGTCGCCGGAAAATGGTAAAACCATCCGCCTCGCGGCCCTGCCCCATGCTAAAATCCCCGCCCCCTTCAAGGCTTTCCCCTCATCCATGTCCCGCGCCATTCGCAACATCGCCATCATCGCCCACGTCGACCACGGCAAGACCACGCTCGTCGACCAACTTCTGCGCCAATCCGGCACCTTCCGCGACAACCAGCAAGTCGCCGAGCGCGTCATGGATTCGGGGGATATCGAAAAAGAACGCGGTATCACCATCCTGTCGAAAAACTGTGCGATCCAGTATGGCGACACCCATATCAACATCGTAGACACCCCGGGCCACGCCGATTTCGGCGGCGAGGTCGAACGCGTGCTGTCGATGGTCGATAGCGTGCTGCTGCTGGTGGACGCGGTCGAAGGGCCGATGCCGCAAACCCGTTTCGTCACCCGCAAGGCGTTGGCGCTGGGGCTCAAGCCCATCGTCGTCATCAACAAGATCGACCGCCGCGGCGCACGCGCGGACTGGGTCATCAAACACACCTTCGATCTGTTCGACAAACTCGGCGCCACCGAGGAGCAGCTCGACTTTCCCGTGATTTACGCCTCGGGCCTGAACGGTTTCGCCGTGCTCAACGAAAACGACGAGCGCGTGGATATGCGCCCGCTGTTCGAAGCCATTCTCAGCCATGTACCGGCACCGGACGTCGACGCCAATGGCCCGCTGCAACTGCAGGTGTGCTCGCTCGACTATTCCACCTACATGGGCCAGCTCGGCATCGGCCGCATCAAGCGCGGCCGCATCCGCCCCAATCAGGAACTGGTGGTGATGTACGGCGACGAGAATCGCGGCAAGGGCAAGGTCAACCAGGTGCTGACCTTCAAGGGCCTCGAACGCTCGCCCTCGGAATCGGCCGAAGCGGGCGACATCGTATTGATCTCGGGCATCTCGCAGGTCAACATCGGCGTCACCCTGTGCGACCCCGACCATCTCGAAGGCTTGCCGCCGATCTCGGTGGACGAGCCGACGCTGACGATGAACTTCCTCGTCAACACCTCGCCGCTGGCCGGGCGCGAGGGCAAATACGTCACCAGCCGTCAGATCCGCGAGCGGCTGGAAAAGGAATTGCTGAAAAACGTCGCCCTGCGGGTGAATTTCACCAGCGATTCGGACGTATTCGAAGTATCCGGGCGCGGCGAACTGCACCTGACCATCCTGCTCGAAAACATGCGTCGCGAAGGCTACGAGCTTTCCGTGGGCCGCCCGCGCGTGGTCTACAAGGACATCGACGGTGTGCGCTGCGAACCCTACGAACTGCTCACCGTCGACGTCGAGGAAGACCACCAGGGCGGCGTCATGGAAGAACTCGGCCGCCGCCGTGGCGAACTGCAGGACATGCAGCCCGACGGCAAGGGCCGCGTGCGCCTGGAATACCGCATTCCCGCGCGCGGGCTGATCGGCTTCCAGGGCGAATTCCTGACGATGACGCGCGGCACGGGACTCGCCAGCCACGTTTTCGACTACTACGGCCCGATGGCCGGCGGCATGGCCGAACGCCGCAATGGCGTGCTCATCTCGCAGAACGACGGCGAGGCGGTCGCCTACGCGCTGTTCAACCTGCAGGATCGCGGGCGCATGTTCGTCAGCCCCGGCGAAATGCTGTACGAAGGCATGATCATCGGCATCCACACACGCGACAACGATCTCATCGTCAACCCGATCAAGGGCAAGCAACTGACCAACGTCCGCGCCTCGGGCAAGGATGAGGCCGTCGTCCTCACGCCGCCGATCTCGCTGACGCTCGAATCCGCGATCGAATTCATCGCCGACGACGAACAGGTGGAAATCACGCCGAAAAATATCCGCCTGCGCAAACGCCACCTGAAGGAAGTCGACCGCAAGCGCGCGGCCAAGGCCGAAAACAGCTGATCCCCCGCATAACCAACGCCCATCACAAAGAGGGAAAAGCATGCGGCATTTTCTATGCGGTATCGCCGCGGCAACGATGCTTGCCTCGGCGCACGCAGGGGACTATGTGCTGGAAGTCGACGGCAGGAAAATCGAACTCGACCTCGACAAACCGGCCAGCGCATCCATCGGCAGCGACAAACCCGTTACGCTGGTGCTGCGCCAGAAAACGGAACAGACCTGGCGCGACGACGACATGTCGTTCGTATATCCCGCGACGCTGAAACCCGTCCGCATGGAGGTCGAAAAAGATATTTCGCAGACCCTGATGGCGACGCCTTCCGGCTCGTTGATCATCGTACAGCGTTACATTGGCCTTGATACGACGAACCTGATCGACATGATGGTTTCCCAATTAACCGACGAGGACGTCAGCGCTGGCTACAAGCGGACGACCCAATCCACTACGCGTAAACTCACCGATGGCATGACGCTCGCTGGCAAGAAAGTACATACTGAACACCCGGGGGAAAGCTGGGATCATGAAGTGCTCGCCATCGGCGACCGCAAGGGCGGCTATCTCATCGTCAGCGCCATCCACGACGATTCCCCGCCAGCCGACCACGAGATGATCGAGAAATTCTGGCACAGCCTGCAATTACGCGCGTCACCCGCAGCGAAATAAAGCCGGCGACCTCTCGATGATCGGGCATTTGCTCCCTTGTCCGTTCATATGGCCTGCGATGCGTTTTCCCGGCAAGTCGCAGGCTGACTCAACATAAACCACGTCCTGCGCCCGCAAGGGAAAAACCGTGCACACGCCCCCCGATCCTCTCCTCCACCCCATCGACCCCGACATTCGCCGCGACATCGAACGGCGCATCGCGGATATCGAAACCGCACATGGCGTACACGTACTCTATGCCTGCGAATCGGGCAGCCGGGGTTGGGGATTCGCCTCGCCCGACAGCGATTACGATGTCCGCTTTCTCTACGTACATCCATTGCCGTGGTACCTGCGTGTCAGCCCGCAGCGGGACGTCATCGAACTGCCGATTTCCGACGTGCTCGACATCAGCGGCTGGGAACTTCGCAAGGCATTGGGCCTGCTGAAAAAGGGCAATGCCACGCTGATCGAATGGCTCGATTCGCCTGTCGTCTATCGCGCCGACGCTGCCTTCATCGATGCCATGCGCGATGCCGTCCGGCAAACACACCAGCCGGAACGTTCGTACTATCACTACGTGCATATGGCACGTAAAAACTATCGCGGTTATCTGTGCGGCGATACCGTTCGACTGAAAAAATATCTTTACGTACTGCGCCCGCTGCTGGCGACGCTATGGATCGAGCGTGGCTTGGGCGTCGCACCGATGCGTTTTCAGGATCTGGTCGACAGCATCGTCACCGATAGCGCGCTACACGGCGCCATCGACCAATTGCTGGCCATCAAACGCGCGGCGATGGAATCGGAACACGGCCAGCCGCTCCCCATCCTCAACGCCTTCATCGACGCCGAACTGACCCGCCTCGAAACCACGCCGCCGCCCACGCCGGCTGATACCGATTTCAGCGTGCTGGACCGATTGTTGAGGGATACCGTGCTGCGCATGAATGCATGAAGCACAAACAACCCCGACGGCATATTCTCGTATCTTCCTATCCGCAGCACTACGGCAAACCAGCCACCGATGCCCGCCCGCTGTCGCGCTGTGCAGTCACCGCCCGAGCGTGCGCCGTACGATGTGACTGCTGCGCGACGGAGAGCGCGTCCGGATCGACAGGTACGCGGGGAATAGGGTGTTTTGCCTGAGCGGACCGGAAGAAAAAGCCTGAAAGCCTTCAAGCCATCCGCCAGATTCTGCCCACGCCATCACCACGCCAGCGATGGAACGTTTGGAACACTGCGGGCACAGCCAGCCCCCCATCTCCCCGCACCATCACCCGCGTCACCAGATGAAGAACATGGCATGCCAGATCGCCGCCATCACACCCATTGGCACGAGCAATACGGCACCCGCGCCTACCCGGCGCGGCAGATTTCCGCCGGCGCGGTGCAGCAGCCCCACGACCAGCACGAAGGACCAGACCACCGCCAGCGCCATCAACCCGCCGCGCATCCAGTCCACACCGGGCACCTGGATGCGTTCGGCGCGTAGCTGGCTGAGCGTGAGCATGGTCAGGCCAAGTACGACGTTGACGCCGCCCAGCGGAATCAGCGCAAGGGTGAGCCGTTGCCAGCTCAGACGGGCGTTTGCCGCAATCCTGGCCGCAAGCGCCACGCAGCACCATAGCCCGGCACCGAGCAGCGCGCCGCCGGCAAGGATATAGGCAAGGATCAAGGCGCCATCGAGCCAGGTGAATACGTCGTTCAAGCGGGGATAATGAGTAAGCACCCACCACGGCGCGTTGTCCTGCAACGGCCAGAACATGTCGTGATCCACCAGCCATTCGGCCATGGCAATCTTCATGCGCAGGAAATACGGGCTGATTGTCCATTGGAAGGCCAGTGTGGCAACGCCGAGCACGCCGAAAAGCAGTGTTCCCGCCTCGGCCGTGCGCGCGGGCGTGGCGAGATCGACGACCTCGGCGCCGGGCAGGCGCGCGGCAAATTCAACCGCATCGCGATGGCCGGCACAGCGGCCACAGCTATGGCATTCGGCCGCGCTCGTCATGCGGCGGATATCGACCAGCGGCGCACAGTCGACCGGCTTGATCGGAATGACGCCGCGAGTGCCGTGGCCGGTATGATTGTTGCGATCCCAGGCGGCGCGATCGACGCGGTAATACAGCGGCGCGATACGCGCCAACAACGCGAAAACACCGGAAGCGGGGCAAAGGTGACGACACCACACCCGGTGCCCGCGCCCGTACAGCAAGCCGATGAGTACGGCCGCCACCGAGGAGCCCCCCAATATCAGCAGGGCCGCCTCGGCGTATTCGTACACGCTGATCAATTGCCCGTACACCGTGGTACAGACGAAGGCGACAAAAGGCCAGCCGCTCCACTTGATCCAGCGCGGTACCGGCTTGCCGCGGCCAAAACCGCTCGCCCATTCGCTGAGCGCGCCTTCCGGGCAAAAAACGCCGCACCACATGCGGCCCAGCAGGATCGTGCTGAGCATGACCCCCGGCCACCACAGCCCCCAGAACACGAACTGAGCGAACAGGCGCAAATCGCTCCATATATGCGCGTCTTCTTCTGGAATCGGCACCCACGCGGAAATGATGAGCAAACCGAAGTAAAACACCACTACCGCCCATTGCAGGGCGATGATGGTGCGGCGATGGCGCGCCAGCGCCTCTCCCAAGGCGGCGACAAAACCGCGTGGCATGGCCCTATCCCTTGGTGGGCTGTCGCGCCATGAGCTGTCGCAACCCGCCGACGCTCAACCAGAAAGCGGCGTAACACAGCAGCAACATCAGCGAAGGCTGTGCGCGATAACCGGTAAGTTCGGCGACAAGACGCCCGCCAGTGGTACTGTCGTCGAGCAGCGCGCTACTGTCCCACATCGGGTCGACCAACGCGGGCAACACATCCATGCCGATCAAGCGTTCGATGCCGGTGGCGAAGAGCGCGGCGGCAAAGATGAGCAGGACAATGCCGCTGACAGCGAAGAAGTACCGCATGTTGAGCCAGCGCAGGCCGCGCGCCGCCGCCCACGCCGTAGCCAGCGCAAGGATGAATCCACCCGCCGCGCCACCGATGAGCGCGCCAAGGCTGCCGCTTTCCATCCCCAGGCCGTACAGGAAAATCACTGTTTCCGCGCCTTCGCGTGCAACCGCCAGCGCGGCAATCGCCGCCATGCCCCACCATTGTCCGCGCTCGGCGGCGCGCGCCATGCCGGCTTCGAGCTGCTTCTTCATCTCGCGCCCGTGCCTGGACATCCACAGCACCATCTGCGCGATCAGCACGGCGGCGACAAACAGCACGGCCGTCTGAAACCACTCCAGCGCCTGCCCGGACAATTCGCTCTGCGCCTCAAGCATGGCCCAGCCAAGCAACAGCGCAAGCAGAATCCCGACCCCCACACCAGCGACAAGCGCGCGGAAACCGCCTTCGACTTTGTTACGCCCGACCCAGGCGTAGAGAATGCCGATCACCAGCATCGCCTCGAGGCTTTCGCGCCAGACGACGAACAAGGCATTGCCCATGTACTGCTTCCTTCCAGACTTTCTAGACTAATTGGCGACGGCTATTTGGCGATAATCCTGCCCTGCGCGGTTTCCGGGTGAAATTCGCCGAAGAACTTGTAGCTGCCCGGCTTCAGCGGTTGAAAAATGAGAAAGCTCGACGCACCGGGCCCAAGCACCTTTTCCTTTTTCAGTTCGATGCTCTCGAACTCTTCCGCGCCGGGGCCTTCGTTCTTGATCCGCAGGCGGAATTTGGTATTGGCGGGCACCTCCAGCGTTTCCGGGATGAAGTGCCCCGCCTTGATGAGCAGTTCGAAGGTGGGCATATCCTCCTGCGCGCCCACGCTCGCCGCCGCCAGCAAAAAAACGGCGGCAAGCAGGGTGCGCAAGGTGGTCGTCGCGACACGCAGACACTTCATCCCGCTCTCCAATTAGAAGCCGACGTTGGCACGCAGCCCGAAGATGCGAATATCGTCGGCCGAGTGGTTTCCGCCAGGGTTGGAGATGTATTGGAAGCTGGGAGTCAGCGCCAGTTCCTTGCTCAAGCGGTAGCTGTAATAAAGCTCCGCCACGCGCTCATTGCCCGACGCGGCATAGTCGAAGCTGCCGTCGGCCACGCCTGCCTCCGAGTAGCGGGCGAAGTCGCTGCTCGTCCGCTGCCAACTGAAGGCCAGTCCAAGCTGGTCGTCGCCGCGATCCCAAGCATTGCCGGTCATCACGCCGCCGAAGGACCAGGTGCGATCGAACTGCGCGCCATCGTTCTGGAGATGTTTGCCAAAACGGGCGAACACGGTGTAGTCCGAACCGATCTGCTGATCCACCGACACACCGATCCCTTTGCGGGTGTACGTATGATCGTCAAACCCGTCGGCCTGCCCGTTGCGCCAGTAATAAAGGCGATACATGCCCGGCGCCCCTTCGAACAGGCGGAACATTTTCTCGGCCTGCGCGATGGCGAAAGGCGCGGAGAACGAACGGGAAAAATTCGCTCCCTCCCCGGCGCCGAACACGCCCAGGGACAAAATCATCGGTTCCTGCGCATTTTCCGTATCGACGTAGGCGAGGCGCACGCCAGGCGAAAAGCCGTTCGAATCGGCACCGACGTCGCCACCCGCATCGAGCAGCGCGTTATGCACGAAGACGGAATTCAGGAACTGGGTCGCCTCGTCGTTGGCCACCGCGTTCTGGTCGAAGAACACGAAGGGGTCCATCTTGCCGAAATTCACGTGCAGATGGCTCTTGGCATTGGGCGCAAAACCTCCGAACGGCAACGGAATGGTGGCCTGATACCAGAGTTGGGCGAGTATCGCGAAGGAATCGCCCGACGCGGGGTCCATCGATACCGGATTGAATACCGTGCCATTCGCCCCGGAATACATCGGCAGCCCGCTCAGACCTGCCCCCTGCCCGACCCGGAAATGGGAAAACAGGTGCTGCTCGACATTGCCGAAGCTCGGCAGTTCGACAGCAACCGAAGCGTCGGCGCGGTAATTCAATTCGCTCTCGGCAACACTGCGCGGCACCCCTTCCGGGTGCTGGGCCACGGAGGTGAACGACACCCCAACCTTGATCCCATCCAGCGCCTCCAGCCTGCGCGCGGCTTTTTGCACCGACTCGCCCTGGAATTCCACCGCCTTGAGCCGCGTGACCAGTTCGGATTCGTTTTCCGACAGGCTCTCCTTTTCCAGATCCGCGGCGATCTTGACCTGCTGCTCTTCCAGCGCCTGCACGCGCGCTTCCAGTTTCGCCGGCGCGGCATCCTTGGCCTTGGCCTCGACCTGGGGCGTGCGCGCGGCCTTCAATTCCCTCTCGAGCTTCGCGTTACGCTGTTCGAGGCGGTCGATACGCGCGCTCATCTCCTGCATCATGCGCAACATGTCTTCCTGCGAGGGTGCCGCCGCCTGCGCACCACCCACGGCTGTCAAACCCAGCGCCAAAAACAGCGCGCGAGGAACCGCGCGCAAAGAGGCATGCTCCATGTCAGTACCCGCCCTTTTTACCGGTACCGGCATAGGTGAATTCGTATTCCACTTCAAATGGCTTGAACCACGGCCGCACGCCGGTCTGGCGGTCGGTATGCCGGCCGAAGTGCGCATGCGCGTTGGCCGAGGGCGGCTGGATGGAATATTTCACCGTGTACTTGCCCGGCCCGAAGAGCTTGACGTTATCGCCATAATGCGGCCCGTCGTTGGCCACCATGGGCATGAACTCGCCGCTCAGCTTCTCGTTGTCGCCACCGCCGACCTTGGCGATTTCGTACTTGACGATCAGGTACGGAATCCACGCCCCCTCCTCGAAACCGTTAGGATTGTTGCCCAGCGCCTTGATGTCGGCCTCGATATGGATATCGGAGGTTTCCGCGCTCCTCATCATCCCTTCCGGCTCCATCGCCACCGGTTGCAGGTAAACCGCGGCAATCTCCATGCCAAAACGCTGTTGCGGCGAGCCGATGGGATATTCGATTGCAGCGGCGGAATGGGAAAGCAACATCGACAGCGCACCCAACAGAGCGGGTATCGCCAGGGAACGGAAAGACATGAACACCTCCACGAAATCGGAATGGCGGCCCGCCCACGCGGACCGACAGGAACGGATCAGCTACAGGAAACCCCTGGCTGCCGGGTACAAACCGTCAGCCGAATATGAACGAGCATGGAACCTCTTTTTTTATTATCCAATAATGAGAATTACTATTATTAGTATCCCTCGCCGCCCCGCTGCCGTCAAGAAGATCCAAACATCATTATTCGGAGCACCCCCAATATCCGTATCGTGTGCATTGACACCATTTGCACCCAAACAACACTGAGGGCGTTTTGATGCCGATCATGGGATCGGCGGCAATACCCGAACACAATCGGTGTCCGCCCGAGAGAACCTAAATCGCCGACATCGACTCGAATGTACCTCTGTGGCTTTATGCATTTCGTCGCTGAGCAGATACACGATCCCATAATGAATGCGTGCGGACGGCCCGCCATATCCACTGGAAAACCATTGCCGGATTGGCATGTCGATAGGCACGCAAAGGTTATTTTTCACGGCCTCTTACCCAAAGAACCGATATCATTGGCAGGCATGAAAATCTGGTCTTTGGGCACAGGAAACGACGCGTACAAGCCTATTTGCAAGCAAACCGCCCTACTCCGCCTCCTGCCGAACGCTCAAGGGATACTCAGCCCAGTCACTCATGAACAACGCAATCGTCATAAATATCGGTGCAAAGCGGCACCGAACGAAGGCCACATGAGGCTGCGAACGTGTTGCTGAAAACAATACAAAAAGGGCTGATCGACAAAATATTCTCGGACACGGCGCCGGCCTGGCACTGGGCGTTCAACCCGACGATGCAGGCCATTCGCAATGGCCTGTTGCTTGCGCTGCCGCTCGTGATGGCGGGTTCCATCGCGCTGCTGATCAACAATCTGCCAATCCCCGCCTACCAGCAGGCGATGGAGGCGATTTTCGGCTCCAACTGGCGCCTGTTCGGTGCAACGATCTGGGGCGGCACGTTCGGCGTGCTCGCTTTATTGATGCTGTACAGCATCAGCCAGCAGTTGACCATCGAATACAACCAAAAACACCCGCTGGAGCCAGTCAGCCCGACCATCTCGGCCCTGGTCAGCTTCGCTTCGCTGGTCGTCATTACACCCAAGATCGAAGGGGCCGGACTGGCCGCGCACTGGAGCGGATCGGGCGGACTTTTCGTCGGCATCGTCGTCGCACTGCTGGCAACCCGGCTATTTCTGTTTCTAATCAAACATTTACGAGTCTCTCTTTATGCCGAGGGCGCCGATACCGCCATTCCTCAGGCTTTCGCATCCCTCATTCCAGGTATCGCGACCGTATTGATCTTCACTCTGGTGGGGATATGTTTCAACGTCTTCACCGGCAGCAGCATCCACCAGTTCGTCCACGACATGGTGCTGTACCCGTTCTCGCTGTTTCGAGACACGCTGGGAACGAGTACCGCCTATATTTTCATCTGCCAGTTGCTATGGTTCGTCGGCATTCACGGCACCAATGTTCTCGACCCCGTCACGCACCAGTTCTATGAACTGGCGGCCCAGGAAAACCTTGTCGCGATGGCCGCAGGCTTGCCGCTGCCGCACATCTTCACCAAGCTCTTTCTCGACACTTTCGTCTATATGGGCGGCTCCGGGTCATCCTTGTGTCTGCTGATCGCCTTGCTGATCGCCAGCAAAAACGACGGTAGCCGCAAATTGGCCCAGCTTTCCCTGCTGCCCGGCATTTTCAACATCAACGAACTGCTGCTCTTCGGCCTACCGGTCATCCTCAACCCCATCTTTTTGATTCCTTTCGTTTTTGTCCCCTTGATACTGGCTTTCAGCGGCTACTTTGCGGTCAGTCTCGGGCTCGTTCCCGGCCCCACCATCGCCGTGGATTGGACCACGCCACCCATCGTCGGCGGCTATACCGCAACCGGCTCGATAAGCGGCAGTTTGCTGCAGTGCTTCAATCTGGCCTTGGGCACCTTGATCTACATTCCTTTCGTCAAGATCTCGGATCGGATCAAGGAAGGCCGCCTCAAGGCAGCCATGAACGGCTTGATGGACGTCGCGTGCAACAACGCGGTCAGTCCCTCGGGCAAGAAATGTCTCGACCGCGACGACGAAATCGGCGCGCTGGCGCGTGCGCTGGCCAACGACCTGCAAACAGCGCTGCAAACCAGTGAAGGGCTGTATGTCGAATACCAGCCGCAGGTCGATCACGTTTCCGGCGTGGTGATCGGCGCCGAAGCGCTGGTTCGCTGGCGGCATCCTGTTTACGGCTTCATTCCGGCACCGATCATGGTGGCGATTTCCGAGGACGGCGATTTCATCAAACCCATGGGCATCTGGGTGCTCAACGAAGCCTGCGCGGAGCGCAGGCGATTGCACGATGCGGGGGTCGACGACACATTCGAGTTGTCGGTCAACGTCTCGGTATTGCAGCTCGAAGATAAAACCCTGCCGCAGAAAGTTCTCGATTGCCTCAAGAAGCACGGCTTACAGCCCGCCATGATCGGCATCGAGATCACCGAATCGGTGGCGCTGGACCCCGATGCGGAACACAACAAGACGCTGGTACAGATTCACGAAATCGGCGTCGGCATCTCGATCGACGACTTCGGCATGGGGCATAGCTCCCTGCTTTATCTCAAGCAATTCCCGGTCAGCGCGCTGAAAATCGACAAGGCGCTGAGCAAGGACGTCACCAGCAACCAGACCTGCGTCGAAATCATCACCACCATCGTCGATCTGTGCCGCGCACTCAACGTCAGCATCGTTGTCGAATTCATCGAAAACCAGGAGCAGATCGATCTGCTGAGAAAGATGGGCTGCTACATTTTCCAAGGCTATTTTTTCAGTAAACCGGTAAGTGGCGAAAAACTGCTGGCGTATGTGCAAACCACCAACGCCAAGGCAAACGCCACCGCGCAGCAGTGGGAAGCATCGCTTTTCTGATTTTTTTATTCAGATGAAACTACCTGCAAGCGCTTCCCGCCACGGCGAATGGCATGGCCGCAGCAACAAGAAAAAACCGCTTGGCGCAGCACCCTTGCCCCATCTCTGTTTCTTTTTCTGCGTCGCCACGGCTTTGTCGGCTCCCTCTCTCGCTGCGGACGATGTTCCGGAGCAGACAACCGAGCGGCTCTCTCCGTTTTTCGAAGATTCGGAGTTGAAAGGAAATTTTTTCTACTTTCACAGAAACCGGGAACGCTACCGGGTCGATACCGATCGCTACGAAACCATCCTGCATCACTCGACGCTTCAGACGAACATCGAATTCAACTCCGGCCTCATCCAGGAGACGTTCGGCCTCGATCTGGGTTATTTCGCCACCACGGACATAGAAAACAGCGGCTTCCCCGTCCACGAGATCAGCTTTTTCCCTTGGGACAACCCGTGGTCGCCCGATCCATCGGAAAAAGACGCCCGCGGCGGCGGTTCCGTATACAAGGCGCACGCAAAAATACAGATCGGCGATTCCTGGACGAAACTGGGCTACTTCCAACCCAGTGGCCCCGGCGTTCTCGGCGTCAATTGGTCCTTGATGCCGGGCACCTATCTCGGCGCCGAAAGCGTCGGGAAAATCGGGCCGCTCACCGTCGCCGGCGCGTACGCAAGCGAATACAAGGCGCCCTGGTTCCAGAGTACCTACCACTTCAAGAAAAACGACGGCGTCACCGACGTGGCCTATCTCTGGTCGCTGGGCATGCGCTACGCGTTCGACTCCTCTCTCACGGCCGAACTGGCCTATGGCGGATCGCAGGACTACCTCAAGAACGCGCATTTGAAAATCAAGTACAACGAGCTGGCAAACAAGGAGCGCCCGCTGTACCTGAGTTATCAGCTCTATGCGATGAGCGAAAGCAACGACGATGCGCTGATCAACGACAACTTCGCCGGTACGGCCTACCAGCACTACCTGTCCCTGCTGTACCAACCGGCGCCCTGGAGTCTGAGAACGGAGTTCCTGCACACTCGCGCACCGATGAACAAATCGGAAAACGTCGGTTATTTCGCCTATCGCCTCATCAGCGCCTACGGCGGGGCGAACGGCGCCTACGAACCTTGGTGGGACAGCCGGTCGGACTGGAACCACGACAAGGAAAGCGCCGTTTTCGCCAGTGCCGTGCGTGCGCTCGACGACCTGGGGTGGGTGGGCTGGAGTGCCGGATTTTCTCTCGTCCGCGGCTGGGGCGGAAAAGCCTACGGCTACACCGAGACCTTGAAGGAACGCGCCTACACGATCGACCTCGGTTACAAGATCACAAGCGGACGCCTCAAGGAAACACTGATCACGCTGCACTACATCCGCTACGACAACCAGACCGACCTGCCAAGCTGGACCGGCTTCAAAAATGCATTTCAGGACGAACGCGACATCAAATTCATCGTGACTGTCCCGTGGAACTGGTAGCGGGCGGTCGGTGGATATCTCCACCGACGCTCAATGCTCTCCCGCCGGCACCGCCGCACCTTGGCCTTGACGTAGCGGCTTGGCCAGCCAGATCAAGGCGGCCAGGCCCAACAACAGGAAACCGGAGAGCCAGAAGTAATCATTCGCCGCAAGCATATAGGCTTGTGCGTTGATCTGCCGTTCGAGCAAAGCCAGGGCGCTTCCCTGATCCATGCCGAGACTGCCAAGCAAACCGAACTGTTCACGCACGATCGGCTCGTAAACATTCACATGTTCGACCAATTGCGCGTGATGCAGCGCGGCCCGGTTGTCCCAGGTGGTTGTCGACGCCGAAGCGCCGATCGCCGCTGCCGTCATGCGCAGGAAATTGGACAGGCCCGATGCGGACGGGATGCGATTGGGCGTCAAACCGGACAAGGTCAGCGCGGTCAATGGGATGAAGAAGGCTGCCATTGCGGCGCCCTGGATCAGTTGCGGCAGCACCAGTTGCCATGGCGCCGCATCGAGTGTGAAGTTCGAACGCATGAAATTCACCAGGGCGAATATCAGGAATGCACCGCAGGCATAAAAGCGCGGGTCCACCTTATGCACGGATTTACCCACCAGCGGCGAAAGCACGAGCGCAAGAATGCCGATCGGCGCCGTCACCAGCCCCGCCCAGGTTGCGGTGTAGCCGAGGTATTGCTGCATCCACAACGGCAGCAGCACCACGCTGCCGAAAAACAGGCCGTAGCCGAGCGCGATGGCAACCACGCCGGTGGAAAAATTGCGTCGCCCGAACAGTGACAAATCGACAATGGGATGCTTTTCGGTCAGTTCCCACACGACGAAAAAACAAAAACCGATCAACGCGACCACGCCCAGTGCAACGATCAGGTTGGATGCGAACCAATCCAGTTCCTTGCCCTTTTCCAGCATGATCTGCAGCGCGCTCACCCACAGCACCAGCAGGCCGAGACCGACCGAATCGATCGGCAAACGCCGCCTTGCCGATTCGCGGTGGCGAAAAAGACGCCAAATCGCCAGCGCGGCGAGCAGCCCCGTCGGCACATTGATATAGAAAATCCACGACCACGACAGATTGTCCGATATCCAACCGCCCAGGATCGGCCCCATGACCGGCGCGATCAATGTCGTGACCGACCACGCCGCCAGCGCGCTGCCCGCCTTGTGGCCCGGGTAGCTTTGCAGCAGCAGCGCCTGCGAAAGCGGAATCATCGGCCCCGCTACCAGACCTTGCAGCACGCGAAAGGTAATCAGCATCTCCAGGCTGTTCGACAAGCCACACAGCAGCGAGGTGAGCACGAACAACAGCACCGCGGAGATAAACAACCGCACCTGGCCGAAGCGCACGGTGAGCCAGCCGGTAAGCGGCATGGAGATGGCGTTGGCAACGGCGAACGAGGTGATGACCCAGGTACCTTGGCTCGGGCTGACACCGACATCGCCTGAAATGGCCGGAATCGACACATTGGCGATGGTGGTGTCGAGCACGTTCATGAAAGTTGCCAGCGATAGCGCCACCGTGGCGAGGACGCGTGTGCGCCCCTCCAACGGCGGGAGCGGAGCGGCGGATGACGCCTGTTGCATGACTGACGTCCGGCCTTTTCAGCGCAACACGGCCAGCGGTGCGCCCGCCATGCCGCGACTACCCTGCTCCGCACCGTTCCCGGCGGGATGATCCCGGCGTGCGTCACCGAGGTTTGCGGTGATGATCGCGGCAATGCGCGCCCGCGCGCCCGCCACTTCCGGCACCACCCCCGCATCGGCCCGCGCCGGATCGCGCTGCGCGGCCAGCGGCGCGGTATTGTCGTCGGCACTGCGCACATCGATGTCGACCTTCATCGACAAGCCGATCCGCAGCGGATGAGCCTGCAATTCAACCGGATCGAGTTCGATCCGCACCGGTACACGCTGCACCACCTTGATCCAGTTGCCGGTGGCATTCTGCGCCGGCAGCAAAGCGAACGCCGAGCCGGTACCCGCGGCGAGGCCGACGATGCGGCCGTGGTAGGTCACGCGGGAACCATACACATCGGCCACCAACAGCGCCCGCTGGCCGGCGCGCATCTCATGCAACTGCGATTCCTTGAAATTCGCTTCCACCCACACCGCCTTCAACGGCACGACGGCCATCAGCGGCTGCCCCGGCTCGACCCGCGTCCCCACCTGCACGCTGCGCCGCGCGACCTGCCCGGCCAAAGGCGCGGAAATACTCGTCCGCTGCAGCGCCAGCCAGGCTTCCTCGACACGCGCTGCGGCCTGGGCGACATTCGGATGCCGATCGACGGTGGTGTTGTCGATCAACGCATGATTGGAAGCGCGCTGTTCCCGCGCGCTGGTCAGCGCCGCTTCCGCCGCATTGACGGCGGTACGGGCGTGTTGCAGTTCTTCGCCGGAAATCGCGCCGGAGCCGGCCAGGGCCTCGCGCCGGCTCAGATCGTCGCGCACGCGGGCCAGATCGGCCTCGCGCTGCGTCACCACCGCATCCAGCGAAGCGCCGGTGGCGAACAGCGTGCGCACCTCGCGCACCGTGCGCGCCAAGGCCGCCTCGGCCTGATCGAGGGCGACGCGGGCGTCGGTCGAATCCAGTTCCACCAGCGCATACCCGGCCTCCACCACATCGGTATCGTTGACATGAATCGCCACCACCGTGCCGCTGACCTGCGGCGTGATCTGCACCACGTCGCCGGCCACATAGGCATCGTCGGTTTCCTGGTGGTAGCGGTTTTCCACGGCCCATTGAACGCCCCAGCCTATGCCGGCGGCGACGAATATCGCCGCCAACAGCAACATGGCGGGTTTGCGCCGGGAACGAGCAGGCACCGCCGAGGCGCTTTTGGCCTGGGTAGCGGACGGGGATGGCACTTCATCGCGAGACATATGTCCTCCTGAAACAAGCAGCAGGCAATCCCCCCGCCACCCCTCCGGCCACCCACGCGGGTGCCGGCTTCAAAGCATTGGATCACTACCACTGCCTAAGCACTTACTGCCTATGCAGTAATAAAGGCAAAAAATTTTATTCGTCTGCCACGATGCGCTTGAGCAAACCGGTGAGCAAATCCAGTTCCTCGCGGCTGAGGCTTTTCACGCGCTCATTGAGAACGGCAACCACACGCGGGATGATCAACGGGTACAGCGCGCGGCCTGCCTCGGTGATTTCGAGGCACACCGCGCGGCGATCTTTCTGGCTGCGCGATCGGCGTACGAAACCTTTCTCCTCCAGCCGGTCGATCATGCGTGTCATCGAGCCGGTATCGGTATTCATGCAGCGGCACAACTCGGTAGCGGTACAGCCCGGCCGGTCGGCCGCACGCGTGAGCACCAGCCACTGCGCGCTGGTCAAGCCAAGCGGCTGCAATTCGACATCGAGTGCATTGATAAGACGCGAGCGCACAGTGCCCACCAGAAAGCCCAGACTGTCTCCGGCAACGTAGCCGTCTACGGTGTAGAGCGGTTCGGGAGTCGACATGATCGGAATCGCATTGAAACACAAGTGAAGGGAATATAGCTGCTTAGGCAGCAAAAAGCAAAATCGCCTGATCGATACCAGACGATTTCCCAAAATCGATGCCACGGACGTCGATAAAACACGACGCGGCTCGCGGCAGAGCACGAAAGAAGTGGCCCAAGTCACGGTGTTCAAGCACTCAAACTGGGACCGACATAGGGATGAAAACCGCCCGACGAAGGCCGGACGCTCGATCAACCGTTCGGTTGTTTGAAAGTCTCGCAGGGATCCGAACGCGAGGCGGGCTCGGTGATCCACAGATAATCGTAGGGCTGGGAAGCCGGCGAAACCGGCGGCGGTTCGCCTTCCTCGACGAAAGCCACGCTGACGACGGTACTACCCGGACGATGCTGTCGAAGCAGCCTGGGCACGCCATAATCCGTGCGGACATGGCCGTCGCCGGCCACCAGAATGGCCGGCTTGGCGGGTTCCTCGGTGAGCGTCGCAAACATCGCGGCGTCTCTTGCCTGCTGGGCGAGGCGCAGGCCGGGCAACATCGTCGCCGGAAGTTGGCCGCAGTGGCCGCGCAGGAGGTCGGCATCCAGCGCCGCCAGGGCATCGCCGCCAAGCGGGCTGCGCGCGATGATGTCTGCCAAAGCGAGGGGAATGCCCTCCTCCCCCCGACGAACGATGTCGCGCGCCATGCTGCGGGAAATGTTTCCGCCGACCAGCTTCATGCCGGCATCGCGAATGGCGGCGAAGAGCGGCTGGTGGGCAGGCCATTGCCACGCCTTGGCATCGAAGCCCGCTGCCTCCAGGGCAGGAAGCAGTTCGCCCGTGGCCGCGGGCTTTCGATCCTGTTCGAGGTATTCGGCGACGACACGGGTAGTCGAGGCCGGCAGCTCTGCAATCAACTTGCCGCGCAGCTCATGATGCCGGACGTTGTCATGCAACTCGCCGAGCAGCACGAAGTCGCTGCCGGCAATGACAGCGATCAAGTGCTCGCGCGATATTTCCTCGCCGCTGCGGACATCGACGATGCGCTCCGCCGCCATGGCGCTCGCGCCACCCAGCAGGCAGGCGCAAACAAGAAACAGGTAGCAGCGGGCGCGAGCCAGGGTGATGAGCATTGCGCTTGCCTCAGAATCGATATTCGCTGATCGATGCATTGCGGCCGGGCTGGCTGAAAGCATCGATCCGGGCATGGTCCGCAGGTTGGCTACGAACATCGAACCAGAAAAAAAGCCACGACGCCTGCCGTGGCTTGCCTGCCATGACGTGGCTTTCGCTTACGTCCGCGCGGCGACGAAGGCCTTCACCGCCTCGGTATCCGGCGCCATCACCTCGACGCGCTGCGGCAGTTGTTCGATGTGCGCGAGATCGGCCGGGCGTTCCGGATCGCGCCCCAGCGCTTCCCGGATGGTTTCCGCGAACTTCGCCGGCAGCGCGGTTTCCAGCACCAGGATCGGCATACCGGCTGGCACGTCGGCAACGTGGTCGAAAGCCACCTTGAGACCGTCGGCGGTATGCGTGTCGACAAGGGTGGCGTAGCGCTCGAATACCTTGCGGATGGTCGCCAGGCGGTCGGCATGCGTGCTGCGGCCGGAGACGAAGCCGAATTCCGGCAGGCGGGCGAAATAAGGCGTCTGTGCCAGATCGAACGCGCCACCGCCGTCGACCTGCCGCCACAGATCGGCCACCACCTTGGGATCGCGGCCAACGAGATCGAAAACGAAGCGCTCGAAATTCGACGCTTTGGAAATATCCATCGACGGGCTGGAGGTGACATGGGTTTCCGCCGCCTTGCGCGGACGATAAACGCCGCTGCGGAAGAATTCGTCGAGCACGTCGTTTTCGTTGGTGGCGAGGATCAGCTTCGCCACCGGCAAACCCATCTGGCGGGCGATATGGCCGGCGCAGATGTTGCCGAAGTTGCCCGAGGGCACGCAGAAGGCCACCTGCTGGTCGTTGTTGGCCGTGGCGGCGAAATAGCCCTTGAAGTAATACACGATCTGCGCCGCCACCCGCGCCCAGTTGATCGAATTGACCGCGCCGATCTTGTGGCGCGCCTTGAAGGCGAGATCGTTCGACACCGCCTTCACGATGTCCTGCGCATCGTCGAACATGCCGGTGACGGCGATGTTGAAAATGTTGTCGTCCTGGAGCGAATACATCTGCGCGCGCTGGAACGGGCTCATCAGGCCATGCGGCGAAAGCATGAACACGCGCACGCCGCGCTTACCGCGCATCGCGTATTCGGCCGCGGAGCCGGTATCGCCCGAGGTCGCACCGAGGATATTGATCGATTCGCCACGCTTGGCCAGCACGTACTCGAACAGGTTGCCGAGCAACTGCATGGCCATGTCCTTGAACGCGAGCGTGGGCCCGTTGGAAAGCTCCAGCAGGCCCAACCGCCCCGGCTCCAGCCAGCGCACCGGAGTAATGTCGGCAGGATCGTCACCAGCGCGTGTATGGCGATACACTTCGGCGGTGTAGGTTTTGGCGCAGATCGCCGCGAGATCGGCCGGCGGAATGTCGGTGATGAATTTCGACAGGATGGCGAAGGCGAGATCGGCATACGACAGACCTCGCCACGCATCCAGCTCCGCGCGCGAAACCCGTGGATAGGCTTCGGGCAGATACAGACCGCCGTCGGGCGCCAGACCACCGAGCAGGATGTCGCAGAATTCAGGATTGGCGGGCTGTCCAGCATGGCCGCGGGTGGAAATATACTTCACGGGGCAGTCCTCGAAGTCGTGGAAACGCGCCCCTCGGGACGCAAAAAAGGAATTCTAACGAAAGAAGCCGGCAAATCGCGTGTGGCCTCAGGTTTTACGAAGCGCATCGGCACACCGGACTGGCCGCGTGGGAAACACGAAGGAACGCAAGAAATGGAACAAACGGCGAAAATCAAATCGAGCCAATGCCGGCACGGCACATTCTCGTTCCCGGCCAACGATGCCTACATCGGCCGCTCGATGGCCCTATATGGCGAGTGGAGCGAAGGGGAAGTCGATCTGATGTCCCGCATCATCCGCCCCGGCGACTGCGTGGTGGAGGTGGGCAGCAACATCGGCACGCACACCGTTCCGCTGGCGAAGATGGTAGGCGATGCCGGCTCGGTGATCGCCTTCGAACCGCAACGCATGATCTTCCAGTTGCTGTGCGCGAACCTGATCGCCAACGCGGCCACCAACGTCTGGGCCCATAACGCGGCCGTGGGCCGCGCGCCCGGCATGGTTACGGTGCCGGAAATCGACCTGGGCACGGCATGCAATTTCGGCGGCGTTCGCGTCGGCGCACAGCGCGGCACCAGGGTCGCCCTCGCCACCATCGATGAACTCGAACTGCAAAGGGTCGACTTCATCAAGATCGATGCCGAGGACTATGAGCCGGCCGTGCTGCTCGGCGCCTACGAGACCATCAACCGCTTCTCGCCACCGATGCTGATCGAATACAACCCACACATGCGCGAAGCGATCAACAACGTGCTGAAGCTTTTTCCGTACCGGGCCTGGACGTTCAACGAACCGCTGTTTTCGCCCGCCAACTACAAGGGCAATCAGGAGAACGTCTTCGCCAACACCCACTCGCTGAATCTGTTCCTGTCCAGGGAACCGATCGCCGGCGTCACCGACACACTGAAAGAACTGTCGTTCGCGGGATAAGCCGCGCGCCGCGGGCGACGACGCGTACACCATTCATCGCGTCACCGCCCGGTTTCGCCTCTATCGATTCACATCCACCACCAGCCGCCCACGCACCTGCCCGGCAAGCAGTTCAGCCGCGGTCGGGATCGCCTCGGCCAGCGCAATCTCGCGCGTCATCAGATCAAGGCGGACGGGGTCAAGATCGGTAAGCACGACCTGACAGCCAGCCCCATCCTTGTCGATACGGACTCCCTTGAACATCCTGCTTTTCTCCTTTGCACGAAAGAAAAACTGTCGTGGCCTCTCACACAGGCAGAACAAAAAACCTCCTACCAATCCGCTACGCTGCCGGCAGTGCCACGGAAGGAAGGGAGGGAGGGAGAGCACCAAACGTCCTCTTAACGCTCGATTGGCGCAATAAAGCGGTGATCCCAGTTACCGCCGTAGTTGGCGCCAGCATTGCCGATGGCCGAATTGGCCGCCTTCACGAAGGCTTGACCAATGATCGGCAAACCGGCGCTACTGCCTGGAACGATAGCAGCGTTGGCGGCAGAAGGATTGCCTCTCGCATGGAGCTCCCACCAGCCCGCAGAGTAATCCTCGGGGAGAACAAGGGTGGAGGTAAGGGGCCAGGGATTGATCTCTCGCATGGACGCGAGTTGGCTACCCAAAACGGATACCGAGGCGCCAGTGCGGCTCCTGAAACGCAGCACGTTGGCCCCTCCGCATAAATCCACAGAAAATGGCAGGCTCATAACATAGGCACCATCAGGCTTCCGAACGGAACGGTTATACAACTTGCTCGGCCACGAGATATTGGGACCATCCGGGAGTACAGTGCAGACCGCATTTCCGTCCGCCCCCAGACTGACATTCCCCCCCGACCCCGCCGTATTGGGCCCAAGACTGGCCGGCGGCGGCAGAATCTGCAGCGCCCTTCCCTCCCCGATGGCAAAGTAGGAGTCCGTCGCATACGATCCACCGCGCACGGTAATGCCCTGATTGAAGATTACCCTCCGCGTCGCATCGGCAGCACTATAATCGACCGCCACCGCATAACGCCGGGTCGGCATCGTCAGCACCCAATCGGTCGCGGCAAGAACATCCGGGGTGACGATGTATTCATTGGAGACCGAGCGCGTGGCCATCGCGTCAGATAGCCGCGACGCCTGCAGCTCGGGCGCGCCAGCCGCAGCCGGCGCCGTGTAGGGGGTGGAAAGGTCGGGAAGGTCGGCGTAGCTGGCCGCAACCTTGCCTGCGCGCAAAATCGGATCGGCGGTGAAAGCCGGCAGCGCGGCAGCGTCAGGGGCAACATCCGTTTGCGGAAACCAGACAAGGTTGCCGCGCTTGCTCACCGCCGTGGCGAACGGCGGAACGAACTCGCCGGCCACGATGGCATTGGCACCGCCAGCCCACGCAGAGGCTTCGGGAACGTTGATGATCGTCCAGTTCGCCATCAGGCCGCCCGAGGGGGTGTCGAGACCTTTCGCCACGGCTTCGGCTTCGGTGGTGACATCGGCAGCACTCAGCTCGCTGAACCGCTCACGGCAGCCCACGCTGCCGTCGAGTCTGTGCCGGATCTGAAAGTACAGCGTAGTACCATAGGCATATTCGCCCGGCGGGATGTCGGCCATGTTGATGATTTCCACATAGCCTTCGCGGGTGCGCGCCCGGCGCTCGTCATCGGTGCCGGGCACGCGGTCGATGGAGAAGTTGCGGTTGATATCGGCCGGCAGCGTGCAGGTGTTGTCGGACGTTTGCAGCCGCGCGGCACCGTCCGGGGCCATGTTGATGTTGGCCGTCCAGACCTCGATCGGCCCTATATAGACCTGGAAGTCGAAGACGGTGTCGGCGTTGAGCGCGCTGCGAAAGCGCACTTTGACCGCCTTGGCGTTGATGTGGTCGGTGTTGACGATGTTGAGCAGCGTGGCGTTGCCGTTCTGCACGCTGTAGTACGGCACGAGCAGAATGTGGCCGCGCCCGCCTGGATTGAGGACCAGCCCCGGCGCATCAGTGGCGCTCAGCCTACCCGCGCCGCCACTGCCCGTAATGACGCCAGCACAGGCAGCACCGCTCAACGCGACGCCAAGACCGAAGGCAGCAACTGCTCTTTTCATCGTGAAAGCTCTCCCTGGGAAAAACCAGTTGCAAAACGGTTTTGTATCGTAACCGCTATAGCATTCGCGGGATAAACCGCGCGCCACCGGCGGCGACGCATACGCCATTAATCGCGTCGCCGCCCGGTTTCGCTGCTATCGATTCACATCCACCACCAGCCGCC
>JAVBSY010000089.1:0-10746 GCA_031556475.1 Azoarcus sp.
GGTATTCGCCACGATCAGCGCATAGACGAAAAGCCCGATCACGATCGAAGGCGCCGACAGCAGCAGGTCGTTGATGAACCGCGTCCCCCGCCCGAGCAGGCTGAAGCGGCCATATTCCGCCAGATATACCCCCGCCAGAACACCTATCGGCGTTCCCAGCAGCGTCGCCAGACCGACCATCAGGGCACTGCCGGCGATGGCGTTGAGCAGGCCGCCATCGTCCGCACCCGGCGGCGGCGTCATGCGGGTAAAAAGATTCAGCGACAAGCCGGAAATACCCAGCTCAAGCACCGTCCAAAGAATCCATGCCAGCCAGAACAAGCCGAAAAGCATGGCGGACAGCGACAGGAACAACGCCACCCGATTGATCAATTTGCGGCGGAAAAGCAGATTCATCGCCCCATCACCCCTTGCTTCCTTCACCCTTGGACAACTGCCGCAGCAGCAGCTTGGACACAATGAGCACGCCGAACGTAATCGCAAACAGGATCAAGCCCAACTCCATCAACGCAGCGGTATGCAGGCCCGGATCGGCCTCGGCGAATTCGTTGGCCAGCGCCGAAGTGATGCTGTTGCCCGGAGCGAACAGGGAAATGGTCTGGAGGGCATTGGTATTGCCGATGACGAACGTCACCGCCATCGTTTCACCCAATGCGCGCCCCAGTCCAAGCATGACTCCGCCGATCACGCCGGTTTTCGTGTAGGGCAGCACCACCCGCCACACCACTTCCCAGGTGGTGCAACCCAGTCCATAAGCGGACTCTTTCAGAATCGATGGCGTGACTTCGAAAACATCGCGCATCACCGCAGCGATATAGGGGATGATCATGATGGCCAGGATCACCCCCGCGCACAGCAGGCCGATGCCAAGCGGAGGGCCGGCGAACAATGCGCCGACAACAGGCAGTTGGCCCAGCGTCGCCTGCAAGGCCGGCTGCACATGCTGGGCGAAGATCGGCGCGAAGACCAGCAGCCCCCACATGCCATAGACGATGCTGGGAATCGCAGCCAGCAATTCGATGGCGGTACCGAGCGGACGCCGTAACCACATCGGGGACAACTCGGTCAAAAACAGCGCGATGCCGAAAGAAACAGGCACCGCGATGACCAGCGCGACAAGGGCCGTCACCACCGTGCCATAGACCGGCACCAGGGCGCCGAACTTGTTCATCGGCGGATTCCATTCCGGCGAAACGAGAAAACCGAATCCGTATTCTCGAATGCTCGGCCAGGAAGCAACGGCGAGCGCGATGATGATGCCCGCAAGCAGAGCCAGTGTCAGAACGGCGAAAGAGCGCGTCAGCCCCGAAAACAAGCGGTCGCCCAATTCGGCGAACACCCCGCTTCTTCCGCCTTTTTCCCCTGGCCGCGCGGACCATGCGTTACCGCCGCCGGCCCCCGCTTCATCCATCGCCCCTTGAATTCGAGGCTGCTCGTTAAACGACATCGCACCCTACCCTGATCATGCTTTTCTTGTCCGCCATTTTCGCGCTATTTTTTCACTACCGCGGCCCCGGATCCATCCTTGATCTGGCTCCATGAGGTTTTGATCAGATCGACCGTCGATACCGGCAGCGGCACGTAGTCCATTTCTTCCGCCATCTGCCCGCCGCTGGCGTAAGTCCAGTCGAAGAACTTCAGCACCTCGGCAGCCTGTGCTGGCTTGTCCTGCACGGCCTGCATCAGGATGAAGGTCGCTCCGGTGATCGGCCACGATGCCTTGCCGGATCTGTCGGTCAGAATTTCGTAAAAAGCGGATTTGCTCCAATCCGCCCCCTCCGCCGCGGCCTTGAATGCCGCATTGGTCGGCGCCACGAATTCGCCTTCCTTGTTCTGCAGCAACACGTGAGTCAGTTTGTTCTGCTTGGCATAAGCGAACTCGACGTAACCCACCGCGCCCGGAAGACGCTGAACGAAGGCCGACACCCCTTCATTGCCCTTGCCGCCCAGCCCCGTCGGCCACTGCACGGCGGAGCCTTCGCCGATCTGGCTCTTCCACTCGGGCGACACCTTGGACAGATAATTGGTGAAGATAAAGGTCGTACCCGACCCGTCGGCACGGCGAACGACGCCGATCACCTGATCGGGCAGCGCCAGGCCTGGATTCTGCGCGGCGATTGCCGCATCGTTCCAGCGCACGATCTTGCCGAGGTAAATATCCGCCAGCAAGGCCCCGGTCAGTTTCAATTGCCCCGGCGCGATCCCCGGCAGATTGACCACCGGCACGACACCGCCGATTACCGTGGGAAACTGCTGCAAGCCATTTTTTGCCAGCTCTTCGGGCTTGAGTGGCATGTCGGACGCACCGAAATCCACCGTTTTGGCCGTGATCTGGCGAATACCGCCACCGGAACCGATGGACTGGTAATTGACCTTGTTTCCAGTCGCCTTTTGATACGCATCGGCCCACTTCGCATAAATCGGCGCAGGAAAGGATGCCCCTGCCCCGGTTACGTCGGCCGCGTGCGCACCCCACGAGAGGAACATGAAAGAAGACGCGGCAACAACAGCTAGTTTTTTCGACGTGCAGATCATGGCTTCTCCTGGTCTGTAACAGTGTTTGCAAGATAGCAAGGCTTTGTTACAGCCATGTTTCATCGATCGCGCGAACGGAATTCAGGTCACCGCAACCTCGACCGCATCGGCGATTTCTCGCGCCAGCCGCTCCACCAGCGCACCATCGCGCCCTTCCACCATCACCCGCAACAAGGGTTCCGTTCCCGACGGACGCAGCAACACCCGGCCCTGATCGCCCAAGGCTTGCTCAGCCGCTTTCCGGGCCGCCTCGATTCCCTCATCCGCTTTCCAGTCGAAGCCCTGCATCAAACGCACGTTGATGAGCTTCTGCGGATAAAACGTCAGATCCGCGCAGGCCTCCGCCATGCTCTGCCCGCGCAACCTCAACGCGGCGAGCACCTGCAAAGCGGAAACGATGCCATCGCCCGTCGTATGCCTGTCCAGGCAGATGATGTGGCCGGAATTTTCTCCGCCAAGCTTCCAGCCACGCTCGTGCAGCATTTCAAGCACATAGCGATCGCCGACCTTGGCGCGGGCGAACGGCACGCCCAACCGGCCAATGGCATGCTCGAAGCCGAGGTTGCTCATCAGCGTGCCTATCACGCCGTCTAGCTTGCCTTCGCCATGACGCGCGGCGGCGATGATGTAGATGAGCTTGTCTCCATCGTAAATCTCGCCGTGGCGGTCGATCATCACCAGACGATCCCCGTCGCCATCGAGGGCGATGCCGACATCCGCGCTTTGCGCCAACACCGCCTGGCGCAAATGCTCGGGCCGCGTCGCACCGACGCCGTCGTTGATGTTGAGCCCGTTGGGCTCCACGCCCACGGGCAGCACCTCCGCGCCCAACTCATGAAAAACACTGGGGGCGATGTGGTAGGCCGCGCCATGCGCGCAATCGAGCGCGATACGCAGCCCGCGCAAATCCAGTTCATTGGGGAAAGTGCTTTTGCAGAACTCGATGTAACGGCCGGCGGCATCGCTGATACGCCGCGCCCTGCCAAGCCGCGCGGATTCGACGCAGCCCATCGGCTGTTCGAGGTGGGCCTCGATCGCGGCCTCGACCGCATCGGGCAGTTTCGCCCCGCCAGCGGAAAAGAACTTGATCCCGTTGTCGTAAAACGGATTGTGGGAGGCGGAAATCACGATCCCCGCCTGCAGGCGCAAGGCACGCGTCAAATACGCTACTGCCGGTGTCGGAATCGGCCCCGCCAGCATCACATCCACGCCGGCAGCGGCCAGGCCCGCTTCAAGCGCGGCTTCCAGCATATAGCCGGATATTCGCGTGTCCTTGCCAATCAGAACCGCCGGATTTTCTCCTGCCGGCAGCTTTTCGCGCTCGACCAGCGTCACACCCGCCGCATAGCCCAGCCGCATGACGAACTCGGGCGTAATCGGCACGTCCCCGACCAAGCCCCGCACGCCGTCGGTACCAAAATACTTTCGCCCCATCATTTTCTCGCCGCAACGTGAAGATGTGGATTATGACACCGCCTCACCGCCAAGTCCGCGCACGGCAGCCCAGACATCAAGCGCGTCCCGGGTGGCGCCGACATCGTGCACCCGCACGATGGCCGCGCCGCGCTGAACGGCGATCAATGCGGCGGCTACACTGGCCGGCACCCGCTCCTGAACCGGCCGCCCCGTTACCGCGCCCAGCATGGATTTGCGCGACAAACCGGCGAGCAGAGGCAGGCCGTGTGTGCGACAAGCCTCCAACTCACGCAAAAGCTCAAAATTGTGCTCAACCGTCTTGCCAAACCCGAAGCCGGGGTCGAGAACGATACGTGACCTCGCCACGCCTGCTGCCTCCAGTGCTGAAACACGGGCAGCAAAAAAAGCCGCCACCTCGCCCACGACGTCTTCGTAATGCGGGTTTTGCTGCATCGTCCGCGGCTCTCCCCGCATGTGCATCACGCACAGCCCCGCATTGCTTCCCGCTACCGCCTCCAGCGCGCCGGCAGCACAAAAACCGTTGATATCGTTGATCATGTCCGCGCCTGCAGCCAATGCCGCGCACATCACGGCCGGCTTCAGGGTATCGATCGACAGCGGTACTTCCCAGGCTTTGAGCCGCTCGACAACGCGCGCCACGCGTTCGAGCTCCACCCCTTCCGGCACTGGGTCGGCACCGGGGCGTGACGACTCCGCACCCAGATCGAGCAGATCGGCCCCCTCCTCCAGCGCCTGCTCCGCATGCCGCAATACGTCGCTCAAATCGTCCCCATGCCCGTCTCCACTGAAAGAGTCGGAGGTCAGGTTGATGATCGCCATGATTTTCGGGCGGGACACATCGAGCTTGAAACGGCCGCATTGCAACATCGATCAGGCATCCATCAAAAACAAACGGGCCGGATGACCGGCCCGCGAAGGAACGAAAGAGCGATTTCAGACCACAGGCGCCGCCGCGTTCGGCGCAGCCCCAGGGGAATCATCCTTGGGGCGCGATACCGGTACTGTCGCCGGTTTCGGTTCGCGCGGCGGACGGCCCCCCATGATGTCGTTGACCTGCTCGGCGTCGAGCGTTTCCCATTCGAGCAACGCATGCGTCATCGCTTCGACCTTGGCGCTGTTTTCCTCGATCAACCTGCGCGCCAAAGCATACTGCTGGTCGATGATCCGGCGGATTTCCGCATCCACCTTCTGCATCGTTGCCTCGGAGACGTTACGGTGCGTCGTGACCTGGCGTCCGAGGAAAATCTCGCCCTCCTCCTCGCCATAGACCATCGGCCCGAGCGTGTCGGACATGCCCCACTGCGTCACCATGCGCCGCGCCAGATCGGTGGCACGCTGGAAGTCGTTGGAAGCGCCGGTGGTCATCTGCTTCATGAAGATTTCTTCGGCGATACGTCCGCCAAACAGCACCGCGATGGTCTGCAACAGACGTTCCCGATCCTGGCTGTAGCGATCCTCCTCCGGCAACTGCATCGTCACACCCAACGCGCGGCCACGGGGAATGATCGTGACCTTATGCACCGGATCGGTCTTGTCGAGCAGACGCGCGACAACCGCATGGCCGGACTCGTGATAGGCAGTGTTGCGGCGCTCCTCCTCGGGCATGACCACGGAACGGCGCTCCGCACCCATCATGATCTTGTCCTTGGCGTGCTCGAAGTCCTCCATGTCGACCAGGCGCTTGTTGCCGCGCGCGGCAAACAGCGCGGCCTCATTCACCAGATTGGCGAGATCCGCGCCGGCAAAACCGGGCGTACCGCGCGCCAGTATTTGCGCATCGACATCGGGAGCGATCGGCACCTTGCGCATGTGCACCTTGAGAATCTGCTCACGCCCGCGAATATCCGGCAGCGCGACGACAACCTGGCGGTCGAAACGGCCCGGGCGCAGCAAGGCCGGGTCGAGCACATCCGGACGGTTCGTCGCGGCGATCACGATCACCCCGGACTGTCCCTCGAAGCCATCCATTTCCACCAACAACTGGTTCAACGTCTGCTCGCGCTCGTCGTTGCCACCGCCCAAGCCGGCACCACGCTGGCGGCCGACCGCATCGATTTCGTCGATGAAGATGATGCACGGCGCATGTTTCTTGGCCTGCTCGAACATATCGCGCACACGGGCCGCACCCACGCCGACGAACATTTCGACGAAATCCGAACCGGAAATGGAGAAGAACGGCACTTTCGCCTCGCCGGCAATCGCCTTGGCAAGCAGCGTCTTGCCGGTACCGGGCGAGCCGACCATCAACACGCCCTTGGGAATACGCCCGCCGAGCTTCTGGAATTTGGACGGATCGCGCAGGAACTCGACCAGTTCGGCAACCTCTTCCTTCGCCTCGTCGCAACCCGCAACATCGGCGAAACTCACCGAGTTGGCCGAATCGTCGAGCATGCGCGCCTTGCTCTTGCCGAACGAGAACGCCCCCCCCTTACCGCCGCCCTGCATCTGGCGCATGAAGAAGATCCACACGCCGATCAGCAGCAACATCGGGAACCAGGAAACAAAAATACTGGCGAGGAAGGATTGCTCTTCTTCGGGCTTCGTGGCGGTAACCGTCACGCCATAGCGCATCAGGTCGGACACCATCCAGAGATCGGACGGCGTATAGACGATGATTTGCCGATCCTCCTGCGTCGTTGCCTTGACCATACGGCCGTCAATCGTGGCCTTTTTGATGCGGCCCGCCTTGGCATCCTCCAGGAACTGGGAGTACTCCACCGTATTGGGAGCGGCCTGACGTGCGTTGAACTGGTTGAACACCGTCATCAACACAATGCCGATCACCATCCAGATCGCGAGATTCTTGAAGAGATTGTTCAACGTTGCATTCCTCGAAAACCCATAATGGGCGTGCGTTTCATGGACTCATTCTAGAGGGGAACGTTCCCCCTCGCAAACCAATGGGAACGATTAACGCGTCCTATGACATAGGGTATTCACCCCTGGCGCAGCCCGCTGCCAAGCAGATAAACCTCGGCACTGCGGTCGCGCGATGCTTTTGGCTTGCGCACCTGCACCGCGGCGAAAACCTGTTCCATATCCTTACGAAATTCACTGAAACCTTCACCCTGGAAGACTTTGACCAGAAGGCGGCCACTCGGCTTCAGATGCCGGGAAGCGAAATCCAGCGCCAATTCACACAGATGGATGGAGCGCGCCTGATCCACCGTCGCCACGCCCGACAGGTTCGGCGCCATGTCGGACAGCACGACATCCACCTGCGCGCCCTCCAAGCGTGCCTCCAAACCGGCGAGCACGGCATCCTCGGTAAAATCGCCTTGCAAAAAATCGACGCCCGCTATCGCCTCCACCGGCAGCAGATCGATGGCGAACACCCGCCCGCCGCCCGCACCGCAACGCTGCATCGCCACCTGACTCCATGACCCTGGCGCCGCGCCGAGATCGACGATGACGCTGCCCGCCTTGAACAAACGGTCGCGATCATCGATCTCCATCAGCTTGTAGGCCGCGCGCGCGCGGTACCCTTCCGCGTTGGCGCGCAACACGTAAGGATCGTTCAGATGCTCCCGCATCCATGCTTTACTGGTTTTGCTTCGCTTCATCAGAGTAGAATCCGAGCCCCACGAACGCGGAGAAAGTCAATGATCGAGCTTACCCCTGCGCAACGGCGCGAACTGCGCGCCCGCGCCCACCACCTTGCTCCCGTCGTCACCATCGCCGGCAATGGCCTGGCCGCCGCGGTCGTCGCCGAAATCGACCGCTCGCTGCAAGCCCATGAACTCATCAAGGTTCGTGTGCAAGGGCACGAACGCGAGCAACGCGAAACCCTGATGCAGGAGTTGTGCAACACACTCCAGGCCGCCCCTGTGCAGCATATCGGCAATATCCTGGTGATCTGGCGCCAGCGCCGCGAAGACGAGACCGCCACGAACAAATCCACATCAGCGGAAGCCGCCGCCAACAAGCGCGCGCCTCGTGCCTCCACCGCAAAATCCGCCGCCTCTTTCGCCGCCGCCGCACGCCGCGCCGCCCTGGCCAAAGCCTCGGCGGACAAACGGCGCGCCGCCGCGCCGCGCGGCCGTGGCGGCAGCGCACGGGGACGCTAGTCGGGCAGCACCGTTACCGGATCGACGCGAAATCAGCGTAAAACGCCGCGCAGGCGCACCACCAGCACCGCACCGAGCAGGCTCCGTGCCAGATACAGAATGCTGGCCGTGCCATGCAACGCGGCAAAGCGGGTACTCAAAGCGCTGTCCATCACACCGCCTGCGCCCGCCTCCGCTTTCAATGCGGCCATCGATGGCTGGATGCCGAACTGCTCGACGAGCGCCAGCGCCAGCATTGTTGCCACCAGCCAGAAAATGCCACTGCGAAAAGCACGCGCGCCTTGGCGCAATGCGATGAAAAGCAACAGGTAAACCGCCGCCGCCAGCCCGATCCACCCCACCACGGTAAATAAGCGGCCGGCGATGTTTCCCGCCAGCATGCGATCGTCCAGCATGCCAAACAGCGTCGGCGCCACGATGTATCCCACGGCCCACAACGCACCGACCCAGAGGGTGGCGATCAGGACCGCAAGGTGATCGGCAACGCGGCTCACCTGTGGGTTTCCCTGCGTTTCAGAGGTAGCGAACGTCGATGATTTCGTATTCGCGCACACCGCCCGGCGCCTGTACTTCGGCCACATCGCCGGCGTACTTGCCGATGAGCGCGCGGGCGATCGGCGAGCTGATGGAGATTTTCTGCTCCTTGATGTCGGCCTCGTCCTCGCCGACGATCTGATAAGTCACCGTCTGGCCCGAATCCATGTCTTCCAGCTCTACGGTAGAGCCGAACACGCAGCGGCCATCGGCATCGAGCAGCTTCGGGTCGATGATCTGCGCACTGGCGAGCTTGCCCTCGACTTCCATGATGCGGCCTTCGATGAAGCCCTGGCGCTCCTTGGCGGCATCGTATTCGGCGTTCTCCGACAGATCGCCGTGGGAGCGGGCCTCTGCGATCGCAGCGATCACATTCGGCCGGTCGACGGTTTTCAAGCGGTGCAGTTCGGTGCGCAGTCTGTCGGCGCCGGTAAGGGTCAACGGTGTCTTGTTCATGCGACTTGATTCAGTTCGGCGTGCAGCGCCTGTACGGAATAGACTTCGAGCCCCGCCAGATGGCGGATACCCATGCAGGCGGCGTGAGCACCGTCGATCGTCGTATAGACCGTAAGCTTGGCGGCGAGCGCGCTGGTACGGATGGAGCGCGAATCGGTGATGGCCTGGCGCTTTTCCTCGACGGTGTTGATCACCATGTCGATTTCGTTGTTCTTGATCATGTCGACGATGTGCGGACGGCCCTCGTTCACCTTGTTCACCACCGTCACCGGAATACCGGCCGCCGCCAATGCGCCACCGGTGCCGCGCGTGGCCACCAGGGTAAAGCCGAGTTCGCTCAACTGACGCGCAACATCCACCGCCGCCGCGCGGTCGGTGGGTTTCACGCTGATGAAGGCGCGGCCGGAAGTCGGCAGGCGCCCGCCAGCGGCCATCTGGCTCTTGACGAAGGCTTCGGCGAAGCTTCGGCCGACCCCCATCACCTCGCCGGTCGATTTCATCTCAGGACCGAGAATGGTATCCACGCCGGGGAATTTGACGAACGGGAACACCGCTTCTTTCACCGAATAGTACGGAGGAATGATTTCACGTGTGATGCCCTGGCTCGCCAGGCTCTGCCCCGCCATGCAGCGCGCGGCGATCTTGGCCAGCGGCAACGAGCACGCCTTGGAAACGAAAGGCACGGTGCGCGAGGCGCGCGGATTGACTTCCAGCACATACACCACAGCGTTGTCGCCTTCGCCCTGAATGGCGAACTGCACATTCATCAGGCCGACGACATTGAGCGCGCGCGCCATCGCTTCGGTCTGGCGGCGCAGTTCGTCCTGCAACTTGGCCGATAGGGTGTAAGGAGGCAGGGAACACGCCGAATCGCCCGAGTGCACGCCAGCCTGTTCGATGTGCTCCATGATGCCGCCGATGATGATCTGCTTGCCGTCGGACAGCGCATCCACATCCACCTCGGTGGCATCGTTGAGGAAGCGGTCGAGCAGCACCGGCGATTCGTTGGACACCTTGACCGCTTCACGCATGTAGCGTTCGAGGTCTTTCTGCTCGTGGACGATTTCCATCGCCCGCCCGCCCAGCACATACGACGGCCGCACCACCAGCGGATAACCGATTTCGGCGGCAAGCCGCACAGCCTCTTCCGGCGTACGCGCGGTACGGTTGGGCGGCTGCTTGAGGTCGAGTTCGAACAGCAGCTTCTGGAAGCGCTCGCGGTCCTCGGCGGCATCGATCATGTCCGGCGAAGTGCCGATGATCGGCACGCCGTTTGCCTCAAGTGCGCGCGCACGCTTGAGCGGCGTCTGCCCACCAAACTGGACGATGACGCCGACCGGCTTTTCGATATGCACGATTTCGAGGATGTCTTCCAGCGTGATCGGCTCGAAGTACAGGCGGTCGGACGTGTCGTAGTCGGTGGAGACGGTTTCCGGGTTGCAGTTGACCATGATGGTCTCGTACCCGTCTTCCCGCAGCGCCAGCGCGGCATGCACGCAGCAGTAGTCGAACTCGATGCCCTGGCCGATGCGGTTCGGACCGCCGCCAAGCACCATGATCTTCTTCTTGTCCGACGGCCGTGCCTCACACTCCTCATCGTAGGAGGAATACATGTAGGCGGTAGAGGTCGAGAACTCGGCGGCACAGGTATCCACGCGCTTGTATGCCGGGCGCACGCCGAGGGCATGGCGGTGCAGCCGCACCGCGGTTTCGTCGG
>JAVBSY010000145.1:0-24709 GCA_031556475.1 Azoarcus sp.
GATCACCCAGATCAGAAGGAGCACCGACGAAGTGATGAGCCAGGTGGCGGACATTTCGAGTTCGATGCGCGAGCAGAGCACGGCCAGCAACAGCATGGCGCACGAGATCGAGACAGTGGCGCAGATGGCCGAGGAAACGAGTGTGACGGCGCAGCGGACTGCCGAGTCGAGCAGGGAACTGAACGATCTGGCGACCGATTTGAACAGGGTGATCGCCACCTACACGATCTGATAAAAATCTCGAAGCAAGGGGGCCGGGCATGGTATGCCCGGCCCCTTTCATTTGGATTGCTTGCGGCATCGGCCGGTCGCCATCGGCGTCCGTCCGTTTGCCGAATTGCGCACGGCGCGGTACTGCCATGCCAATGAAGTTGCTCGCTCAATGCGAGGGGCGTTTGCGTCGTGCGCTATCCAATTGTTCGCACAGCAGTGCGGCACCTTCAAGAATGCGTGGAGTCGGGCGCTGGATCAGATCGGGTGGGATGAAGAAGAGGTTGTCGCTGGCGGTGGCGGCGAGTTGCGGCCAATGCCGCCACTGGTCCAGCCATTCCGGCCGGGCCTCGTCCATGCCGCTGGCGACGATGGCTTCGGGGTTGGCGGCGAGAACCGCTTCGACGCCAAGGGTGGGAGCAAGCTGAGTTTGCCCGGCGAAGACGTTTTCACCGCCGCATAAAGCGATAAGCCTGGAAATGAAATGTTCGCCGTTGATGGTCATCAGCGGTTGGTTCCATATCTGGTAGAACGTCCGCACCGTTGCCTGCGTACTGTATTTGGTTTGCAGCGCCGTTTTACGCGCGAAGAATGCCGCCGCTGCGGCTTCGGCATCGGTTGCGCTGCCGGCAAGGCGGCCGAAGGTTTGCACGCTGTGGCCGATATCGTCGAGGTTGCGCGGTTCGTTCAGATAAATCGGGATACCGAGCGCGGCGAGACGGTCGAGATGACGGTCGCGGTTACCACTTTTCCAGGCCACGATCAGATCGGGCTTGAGCGCGGCGATGGCTTCCAGGTCGATGTTGTTGCTTGCGCCAACCTGGGGCAGATGCGTTGCAGCGGCGGGGTAGTTGCTGTAGGTGACTGCGCCGACGACTCGATCCCCCGCGCCGGCGGCGAACAACAATTCGGTGATGTGTGGGGCGAGGCTGACGATACGTTTTGCAGGCTGCGCCAAGTGAACTTCGTGGCCGGTATCATCGGTGACGCGGACATCCGCACGCAGTGGCGTAGCGGCCAGTAGCGCGAGGGCTGCAAGCAAGGTGGGCGGCAGGCAACGAAAAAGCATGAACGAAAGATGCATGGGAACACGGTAGGGCGACGACGGTGCAGGCTTGCGGCATCGGCCATATGCGCCTGGACAAGGCCGTGCCCGACGAAAGGACGGATCTTAAGCGATGTCGATGATTTTCGCGCTGATGGTACAGGGCACCACTTCCGATGCCGGCAAGAGCACACTGGTTGCTGGTCTGGCGAGGGTATTGCGGCGGCGCGGCATGTGCGTGGCACCGTTCAAGCCGCAGAACATGGCGCTGAATTCGGCCGTGACGGTGGATGGCGGCGAGATCGGCCGTGCCCAGGCATTGCAGGCGCAAGCGGCGGGTATCGCGCCGCATACCGATTTCAATCCGGTGTTGCTCAAGCCGGCATCCGATACTGGCGCGCAGGTGGTGATCCACGGAAAAGTCGCGGCCACCTTGTCCGCCTGCGACTACCACGCCTACAAAACGACAGCGATGGCGGCGGTGATGCAATCCTGGCACCGTCTTGCCGCCGCTTATGAATATGTGCTGATCGAGGGTGCCGGCAGTCCGGCGGAAATAAACCTGCGCGAACGCGACATCGCCAACATGGGTTTCGCCGAAGCGGCCGACGTGCCGGTGATTCTCGTCGCCGATATCGATCGTGGCGGCGTCTTCGCTCACTTTGTCGGTACGCTCGAATTGCTGTCGCCGTCCGAACGGGGGCGGGTGAAGGGCTTCGTCATCAACCGCTTTCGCGGCGATATCGGCTTGTTGCAATCGGGCCTGGATTGGTTGGAAAAGCGTACAGGCTTGCCGGTATTCGGCGTATTGCCGTATCTGCACGGGCTTTTTCTCGATGCCGAGGATGCGCTGGCCGAGGGCGGCGTGCCCTCTCCCGCGGAGGACGTCGTGCTGCGGGTTGTTGTGCCGGTCTGGCCGCGTATATCCAATCACACGGATTTCGATGCCTTGCGCCTGCATCCGCAGGTGGATTTTCGCTGGGTCGGGCCGGGGCAGACGATTCCCCCCGCCGATCTGATCGTTCTGCCTGGATCCAAGAACGTTCAGGCCGATCTTGCGTGGTTGCGCGCGCAAGGCTGGGATGCGGCGATCCGACGCCACGCGCGTTACGGCGGCAAGCTGATCGGCATTTGCGGCGGTTTTCAGATGCTCGGTACAAGCCTGGCGGATCCGGAGGGCCTGGAGGGCGCACCGGCAACGGTGGCGGGTCTGGGTTTGCTGGAAATGGAAACGGTGCTGCAACCGGAGAAACGCCTGGAAAACGTGCGTGGCTGCCTGAACCTGGCTGGCGCGGCGGCGGTGGCGGGTTATGAGATTCATCTGGGCGTCTCGCATGGCCCAGCTTTGTCGCGGCCGGCTTTGACGCTGATCGATGGGGATGGGAATGGGCGTGACGAGGGTGCATTGTCGGACGACGGGCAGATTCTGGGCACGTATCTGCATGGCCTGTTCGATGCGCCCGATGCGCTGGCCGCGCTGCTCGCCTGGGCCGGCGCGGGCGAAACCGGGAAAGTGGACCTGGCTGTGCGGCGCGAGGCGGATATCGACCGCCTGGCCGATGCGGTCGAAAGTCACCTCGATATCGATGCGTTGTTGAGTGCCGGTGCGCTCAGCGTCCCTTGAATTGCGGCGGCCGCTTGGCGAAAAAGGCAGCCAGCCCCTCCTGGTAGTCTTCCGTATGGAGAAAAGCGAAGGAGTCGCGTTTTTCCGCTTCGGTAAGTGGTGCCGGGTTGGTTAGCCGGCGTACCCACTGCTTGTGCCAGCGGGCCACCAGTGGCGCGCCGGCAGCAATACGGCCGGCGCAGGCACGAGCCTCGTCGAATACCGTTTCGTCGGGTACGACGCGGCTCAGCAGGCCTTTCTGCAAGGCTTCGGCGGCGTTCAGGATACGGCCTTCGAGCAGGATTTCCAGTACCACCGCGGGGCCGACCAAGGCGATCAAACCGGCCATTTCACCGGGATACATGGAAAAGCCGAGTTTGTTGATCGGCGCGCCGAAACGGGCCGATTCACCGGCGATACGCAGGTCGCAGCAACCGGCGATTTCCAGTCCGCCGCCGATACAGGCGCCACGAATGGCCGCCACCGTGGGCAGCGGACAGTTACGGATGCTGTCGAGAGCGGCGGCCACGTCGTCTTCGTGATAACTCAGTGCATCGTCCTCGGTTGCGCGTACGCTGAGAAACTCCTCGATATCGCCACCGGCGGCAAACGCTTTGTCGCCAGCGCCACGCACGATGACGCAGCGGATTTCCTCGCTGGCGCTAACTTCGTGCATGGTGTCGCGCAGGCCGCGCCACATGGCGGCATCGATGGCGTTGAGTTTGTCTGGTTTGGCGAGTGTGATGGTAGCGATGCAGTCTTCGATACTGAGCTGGATGGTCGGGGGCATGGTATGTGGTTGCTGTTTTCGATCTTTCTTTCCGTCGCCTCTGGCATAGGCTTGCGGGCTGGACGAGAAGCAGGGGGGCTGAAGGGGTGTTGCCTGGAAATCTGCAGGATGTTATCAGTTGAAGTTCCAGGGATAGAGGAACGGGTGAAACTGCAAGGGGATTCCAAACGGACCGGCAGTTTACTGTTTCAAAGAAACCTCAGCTTTAGACTAAGTCTAATAATTAATTTTATTGATTCGATCATTTAATTATCTTTCTGCTGCTGATGTATTGACGGGATACATTTCTTCTATAATTTATTAGTTAATTTTTTTGTACAGGATAGCGTACCCGCAAGGCATTGATTACATACACATTGGCTTGAGTCCATCCGAAGGCGATACAAGGCTTTGCCTTGTCATCGTGTCTCTGTGTGCTCTCGCCTTGTGACTGTACGTTGTACAGTACAGTGCTGCGGCGTTGTCTTGTCGAAGCAGTAAAGTTTTATTCTAAGCAGTAAATTGAGGGAGTAGAGGGAGTAAAAATGAGCAATCAACAACAAGCGCAATTCACCATTGTTGAAACAAAGCCCGTACTGGCAGATCCTACCGCGCTCGGTGTGTTCGGCCTGTCGATGGTTACTTTCGTGGCATCGTCCCAGAAAATGGGCTGGACGGGAGCCGGAACGGCCTACCTGATCCCGTGGGCCATATTCCTGGGGGCGTTTGCTCAAATCATCGCTTCGATGATCGATTTCAAAAAGAATAACTACTTCGGTGCCGTCGTTCTGGGGGCATATGGCCTGTTCTGGATCGCGGTGGCGACGCATTGGGCTTTTTCTCTCGGCTGGTTTGGCGAGGTAGGCGCTACCGCCGACCCGCGTCAGATCGCTTTCGCGTTCATCGGGTATCTGATTTTCTCGCTGTTCGTCATGGTTGCCGCATTCGAAGCAAACAAGGTATTTGCGGCCATCCTCGTGCTCATCAATGTCCTGCTGCTTTCCCTGGCGTTGGCGACGCTGAAGGTAACGTTCATTGGCATCGAGCCGGCAGGCTTCAATACCTTGGCCGCATGGTCTGAGTTCTTGATTTCCCTGCTTGGTTTCTATGCGGCGGGCGCGATCTTCCTCAATAATTTCTTCGGCCGCGTCGTTCTGCCGCTGGGCGCGCCGATGGGGTGGATCAAGAAAGGGCCGAAGTAAGCGCATCGGTTCTTCGCCGTTGCCCCTGTTTCCGACCCGCTCCGCTGAGCAATAGGAATATTGCCTGGCGGTGTGTCCGGGGGATGAGGGGCAGGATACCGGTGGATCTTCACCAGAAGGCTCTTGAGGGCGATTGTCGTCCTCAAGAGCCTTTCTTCTTTCCAGGCCCTTTCAAGTAGTTTTCAGCGAATTGCGCTGAAGCCATTGAACTTACAGACTTTGTCGTACTCCGACGGGCCGGGAGGCGGGCGCGGTGAAAGTGGCTGGGTGGGTTCGAAGGCATTTTCCACGGCCTCTCCGACAAACGAGTCAGGTACAGCATCCCTATTGGGGTGGCTGAACTCGAACAGGTCGTTGATCGAGTGTCGCCGATCACGATGCGCACCGTGAGTTGCCTATCCGGGCAAATCGATACCCCGAACGCTCGTTTTTGCCGCAGTTGCACGATAAGGGCGCGACAGGGGGCGTACTTTGTACAAGCAGGAGAATGTGTATGCGCGTCAAGCAGCGTATCGAAACCGATTCCATGGGGGTGGTGGAAGTTGCCGCCGATCGTTACTGGGGCGCGCAGACGCAGCGCTCGCTGCACCACTTTCCTATCGGCACCGATCGCTTTCGTTGGCAACGGCCGATGATTCGTGCCTTCGGTTTGCTGAAGAAAGCCGCTGCGCGCGCCAACGCCGAGTTGGGTGAGTTGCCGGCGGATATCGCTGCGCTGATCGAGCGTGCGGCGGAGGAAGTCATCACTGGTACGCTCGACGATCATTTTCCGCTCGTCGTGTTTCAGACCGGCTCCGGCACGCAGTCCAACATGAACGCCAATGAGGTCATTGCCAATCGCGCCATCGAATTGACGGGCGGCAAGCTGGGCAGCAAGTCGCCGGTGCATCCGAACGATCACGTCAATCGTGGGCAATCGTCGAACGATACGTTTCCGACCGCGATGCATGTGGCGATCGTGGAGCAGTTGCACGAGCGCTTGTTTCCTGCCGTCGGCGGGTTGCGCGACACGCTTGCCGGGCGTGCGGAAGCGTTTCGCGATGTGGTCAAGACCGGTCGCACGCACTTGCAGGACGCAACACCGGTAACACTGGGGCAGGAGATCGGTGCGTGGGTAACGCAACTCGATTTCGGCCTTGCCGGTGTGCGCGACGCGCTGCCGGGCTTGTACGAACTGGCCATCGGTGGCACGGCGGTGGGAACCGGGCTCAACGCGCATCCGCGTTTCGGGGAACGGACCGCGGACATTCTCGCGGTGCTCACCGGTCATCCCTGGCGCAGCGCGGCGGATAAATTCTTTGCCCTGTCGGCCCACGACGCGCTGGTACGCGTGTCGGCAGCGCTGCGCACGCTGGCAGGGGCGCTGATGAAGATGGCCAACGATGTGCGCTGGCTCGCCAGTGGCCCACGCTGCGGCATTGGCGAACTGCGCATCCCGGAAAACGAGCCGGGTTCGTCGATCATGCCGGGCAAGGTGAATCCGACGCAATGCGAGGCGCTGACGATGGTTTGTGCGCAGGTGTTCGGTAACGATGCGACGGTGGCCTTCGCGGGCAGCCAGGGCAACTTCCAGCTCAATGTCTATAAGCCGGTGATGGCGCATAACGTGCTCGAGAGCATTGCCTTGCTGGCCGACGCCTGTGCCGCGTTCGACATGTATTGCGCGTGCGGCATCGAACCGGAGCATGCTCGTATCCATGCAAATCTGGAGGCGAATCTGATGCTGGTGACGGCGCTCAACCGCCATATCGGCTACGACCGTGCCGCCGAGATCGCGAAGAAAGCGCAGCACGAGGGACTGAGTCTTCGTGCGGCGGCACTGGCGAGCGGCTATGTCAGTGCGGAGCAGTATGAACGCTGGGTGGTGCCGGCGGACATGACGGGTACGGCGGCGGCCGAAATGGGGCGATGATAGACTGCCGCTAGGATACTGCCGGCCTGAATGGCGCCATCGAGGAGCCGTCGTGACATTGCCTAGTTATGTTTTTGTCATTTTTCTGCTGATTGCGGTCAGCGCGTTTTTTTCGCTGTCGGAAATTTCCCTGGCGGCCTCGCGCAAGATAAAGCTCCGCTTGATGGCGGAGGAGGGGCAGGCCAATGCGCAGCGTGTGTTGTTGCTGCAGGACAATCCAGGCAGCTTTTTCACCGTGGTGCAGATCGCCCTCAACGCTGTCGCCATTCTTGGCGGTATCGTCGGCGAACAGGCGTTGTCGCCTTACGTGGCGGCGGTGATCGCGCCGCTGTATAGCGGTGCCTTGCTCGATTCCCTGAGCTTTGCCATTGCCTTCGTTTCCGTTACCGGCCTGTTCGTGCTGTTCGCTGACCTGATGCCGAAACGCCTGGCCATGGCGCGGCCCGAGCGCGTGGCGATGGTCATCGTGCGACCGATGCAGTTTTGCATGTGGTTGTTCGCGCCACTGGTCTGGGTGTTCGATGGATTGGCGACACGGCTGTTCAACGTGTTCGGGGTTCCCGCCGTGCGCACCGACGACATTACCGCTGCCGACATCGTCGCCATGGCCGATGCCGGTGCGCAGACCGGGTCTTTGCTCAAACAGGAGCAGCAGCTTATCTGCAACGTGTTCGAGCTGGATTCGCGCATCGTGCCCTCGGCGATGACGCCGCGTGAGAATGTCGTCTACCTCACGCTGGGCGAGTCGGAGGAAAACATCCGGCGCAAGATCGCCGAGCATCCGCACGGGAAATTCCCTGTGTGCGAAAGCGCGATCGACAGCGTGATCGGCTACGTCGATGCCAAGGACATTTTGCCGCGCATCGTGCAGGGCCAGGATCTGTCGCTGCGCACCCAGCCCATCGTACGCAAGATCCTGATGCTGCCGGACACGCTGTCGTTGTTCGAGGCGCTGGAGCATTTTCGCGACGCCAAGGAGGACTTCGCGCTGATCGTCAATGAATACGCGCTCGTGGTCGGCCTGCTGACCTTGCAGGATGTGATGAGCACGGTGATGGGCGACTTGGTGAGTCCGTTCCAGGAGGAGTTGATCGTGCGCCGCGACGAGCGATCCTGGCTGATCGACGGCATGACGCCGATCGAGGACGTGATGCAGGCGCTTGCCATCGACGAGTTCGAGGATTTTCAGAACTACGAGACGATCGCCGGTTTTCTGATGTACCGGTTGCGGAAAGTGCCGAAGCGCACCGATTCGGTGCTGTATCGCGGTTACAAGTTCGAGGTGGTGGACATCGACAACTACCGCATCGACCAGGTGCTGGCAACCTGCGAACCCGAGCCCGAGTGACTGGCGGGTACCGCCGCAAGGCCGTTTCTACGCGACGTGGCCGCGCGCGTGGGAAATACGCGCCAAGGCGGCGCGGCCGTCGCGGAGGTGTTCGCGCATGCGCGATTCGGCGGCAATCACGTCGTGCGCGAGCATGGCGTCGAGAATGCCGCGATGTTCCGCCAGGGACTGTTCCAATCGTCCTTCCGAAAAAAGCGAGTGATGGCGCGATAGTTTGATGACCTTGCGCAGGTCCTGGATCGTCTGTTTCAGCCGGTGGTTGCCGGCAATGGTCTGCAGAGCATGGTGGAAGGCCTGGTTGGCCTCGAAAAACCCGTTGATATCCTGCGCCGTGGCGGCGCGTTCGAGGTCCGCATGGATCTGTTGCAGGTGGGCGAGTTCCTCGTCGGATGCGCGGCTGGCGGAAAGCTTTGCGCATTCGCTTTCCAGCACGGTAATCACGTCAAAGATCTCGTCCAGATCGCGTTCGGAAATCTCCGTCACATAACAGCCGCGGCGCGGTTTCAGCGTAACCAATCCCTCGGCGGTGAGGACTTTCAGCGCTTCGCGCAGCGGTGTGCGCGAGATGCCGTACTGCTCGGCAATGGCCTGCTCGTCCACCCATGAGCCGGGCTGCAGCTCGTGCGAAAAGATGCGCTGCCGCAATCGTTCGGCAACTTCCTGGTAGAGCGCGGGCGGCGCAATGCTGCTGGCGGTAGTCATAGGGTGAGGGCAGGGCGGCGATCGCACCGAAAGTGAATGAATCGAAAAGCGGTGGACGAATGGAAAAAGCCGCTGCCATGCGCGGCATAGTCTCCTGTTCGTTTTTCTACGTTGCGTCGATAATTATGGATAAAGTATTATTTATTAGAGTTTGGAGTCAACTCCGCCCTGTGACGTCTTGTCGCTTCGACGTGGGGCATGGGCGATAACGCCGGTTTTGCCGAACAAGGTTCGGCACAGTCGGCGTTTTGTCTCGTGTTTTGCCTTCATGGCCGGCCTGTTTCTCTGAAACGTGACGGCTCGCAGGGATAGAAATCCTGTCCGTTCAGCGGACGTTCAATATGTTGTGTTGTGGCCGCGTGCGCGGTCCAGGTATCGGAGAAGCTTTGATCATGTCGAACGCCAACGTGCCCGTTTATCCTCAACCCGATCTGGATGCCTGGAAAAAGGCGGCCGCCAAGAGCGCGCCGGAAGGCGATCTGGGCAAGTTGAACTGGACCACACCGGAAAAGCTCACGGTGAAGCCGCTCTACACCGCCGCCGATCTGGCCGGGCTGCCGCACACCGATACCTTGCCGGGCTTCGAGCCGTTCGTGCGCGGGCCGCAGCCGACGATGTACGCGGTCAAGCCGTGGACCATTCGCCAGTACGCCGGTTTCTCCACCGCCGAAGCATCCAATGCGTTTTATCGCAAGGCCCTGGCCGCCGGCGGCCAGGGCGTGTCGGTCGCGTTCGACCTGGCGACCCACCGGGGTTACGACTCCGATCATCCGCGCGTTACTGGCGACGTGGGCAAGGCCGGGGTGGCAATCGACTCGGTCGAGGACATGAAGGTCCTGTTCGACGGTATTCCGCTCGACAAGGTATCGGTGTCGATGACCATGAACGGTGCCGTGCTGCCGATCCTGGCTGGCTACATCATCGCGGCGGAAGAGCAGGGCGTACCGCAGGACAAACTGTCTGGGACCATCCAGAACGACATCCTCAAGGAGTTCATGGTCCGCAACACCTATATTTATCCGCCGACGCCGTCGATGAAGATCATCGCCGATATCTTCCAGTACACGTCGTCGCACATGCCCAAGTTCAACAGCATTTCGATTTCGGGCTATCACATCCAGGAAGCAGGCGCGAACCAGGCCATCGAACTCGCCTTCACCCTGGCGGACGGCCTGGAATACGTGCGTACCGGCATCGCCAGCGGCATGGATGTGGATACCTTTGCCGGCCGCCTGTCCTTCTTCTGGGCGGTGGGGATGAACTTCTATCTCGAAATCGCCAAGATGCGCGCCGCGCGGTTGTTGTGGTGGCGGATCATGAAGCAGTTCGACCCCAAGAGCCCGAAGTCGATGATGCTGCGCACGCACAGCCAGACTTCAGGCTGGTCCCTGACCGAGCAGGACCCCTATAACAACGTCGTGCGCACCACCATCGAGGCGATGGCAGCGGTGTTTGGCGGCACGCAGTCGCTGCACACCAACGCGCTGGACGAAGCGATCGCGCTGCCCACCGAGTTTTCCGCCCGCATTGCGCGCAACACCCAGATCATCATCCAGGAAGAAACGCACATCTGTAATGTGGTCGATCCCTGGGCCGGTTCCTACATGATGGAAAAGCTCACGCAGGACATGGCCGACAAGGCGTGGAGTCTGATCGAGGAAATCGAGGCGATGGGCGGCATGACCCGCGCGGTCGAATCCGGCTGGGCGAAGATGAAGGTGGAGGAGTGCGCCGCCGACAAGCAGGGGCGTATCGATTCGGGCAAGGACGTCATCGTCGGCGTAAACAAGTACAAGCTCGCCAAGGAAGACCCGATCGAAATCCTCGATATCGACAACCATGCCGTGCGCGAAGCCCAGATTGCACGCCTGACGAGCGTGCGCGCCAAGCGCGACGCGAACGCGGTGCAGGCGGCGCTCGAAGCGCTCACCGCCTGCGCGGATAGCGGCAAAGGTAATCTGCTCGACCTCGCGGTGAAGGCCGTGCGTCTGCGTGCCACGGTCGGCGAAGTGTCCGACGCGTTGGAAAAAGTATGGGGCCGTTTCCGCGCCAATCCGCAGGCGGTGTCCGGCGTGTATGCGGCGGTGGTGGAAGGGGAGGCCGAGTGGCGTGAGGTGAAGGCCGAAATCGAAACCTTCGTTGCCGAGGAAGGCCGCCGCCCGCGCGTCATGATCGCAAAGCTGGGCCAGGACGGGCACGACCGTGGCGCCAAGGTGGTGGCTTCCGCCTTCGCCGACCTCGGTTTCGACATCGACATCGGCCCGCTTTTCCAGACGCCTGAGGAAGCTGCCCGCCACGCAGTGGAAAACGACGTCCATGCGGTCGGTTGTTCCAGTCTTGCCGCTGGCCACAAAACCCTGGTGCCGGAAGTGATCGCGGGCCTCAAGGCGCTGGGCGCGGAAGACATCATCGTTTTCGTCGGCGGTGTCATCCCGTCACAGGACTATGACGCGCTGTACAAAGCCGGCGCGAAAGGCATCTTCGGACCCGGTACGCCGGTACCCAAGGCCGCGCGCGAAGTGTTGAAACAGATCCGGGCGGCGAAAAAAGCGGCGTGATGGATCATGCGAAACAGGCTGTGCGCTTTAGCCCAACTGTGACCCGAGTGTGCCGCTGCGAATGAACGCGATGAATCCGCCGGAGTCGCTCGACCCCGCCGACCGCGAACTGGTCGCGGGCGTGCTGGCGCGCCAGTTGCGTCCGCTGGCGAAGACCATCACCTTGATCGAGTCGACGCACCCGGCTCACAAAGCGCGTGCGCGTGCGGTGGTCGAAGCGCTGCTGCCCGCCAGCGGCGGGTCGATCCGGGTGGGGATTTCCGGCGTGCCGGGCGTGGGCAAATCGACCTTCATCGAGGCGCTTGGGCTGTATCTGATCGAGCAGGGGCTGCGCGTGGCGGTGCTGGCGGTGGACCCGTCCTCGTCGCTCACCGGCGGTTCCATTCTCGGCGACAAAACGCGCATGGAACTGCTGTCCCGGGAGCCTGCCGCTTTCATCCGCCCCAGCCCGTCGGGTTGTTCGCTCGGCGGCGTGGCCGCGGCGACGCGTGAAACCCTGCTGGCGTGCGAGGCAGCCGGCTTCGACGTGATCGTCGTCGAAACCGTTGGCGTCGGGCAATCCGAAATCGCCGTGGCGGGCATGACGGATATCTTCTGCCTGCTGCAACTGCCCAACGCCGGCGACGACCTGCAAGCGATCAAGAAAGGCATCATGGAAATGGCCGACCTGATCGTGGTGAACAAGGCCGACATCGATGCCGCCGCCGCGATGCGGGCGAAGGCACAGATGACGACGGCGCTGGCCATGGTGCGTCCGGCCAGCCCGAACTGGCGTCCACCGGTGCTGACGCTGTCTGCCTTGCAGAAACAGGGCATGGCCGACTTCTGGAGCGAAGTATTGCGCTACCGCGATGCGATGCGCGCCAGCGGTGAATTCGAAGGCAAGCGCCGTCATCAGGCGCTGGCCTGGATGTGGGAGTTGATCGATAGCGGCTTGCGCAGCCGTTTCCGCGACGACGACAAAATAAAAGCCGATCTGCCGCGTCTGACGGCCGCTGTCGAAGCGGGCCGTGCCACGCCGGCGGCGGCAGCACAGCTTTTGCTCGGCTATCTGGATCGATTGCATGGATAAGGCGCAAATACGCCGCAATGCAGCGCAGGCCGTCGCCAAACTGGCCGAACGCGCCGTGGAGCGTGGCACGGACAAATCTGCGCAAGGCGATGATCTGATCAAATCCGGTTGGGAGCGTTCAGGGGCGGATTTTTGTCCGCCGATCAAACCGGCGTTTTTGCGGCAGGCTGTGGCTTACTATGATGTTGCCATAGAGATTGATCCTGCGGCGGACCTGTACTATCAGCAGGGGTTGGTACTGGAGCAGTTATCGGATTTCGCTGCGGCCGTTGAAGCTTTCGAAGCGGCGGCGGCAGCTGAATCAAGATATCAAATGATTGTTGCCCAATTGGTTGGTCGGTGCAGGGCCAAGCTGCATGGGACGCATGATCCTGGGGCGGCATTGCTGAAAGGCATGGAGGGTTTCGCCAAACGGCCCCACCAAGAATTTCCACAGAGAAACCGGACTCCGCTGAATACGATGCTCTCGATGATGCAGGAAGTCGTGGCTATGGTGGCCCCGGCTACCGGCCCGACTTTCACCAATCGCCCCGATAGCCGTTCCGCCGCAACGGATGCGGGTGAAGCGGCTGAAATGGGGCGCGATCCCCTGCGGTATCTGATCGAGTTCGCGGAACAGTTCGTATGGCTGATGGTGCAACAGGATTTTGTGGCCGCGCATGCTTTTTTGAGTGCGGAGATGGCCGGGGTCTGCCAACTTGCGGAACTGGAGCAAACCTTCAATGACCTGGTGGCTGACATCGGAGAAATCGAACGAGTCGAGTCGGTTTCTTTGACGGATGAACCCTGGGAGCGTTCCGAAAACGGGGCACACGAGATCTACGTCAGCGTCCTTGGCGATCAGTGCGATGAGGGTATAGCGGTAGCCATCACCAAGTCGGACGAGGGGCTGCAAATCAGCAATTTGGAATGGGGGCGCCCGTGACACGCTATCTGGATCGATTGAATTGATTTTTACCGCCGGTGTTTCGCCATTTGCTGCAAATGGGCATCGGCTCACGATTTTTTGAGTGGAGGTTATCAATGCACGAAATCATTCGCAGGCTGGACGAAAAGCGTGCCGCGGCCCGTCTTGGCGGTGGGGAAAAGCGCATCGCGGCCCAGCACGCAAAGGGCAAGCTCAGCGCCCGGGAGCGCATCGACTTGCTGCTCGACGAAGGGAGCTTCGAAGAGTGGGACATGTTCAAGGAGCACCGCTGCAATGATTTCGGCATGGCCAAGGTTACCGTACCCGGCGATGGCGTCGTAACCGGCTACGGCACCGTCAATGGGCGGCTGGTGTTCGTTTTCAGCCAGGACTTCACCGTTTTCGGCGGTGCGCTGTCCCAGGCGCATGCGGAAAAGATCTGCAAGGTGATGGACCACGCGCTGAAAGTGGGCGCGCCGGTGATCGGCCTCAACGACTCGGGCGGCGCGCGCATCCAGGAAGGCGTGGACTCGCTCGGCGGCTATGCCGACGTGTTCCAGCGTAACGTCATGGCTTCCGGCGTCATTCCGCAGATTTCCCTCATCATGGGACCGTGCGCGGGCGGTGCGGTGTACTCGCCGGCGATGACCGACTTCATCTTCATGGTGAAAGATTCCTCCTATATGTTCGTGACCGGCCCGGAAGTGGTGAAAACGGTGACGCACGAGGAAGTGACCGCCGAGGAACTGGGCGGCGGCGTTACCCACACGACCAAGAGCGGCGTGGCCGACCTGGCCTTCAACAACGACGTCGAGGCGCTCACCATGCTGCGCCGCTTCAGCGATTTTCGGCCGTTGTCGAACCGCGAGGCACCGCCGGAGCGGCCCAGTCGCGATCCGGCCGACCGCATGGACGAATCGCTCGACACCCTGGTGCCGAGCAATCCCAATCAGCCCTACGACATGAAGGAGCTGATTTTCAAGATCGTCGATGAATGCGATTTCTTCGAGTTGCAGCGCGACTACGCCAAGAACATCATCATCGGCTTTGGCCGCATGGAAGGACGTACCGTCGGCATCGTCGCCAACCAGCCGCTGGTACTGGCCGGCTGTCTGGATATCAAGAGCTCGATCAAGGCAGCGCGCTTCGTGCGTTTCTGCGACGCCTTCAACATTCCGGTGGTGACCTTCGTCGACGTCCCTGGCTTCATGCCCGGCACCAGCCAGGAATACGGCGGCATCATCAAGCACGGTGCCAAGCTGCTCTACGCCTATGCCGAATGCACGGTGCCGAAGATTACGGTGATTACGCGCAAGGCTTACGGCGGTGCTTACGACGTCATGAGCTCCAAGCACCTGCGTGGCGACGTTAACCTCGCGTGGCCGAGCGCCGAAATCGCGGTCATGGGTGCGAAAGGTGCGGTGGAAATCATTTTCCGCGAGGAGAAGGACGATCCCGCGAAGCTTGCCGCACGCGAAGCCGAGTACAAGGAAAAGTTCGCCAACCCGTTCATCGCCGCGCAACGTGGCTTCATCGACGACGTCATCATGCCGCACAGTACGCGCAAGCGGATTTGCCGCAGCCTGGCGATGTTGCGCGACAAGCAATTGGAAAACCCGTGGCGTAAGCACGGCAACATTCCGCTCTGAGTTCCGCTCCGAATCAGCCGCGTATTCAGGAACAACCGGACGAAGCTGGAGCGGAGGAGGGTGTTGCAACCCACGCTCCAGGGTTTGTCCCTTACTGGAAACAACATATGTTCAAGAAAATTCTCATTGCGAACCGGGGTGAAATCGCCTGCCGCGTCATCAAGACCGCACGCAAGATGGGTATCGCTACCGTTGCGGTGTATTCCGAGGCGGACAAGGATGCGCTGCACGTCGAGATGGCCGACGAAGCCGTCTGCATCGGCCCGGCTGCGTCGAAAGAGTCCTATCTGGTGATGGACAAGATCATCGCCGCGTGCAAGCAGACCGGCGCGGAGGCCGTGCACCCCGGCTACGGCTTTTTGTCCGAAAACGAAGCCTTCTCGCGTCGGCTGGAAGAGGAAGGCATCATCTTCATCGGCCCCAAGCACTACTCGGTAGCGGCGATGGGCGACAAGATCGCCTCCAAGAAGCTCGCCAACGAGGCCAAGGTCAACACCATTCCCGGCTATAACGACGCCATTTCCGGCCCGGAACAGGCTGTCGAAATCGCGCGCGGCATCGGCTATCCGGTCATGATCAAGGCTTCCGCCGGCGGTGGCGGCAAGGGCCTGCGCGTCGCCTTCAACGACAAGGAAGCCTTTGAAGGCTTTGCCTCGTGCCAGAACGAAGCGCGCAACAGCTTCGGCGACGACCGTGTGTTCATCGAGAAATTCGTCGAAGAGCCGCGCCACATCGAAATCCAGGTGCTGGGCGATGCTCACGGCAACTGCGTTTATCTGCATGAGCGCGAATGTTCCATCCAGCGCCGCCATCAGAAAGTGATCGAAGAAGCGCCCAGCCCCTTCCTCGACCCCGCCACGCGCAAAGCGATGGGCGAGCAGGCGGTGGCCCTGGCCAAGGCGGTGAAGTATCAATCCGCCGGCACGGTGGAATTTGTCGTCGGCAAGGACAAATCCTTCTACTTCCTCGAAATGAATACCCGCCTGCAGGTGGAGCACCCGGTTACCGAGTTCATCACCGGCTTCGATCTGGTAGAGCAGATGATCCGTGTCGCCGCCGGCGAGAAGCTCACTTTCGCGCAGGAAGAGATTCCGCTCAAGGGTTGGGCGATGGAGTGCCGGATCAATGCCGAGGATCCCTTCCGCGGCTTCCTGCCTTCCACCGGACGCCTGGTGAAGTTTGCCCCGCCCACCGATGTCGATGGCCAGGTGCGGGTCGATACCGGCGTGTATGAAGGCGGCGAAATCTCGATGTATTACGATTCGATGATCGCCAAGCTCATCACCTACGGTGCCGATCGCAACGAAGCCATTCGCCGCATGCGTGACGCGCTCGATGCCTTCGTGATCCGCGGCATCAACTCCAATATCCCCTTCCAGGCCGCGTTGATGCAGCATCCACGCTTTGTCTCGGGCAACTTCAATACCGGCTTCATCGCCGAGGAATACCCGAAGGGTTTCGATGCGTCGATGGTGCCGCACGAGCACCCGATGGTGTTCGTGGCTGTGGCCGCAAGCCTGCACCGCGCCTTCGAGGATCACGACGCCGAAATCAGCGGCCAGATGCCTGGCCACGAGCGCGAGGTGAGCGATGACTATGTCATCGTCTACGGCGATGTCACCGCTGATGTCTCCGTCAAGCTGACGTCGGGTGGCTATGCCATCCGTTATGAAGGCCGCGACCATGTGCTCAATACCGATTGGCAGTTCGGCCAGTTGCTGTTCACCGGCACACTCGACGGCAAGCCTTTCACCATGCAGGTGGAACGCGCGGGCCTCGTCTACCGGCTTGTGCATGCCGGCGCGCGTACCGATTGCCACGTCATGAGTGCGCGTGGCGCTGCCATGCTGGCGAAGATGCCGATCAAGCTGCCGCCGGACATGTCCCGCTTCCTGCTCTCGCCCATGCCCGGCCTGCTGCGCGAAATTGCCGTGGCGGAAGGCCAGGAAGTGAAGGTCGGCGAAAAACTCGCGGTGATCGAGGCCATGAAGATGGAAAACGTCCTGAAGGCCGAACAGGATGGCAAGGTGAAGAAGATCGTCGCCAGCCCCGGTTCGAGCCTGGCGGTGGATGAAGTCATCATCGAGTTTGAATGAAGGGCCGCAAGGGCCTCAAAAGGCCCTTCCCGCACTGTTGAAACAAACGCCCCTTCGATGGGGCGTTTGTTTTTCTGGGCGCGTGCAGGGGCGGAACGTCAGGCTCGCATAGAGTGGACAGGAAAAAGCCCACAAGCGGTTTCGCGTTGTGGGCTTTTGCCGATTTCATGCATCTGGCGGAAACGGAGGGATTCGAACCCTCGATACCTGTTTTGCAGGTATGCTCCCTTAGCAGGGGAGTGCCTTCGACCTCTCGGCCACGTTTCCGTTAAGAACGCGCGACTATAGCCATTTTGCGTCGCGCGGTCAATTTCATCGGGCTTTTTTCAGACGCCATTTTCAAGGCCGAAGGCCTTGTGCAGCACGCGAACGGCGAGTTCCAGGTACTTTTCTTCGATCGCCACGGAAATCTTGATTTCCGATGTGGTGATCATCTGGATGTTGATGCCTTCCTCGGCCAGGGTGCGGAACATTTTCGAGGCCACGCCGGGGTGTGAACGCATGCCGACGCCGACGATGGAAACCTTTGCCATGGTTTTGTCGCTTTCGACGGCCCGGGCGCCGAAATGGGTTTTCAAGCCTTCGAGCACTTTCACCGCTTTGTCCAGATCGCCGCGCCCGACCGTGAATGAGAAGTCGGTGGCGCCGTCGTGGCCGATGTTCTGGACGATCATATCCACATCGATGTTGGCGTCGGCGATGGGGCCGAGTATCTGATAGGCAACACCGGGTTTATCCGGCACGCCGACGACGGTGAGCTTGGCTTCGTCGCGATTGAAAGCGATACCGGAAATGACGGGCTGTTCCATGGTGTTGTCTTCCTCAACGGTGATCAGAGTCCCTTCGCCTTCTTCCTGGAAGCTCGAAAGGACGCGCAGCTTGACTTTGTATTTGCCAGCGAATTCGACGGAGCGTATTTGCAAGACCTTTGAGCCGAGGCTGGCCATTTCCAGCATTTCCTCGAAGGTAATGGTGTCGAGCTTGCGTGCTTCGGGGACGATGCGCGGATCGGTCGTGTAAACGCCGTCCACATCGGTATAGATCTGGCATTCGTCCGCCTTCAGCGCCGCGGCGAGTGCCACCGCTGTGGTGTCGGAGCCGCCGCGGCCCAGTGTCGTGATGTTGCCCGAGGCATCCACGCCCTGAAAGCCTGCGACGACGACGACGTGGCCCGCATCGAGATCGCCCCGGATCGGCGCGTCGTCGATACTCAGGATACGGGCTTTGTTGTGGGACGAGTCGGTGAGGATCTTGACCTGTGCGCCGGTGTAGCTCTTGGCCGTTACGCCGGTATCATTGAGCGCCATGCACAGCAGACCGATCGTTACCTGCTCGCCCGTGGAAAGTACGACGTCGAGTTCCCTGGGGGTCGGATGATCGGAGATTTCCTTCGTCAAGGCGATGAGGCGGTTGGTTTCGCCGCTCATTGCCGAAACCACGACGATGACTTCATGACCCTGGGCGCGGAACTTTGCCACTTTGCGGGCGACGTTCCTGATGCGCTCGGGACTACCCATCGAAGTGCCGCCGTACTTCTGAACTATCAATGCCATTGCCGCATCCGGGTTCGTGGTAGGTAAAGAGGCAGAATTCTACCTAACGGCGGTCTTTTTTGCAGGACTGGATCAGGATGTGGTCTCCGTGGATCGGAATTATTTCACAACAAGCTGTAAATTTCCGAATATTCCATAATGCCCCTGGTTGTATGTGCGCAGAATAGTAATCTATACTTTAATGCACTATGACTTAAGTAAGTCGTAGGAACTTCTCCAGCAGTAGCCAAGTCTCATAGCACATCCGACTGAACAGGTCTGATACGGTTTGCAAGTTTGGCTTCACCATATATGGCTTCACACAAAGGACGGAATCATGAAAAGCGTGGAAAACATTGACGTGCGTGAAATTCGTCGCAAACTGGGTCTGAACCAGTCGCAATTCTGGTCCAAGATAGGCGTGACCCAGAGCGGCGGATCGCGTTATGAAAGTGGTCGTAATATCCCGCGCCCGGTGCAAGCGTTGCTTCGTCTTGTGCATATCGAGCAGATCGATATCAACAAGGTGAAGAAAGACGACGTGGAGGTGGCGGAGTATCTCAAGAATACCAATCCCGATCTGTACAAGACGCTGAAAAAGGAAGCGCGCGCCAAGCGCAAAGAGCGGTAAGGGGTATGTTTGAGTGGGCAGCGTTTGCTGCCAGCGAGATTCAGGGGCTGACGCGAACCGTCAGCCCCTTTTTCTTTAGTAGTTCGGCAATATTTTCCAGTTCATCCGCAGTCAATGGGGAAAGGTGCGCGGCTTCGGCCTGTTGTGACGGCCGCGCGATTCCATACAGCAATACGCCGGCCAGTTGCCCGGGCGAAGCCGCATCGAGCAGCGCCAGATAGGCATCGAGTGCTTCTCTTCGCGGCACTTCGCCATCCCAGCGGAACAGGCAGGTTTGCACCCATGTCCGGCACAAGGAAGCGCATGAACGCAGGTTGCGGACAATGGCTTCGGGTTTGAGGCGTACGCCGTTGATCCTTTCGATTTCCGCGATTTCTCCGGCATCGACCTTGAACCATACTTCTCCGCCCGCATCACCGATAAGCCGTACGCCTGTGCGTACGGACGTCCGCATCATCAGGCTGCCATTGGTGATGAGCCGGATGGGGGTGTCGGACAGACCGAATTGCCCGCGCAGACGGATGACGAGTGTGACGATTTCGGGAAAGTTCTCCGCGCTGGTCGGTTCGCCGTTGCCGGAGAAGGCGACGTCCTGAATGTTGCGCAAGCCTTCCGGGGCATTGCGCGATAGCCAGTCGCCATGCACGAGTGCGTCGAGAAAGCCGTGTAGTTCTTGTTCCAGCAGAGCAGTGTCGATCGGTGGCGCCTTGCCGCGCGTCAAGCCGGGCACCTGACAGTAGGCGCAATGCCAGTTGCATGCGTTGTTGGGATTGAGATTGATCCCTATCGAAACGCCACCGGCTCGCCGGGACAAGACCGGATAGACGTACGTCAGTCCCGCCAGGTCACGGTCGTGGTCATGAATGGATAGGGGGCGGGCGGTGGATGTCATTGCGGGTGCAGCTTGTGTCGTGGCGGATGGGAAGGGAGCTAAAGCTTAGCTTAAAAGGCCAATGTTACAATCGGACGTCAACATGCCTGATTTTCCGAGGTTTTCATGCGCATCACCCGCCGTCTGGAATTCGATGCCGGTCACCGAATTCCAGACCATGCCAGCCAATGTCGCCATCTGCACGGCCATCGCTATGCGATGGAGATCACTTTGTCCGGCGATGTGATCGATGCCGCCGGGCGGGCGGACAACGGCATGGTGATGGATTTTGCCGATATCAAGAAGATCGCCGCCGAGCTGGTTGTCGATCGCTGGGATCACGCTTTTCTTGCCTATCGCGGCGATACCGTGGTGACGGCGTTTCTCGCATCGCTGCCCGAGCATAAGACGGTGTTGCTGGACGTTGTGCCGACCGCGGAAAATCTGGCTGCCGAGGCATTCCGTATTCTTGAACCCGCTTACCGCGGCACCTACGGGAACAGCTTGCGCCTGGAAAAGGTTCGTCTTTACGAAACGCCCAACTGTTGGGCTGATGCGTTGCGTGGCGAGGTCTGAGTCCGTCCTGAAACAGTGCCGTTGCCCTGGTTTCTGTCCCAGGCATTCAAGCAGCGTAGCGCCGCAGCCGCAAGGAAAACTCCTGTAATTGACATATGCCGCTATGTTCTGCGCGGGCAACCCAATCGCACAACTGTTTCAGCAATTGTTCACGCGTAGCTGTGGAGCGTGACCAGATGGCGCACAGTTCCTCGCGCATCGCGACGACGGTGGACAGTGCCGCGCTGCTTTTCAGCATGGTTTCGAGGTGCTGCTTTTCGCTGCTGGAAAGATTGCGTTCTTCGCCGGACAGAACCCAGCGTTTGAATGTCCTGGCGTTGAAGCGGCCGTCTTCGGTGCCGATCCGGGCACGCTTGAGTTTGCTTATTTCGTCGCCGCAGATGCGTTTGAGTGATGCGACGTAATTGGTCATTACGTCGTAGCGGTGCAGAATGACCGCTTGCAGCATGTCGAAGTCCGGAACGCACTTGGCCTCGCCGAATCTGGGGGTCGGGATCACTTTCTTCACCTTGGCCAGGCGGAGCGTTTGCAGCGCGCGGATGTAGAGCCAGCCAAGGTCGAATTCATACCACTTGGCCGAGAATTTGGCCGAGGTGGCGAAGCTGTGGTGATTGTTGTGCAATTCTTCGCCGCCGATGACCAGGCCCCAGGGAATGAGGTTGGTCGAGGCGTCGGCGCAACCGAAGTTGCGATAGCCCCAGTAATGCCCAAGCCCGTTGACGACGCCGGCAGCCCAGAACGGTATCCACGCCATTTGCACGGCCCATATGGTGACGCCGATCGGGCCGAAGGCGGCCATGTCGATGAGCAGCATGAGGCTGATGCCAATGATCGAGTGGCGATAAACGTGTCGCTCCATCCAATCGTCCGGCGTGCCGTGGCCGTAGCGGGCGAGAGTTTCCTTGTTTTTTGCCTCGGCACGGTAGAGTTCGGCGCCTTCCCACAGCACCTTGGCGAGGCCGCGTGTCTGCGGACTATGCGGGTCGTCGGCCGTTTCGCATTTGGCGTGATGCTTGCGGTGAATGGCGGTCCATTCCTTTGTCACCATGCCGGTGGTGAGCCATAGCCAGAAGCGAAAAAAATGGCTCGGCAGGGGGCGCAGCTCCAGCGCCCGGTGGGCTTGGTGGCGGTGCAGGTAAATGGTGACGGAGGCGATGGTGATGTGGGTCAATGCCAAGGTAACGACGATGTAGCCCCACCAGGGAAGCACGAACAGGCCGGCAAACATGAGTGGCGATTCCTTGAAAAATTCCTGAAAAATAACCGTCCTTGAACTCGACGCGCAGGACGCCTATCCAGGGCGTATGGAATTCACGCGGGGTGCGAAGGGGCGGATGGTGGTTCCCCTGGTGTTTCTTGCCGCGCGGCAATCCTCGATGAATCGGTCAAGTTCGGAACGGCGCCGCTTTCCGCTGTAATGCGGATTTCGCGCTGCGGGAAAGGAAAACCGATGCCCGCGGCCTTGAAGCGACGCCAGACCTCCATGTTGATCGAGGAAACAATATCCGATGTTCCCTCGGTAGGATCCGTAATCCAGCAACCCAGGCGCAGTTGAATACCGTTGTCGGCGAAGTTGACAAGATAGGCGGACGGTGCCGGTTTTTGCAGTACGCGCCGTTGTTGCCCGGCTACTTCGACCAGGATCGCCATCGCCTGTTCCACGTCGGCGGTGTAACTGATCTGGAAAGACAAAGGCAAGGCAACCTGCTTGTCGCTCAACGTTTCGTTCTGCACCACGGAACTTACCAGGATTTCGTTCGGCACGATGGATTCGACGCCGTTGAAGGCGCGCAGCACCGTGTAGCGAGTAGTGATCTCCTTGACGATGCCGCGCTCGTTGCCGATGGCGACAAGGCTGCCGATGCGCAGGGAACGGTCGAGCAGGATGATGAAGCCGGAAACGTAGTTGGCGGCGATTTTTTGCAAACCGAAACCGAGGCCGACACCGAGCGCGCCACCGAACATCGACAAGGTCGTCAGATCGATCCCCACCATGGGCAGTGCGATCAGAATCGCCACGATCAACAGCGCCGCCTTGGATACGCGTGCCAGCACCAGGCGTACGTTCGGGTCGATGTGCGACGCGCCGGCCAGTCGCCGCTCCAGTGCGCCGGCAAGCCACAAGGCGACGATCACGGCCAGCAGCACCATCGCGATGCCTTGCATCACCATCCACAGGGAAAGCTTTTGTGCGCCGAGCGTGATGGAAATCGCATCGAGGTCCGCGATGATGTCCGGCAGCCAGCCCAGGAGGTGGAGCGCGACAATGGCCCAGACGATGATGGCAAAGGTTTTTTCCAACCCAATGGACCATGTCGCCCGCCCGATTGTCTGGCGCAGTGCGAAGGCGACGAAACGGATGATCGCCATCGACAACAGCAGGGGTATGGCCAGGTCGAGCAGATAGACCTTGTAATACCGGTTCAGCACGCTGCGCGCGACGACGACGAGAATAAGCGCGGATAACGGAAACAGGATGCGACGCATGCCGTGCGTGCCGAAACGGCGGGCGGTGCTTGCCGTTTCGTCGTCCGCCAGTTGGAGCGCATGGCGTGTGGCGATGCGCTGGATCAGCCAGCCGCAGGCAAGGCTCAGTACGAGCGCGCCGATTTGCCACATCACTTGCGGGTCGCGCAGATTGTCTGCCATGCGGCCCCACAGGGTGGCACATTCGGTGGCCAATCCGGCGGCGAAGGATTTCTCCATGCTCAAGGCTTCCTGGGCAGACGGGTGATCGGGGTGGCTTGTGCACGATGGCGGCGCCAGTTTTCACGGTAGGCCCGCGCGAGTGCGCAGTTTTGGCGCATCACCAGCACGTTTTCGGCATTGCGGTTCTGGGCCGACCAAGTGAAATTGTACGAACCGGTTGCCACCGCGCAATGCGGGCTATCGGCATCAGCGATCAGCAGCTTGTTATGTGCTGCCGCATAGCGGGTTTCCAGCGCCACCGGTACGCCGGCGGCGAGCAGGCGGGGCAGGGCGCTGGTGTTTCGCGCGCGCTGGTTCGTCCGTGCATCGGCCAGCACTTCGACTTTTACGCCGCGCCGCCGTGCCGCTATCAGCGCGTCGGCGATGCGCCGGCTGGTAAAGGTGTAAGCCTGTACTTGCAGGCTTTGCCGTGCGCTGTCGATTACGCCCAGCAACAGAGTTTCGCCATCGTCCCAGGGCGTAAAGGCCACTTCCACTTCGCCACTGGCCGGCAGGCGCTGTCCCGCCTGCGCCGGGTACGCGGCGATGGTTGCCAGTAGTGCCAGTAACGCCGTTGCGCGGCGCAACATTGCCGCCGTGCGGCATGTTTCAAGCACCGGTGATGCGTTCCAACACCACGGCAAAGAAGCCGTCCGTGCCGTGATCGTGCGGCGACAGGCGCAAACGCGCACCGGTGGAGAGTGTCACGCCTTGCGTGGCCAGCACCTCGCCGGCATCGATTTGGCGAAAGGCGGGATGAGCGGCGAGAAAGGTGTCGACCACATCGTCGTTTTCTTCCGCCAGCAAGCTGCACGTGGCGTATACCAGGCGGCCACCAGGGCGTACCAGGCGCGCGGCGGAAGTCAGGATGGCGTGTTGCTTGGCGACCATTTCTTCCACTGCTTCCGGGGTTTGCCGCCACTTGATGTCAGGGTTGCGGCGCAATGTACCCAGCCCGCTGCACGGCGCATCGACCAGCACGCGGTCGGCCTTGCCTGCCATGCGCTTGAGCTTGGCGTCGTTTTCGTGCGCGATCAACGTCGGATGGACATTCGACAGCCCGGCCCGCGCCATCCGCGGTTTGAGTTTGGCGAGGCGCTTTTCGGCGACATCGAGCGCGTACAGGCGGCCGCTGGAGCGCATCATCGCGCCCAGTTGCAGTGTCTTGCCGCCGGCACCAGCGCAGAAATCCACCACCAGTTCGCCGCGCCGCGGTTGCACCAGCAGGCCGAGAAGTTGGCTGCCTTCGTCCTGCACTTCGATCGTGCCGTCGAGAAACAGCGGGTGTTTCTGCAGCGCGGGTTTGCCCGCGAGGCGGATCGCCTGGGGCGACCAGGC
>JAVBSY010000160.1:0-35177 GCA_031556475.1 Azoarcus sp.
AACTGGAAGAAGAACCTCGACGACGCCACCATCGCCAAGTTCCAGCGCGAACTGGGCGCCATGGGCTACAAGTACCAGTTCATCACTTTGGCCGGCATCCACTCCATGTGGTACAACATGTTCGACTTGGCGCAGGACTACACCAAGCGCGGCATGACGGCCTATGTGGAAAAGGTGCAGGAACCGGAATTCGCCGCGCGCGACCGCGGCTACACCTTCGTTTCGCACCAGCAGGAAGTGGGCACGGGCTACTTCGACGACGTCACCACGGTGATCCAGGGCGGCGCCTCCAGTGTCACCGCACTCACCGGCTCCACCGAAGAAGAGCAGTTCCACTGAGCCAGTCGCCCGGGCTGGCAGTGCAAGCCTGGACCTGGATACGAAAAAGCCTTCCCCGCGGGGAAGGCTTTTTTACGTCGATGCCGCAGTCCTCGCTGCCTGCACCTCTATGCTTTATATATTGTCAGTCCAGCTTTTCGGCCTTGCGCAACGCGCGCACCAACTGGTGAATCGCCTCGCGGTGCGGGCGGGAAAGCGCGGCGATCTCGCGTGCAAGCTGAAAATCGATTTCCAGCTCACTGCCTTCCTCCAGCCCGGGTTCCTGCGCCGTCACCACCATTGGCGCGCCTTCACCGAAGCGGAGCCATTCCGTGCTCACGCCAAACCAGCGGGCCAGCACACGCAGACGCGCCTGCGTCGGGATCGCTTCGCCCAACAGCCACTTTCGTGCGGCGTGAATCGTTACGGGGACACCCGGATAGCGTCGATTGAATTCCCGCGCCAATTCTGTCGGTCCGATATCGACATGGCCCACACGAGCCAGAACTTGGCGCAACCGGCGGCTGAAAGCCTCTCGCTCAAGACTTGATTGCATTACCGGAAATTATCAGTCCGGCCATCGTCAATCAGTGGCGCCGATCATATTGACCAACTGTCGCTGGATCGCCCACAATCTCACAGGCTATTATTCCCTGAACATCGAAGGAAATTCACGACGAACTCGCCGGAGAAACAACAGGCATGCGTGTTGCGCACCGACAACCCGATTCACCGCGGCCACCCCAAAACCCGCAGCGCGCGCAACGGTCCACCGCTTCGCCGCTCCGCTACGGCATTACTCCCTGAATCCATGCGCCACAACCACTCTCATACAGGTTCGACGGAAACCGGTGCAGGCACCGACGCCTCGCTCACCGACATGCTGGAACATGCCGCCGATGCTGTAGTGATGATAGACAAAGAAAACCGTGTTGCATTTTTCAATGCCGCCGCCGAACGCATGTGGGGCTGGCGGCGGGACGAAGTGCTCAGGCGCGACATCGCCATGCTCATTCCCCGCGCGCCACACGGGGAAACTGACTTCACCTCCGGCCGCAGCGGCGAGTTCCTCATTTCGAGGCGAGACGGCACGACCGCACTGGGCATCCTGTTCCTTTCCCGCATGGGGAGTGCCGCCCACGCCACCCACTCGGCCATGCAAACGGCGCGTACCGGCAACACGCCTTCCGTTCAACCGGGCCTCACCACACAGCCAAACCCCGACATACCGCGTCTGCACGCCCTCGGCCTCGACCACCTTCCCCAGGCCGTCTTCATCGCCAACGCAAGCGGCCAGATCGTCTACGCCAACGCCAGTTTCACACACCTTTTCGGCTACGGTGCCGACGAAGCACACGGCCACACACCCTGCGACCTGCTCGCCGGTCCGCACACCGATTCCCATGTGCTCGAAAGCATCCGTGCCGGCCTCTCCACCCCCTGGGGGCTGCACGCCGACGTGCTGCTCTACGACAAGCACGGCGACCCGCACTGGACGGACATCGTGACCAATCCGCTGGTCGACCACGCCGGCCGGCGGGAATACAGCGTCAGCACGCTGACCGACGTCACGCTGAACCGAATGCCCAAAGCCCTCCGGCGCCTGACGCTCGAGGCCCTCGCACAGGACAAGTCCCTGGCGGGCGTCATGGACGTTCTCTGCCGCCAGATCGAGCGCATCGCCCCCGATCTGGCCGTTGCCGCTTTCGCGGCCACCGACGATTCGCGCGATCTGCGCTGCCTTGCCGCGCCGTCGATGGAAGACCTGCTCCTCCCCGCGACAAGCCTGCCCACGGAGGAAGCCGATTCGCTCGATTTCACCCATGCGCCGTTGCGCCGGGCCGATCCCCGTCCGTCCGACGGGTGGGCGCCCTACCTGCAAGCGCTTTCCCTTGCCGGCTACAGCGCCTGCTGGACCGCCGGCATCCGCGACAACGACCACCGCCTGCTCGGCCTGCTCGCCTTCCATTACCGCGACGACCAGCAACCCACGTCACTGCATCGGCAACTGGCGGAAACAGCCCTGTCCCTCTGCGTCACCGCATTCGAACGGGAAAACGCCAAGGCACACATCCACCGCCTTGCCTTCTACGACCCGCTCACCGGCCTGCCCAACCGCCGGCTGTTCACCATACAGGCCGAGCGCGCGCTGGCCCATGCCGTGCGCAGTGCCACGCCCCAGGCAATGCTGTTCATCGATCTGGATCGCTTCAAACAGGTCAACGACACTTTCGGCCACCCGGCGGGCGATGCCCTGCTGCGCGAAATCGCCCGCCGCCTGAACGTCGAAGCACGCGCCGAAGACATCTCGGGCCGCTTGAGCGGCGACGAATTCGCCCTGCTGCTACCGCAAGCGAGCGCACAACAAGCCGAAGCCGCCGCCGAGCGCCTACTCCAGGCGCTCGGCTGCCCGTTCGTCTTCGGCGACGCCACGCTCAACCCGTCGGCCAGCATCGGCATCAGCCTATTTCCGGACAACGGCAACGACCTCGACACGCTGCTGCACCACGCCGACACGGCCATGTACCAAGCCAAACGCAACGGGCGCGGACGCGTTTTCCGTATCCAGGCCGATACGACGCACGCCACTTAGCACGGCGGCTGAAGGACCCCGTCTCCGCTCGGACCGAGGCCAAACCCGGTTCGACGCTCGAACCCTCCACTGCCGGAAAATCACATGCTCTGCGGGAAAAAAATCGCGCCGGCCATGCGATGGCCGTTAACCGGCGCCAACATACGCACCGCTACAGATATACGGCGAAACCACACTCAAAATCGCGGCACGCTGCGCCACTACACACCGGGCACGCCCTCACTAGGTCACGGCCAGGACAATTCCGCTCCGCCAAAAGCGCCGCATCATGGGCCGGCCTGTTCTACCCGGTTCCGACCCGCCGCCTTGGCTGCATAGAGCGCCCTGTCGGCACGCCCGACCAGCGCGGAAAATGCCTCCTCGCCGTCGAATTCGGCCACACCGAAACTGCCGGTCAGATTCCCCGCGCCATCGAACGGCTCGCCCGCCATCAAGCCCCGGAGCTTTTCGGCCAGGATCGTGGCGTCGGCCAAGGCTGTCGATGGCGCCAGCAGCAGGAATTCCTCTCCGCCCCAGCGGGCGAAAATGTCCGACCCCCGCATGTGCTCCACCAGACGCTTGCCCAATTCGCACAGCACCGCATCGCCAACGGCATGGCCGAAACGATCGTTGACCGCCTTGAACCAATCGATGTCGAACAGAATCACGCTCAATGGCTGGTGGTAGCGGCGGGAACGGGCGATCTCGGCCGCGGCCGCATCTTCCAGCCTGCGGCGATTGGGCAGCCCCGTCAGGCTATCGGTCGATGCCGCCGCGGCCAGTTCATGATTCACCCGCTGAAGGCTGTCGTTTGCCTCCGCCAGTGCCGTGTGCGCTTTTTTCAGATCGTCTTCCATCCGCTTGCGCTCGGAGATATTGGTCACGACAGAAATCGCCGCCGGTTGTCCGTCGAATTCGCCGATAACCGACGAGACCAGCGCCCAATACGTGCTGCCGTCGATACGCCGGACCTGCACCTCGAAATCGCGTACTTCCCCATGCTGCCCCAGGATTTGCCGCAGCCGCCCGCGGTCGGCGCTGTCGTAATAGAAGTCCTGTACATTCATGCGCACCATGTCTTCCGCGGAACTGATCGCAAGCTCGACCACCCTGCGATTGGCAAACAGGATATCGCCCGTCTCGCAACTGGACACAATGATGGAAATCGGCGCCGTATCGAGCAAATGGCGAACGCGCGCGTCCTGGTCGTGCATGTACTGCTCTGCCACCCCGCGCTCGCTGGCCCCGGTGACGTCGCAGATCATGCAGATGAAACCGCCATCGGGCTGCGGAATATGCCTGCTGTGGTAGCGGCGGCCTTCGTGGTCGAAAACGGGCTGCAAGGACTTCCCGCCGAAGGCGAGTACCTCATCTGCCATCTCGCCCTCGCCCGCCCAGCGCCGCAGCACCTCCTCGATCGGCGGCCGGCTGTCCAGATACACGGGGGGCAACGCAGTCAGTTCGGCATAACGGTCGTTGAAGGCCTGCAGGCGAAAATCAGCGCCGACCCACATCACCGCCTCCGCCATGTTGCCGAGCGTCGCGTGCAAGGCCACTTCGGCCTGACGGCGCCGGGCGTTCTCCGTCATCAACCGCCGGCTCAAGCGCCAGCACAGCGCCGCCACGCCAGCGAGAACAATAACGACAAACAGCAGCAGAAAACCCACACCGGCGGGTTCGGTGGAAATTTCGGCAAGCCCGTCCCCGAGCGGCCCGGCTTCGCCGCTGACGACCTCCTGCGCCCAGGCACACTCCATCCACAGCAGGGGCAAAAGGCTTCGGTACAGCATCGTGGAAACGGCGGCACGCATCGATGAACCCATGCGGGATGTTGAGGAGCCGGGTAAGCGGGCGCTCCGGCAAGTCTAGGACAAGCCGCGCGGCAAACCAACAGCGCCTACAGTTTTCCCTCCACCCACGCGCGCACCCCGCCCAGTGCTGCCGGCAGCCGGGCCGGCTCGGTGCCGCCGGCCTGGGCCATGTCCGCCCGTCCTCCGCCCTTGCCGCCGACCTGCCCGGCGACGAAATTGACCAGTTCGCCCGCCTTCACCCTGGCGGTGAGATCGGCGGTAACGCCGGCGATCAGGCTGACCTTGCCGCCTTCGACACTGGCCAGCACGATCGCCGCCGATTTGAGCTTGTCCTTGAGCTTGTCCATCGTCTCGCGCAGCGTCGGCACGTCGGCGCCGTCGAGCGTGGCGGCGAGCACCTTGATGCCCTCCACCTCCTCCGCCCTGGCGGTCAGGTCGTCGCCCCGGCCAGCCGCAAGCTGCGACTGCACCCGCACCAGCTCCGTTTCCAGCGCGCGGACGTTGTCGAGAATACCGGCGACACGCCCGGCCACCTCGTCCGGCTGCACCTTGAGCAAGGCGGACATGCCGTGCACACGGCGCTCCTGCTCCTGCGTGTAGCGCAGCGCATTCTCGCCGGTAACAGCCTCGACCCGGCGCACGCCGGCCGCCACACCGCCCTCGGCGACGATCTTGAACAGACCGATATCGCCGGTGCGGCCCACGTGCGTGCCACCGCACAACTCCTTCGACGAGCCGATCGACAGCACCCGCACGCTGTCGCCGTATTTCTCGCCGAACAGCATCACTGCGCCCGATTTCTGCGCCTCGTCGAAAGCCATCACCGTCGCATCGGTATCGGTATTGACGAGGATTTCGCGGTTGACGATCTCCTCCACCTCGCGCAATTCCTCGGCGGTGAGCGGCGCGGTGTGCGCAAAGTCGAAACGGGTCTTGTCCGCATCGACCTGCGAGCCTTTCTGCTGCACGTGAGCACCCAGCACCTCGCGCAGGGCCTTGTGCATCAGGTGGGTCACGGAATGGTTGCGCGCGGTGGCGGCACGCGCGGCAGCGTCCACCCTCGCCGTCACATCCTGCCCCAGCGCCAGCCGGCCGGTCTTGACCACGCCGTGATGGCCGAACACCGTGGCCTGGATCTTCAGCGTGTCCTCCACCGCGAAAATGCCGGCCGCGCCGCGCAACTCACCGCGATCGCCGACCTGGCCGCCCGATTCGGCGTAAAACGGCGTATCGCCAAGCACCACCACGCCCAGATCGCCTTCCGCCAGTTCATCCACCGGCGCGCCATCCTTGTACAGGGCAAGAATCCGCCCTTTCGCCTCGATCGCCTCGTAGCCGTGGAACGCCGTGGCGGGGCCTTCGTATTCCAGATTGGCCACCATCTTGAATTTACCCGCGGCGCGCGCCTGCTCCTTTTGCCGCGCCATCGCCACATCGAAGGCGGCGGCATCGACCGCCACGCCGCGCTCGCGGCAGATGTCGGCGGTCAGATCGAGCGGGAAGCCGTAGGTATCGTGCAGCTTGAACGCGGTATCGCCATTGAACACGGTGCCACCGGCCTGCACCATCGCCGCCAGTTCGGCCTCGACGATCGCCATACCGTTTTCGATGGTGGCGAAAAAGCGCTCCTCTTCCTGCCGCAAGGTATCGGCAACGCGCCTTTCGCCCACTCTCAGCCCGGGGTAGGCATCGCCCATCTCGGCAACCAGATCGGGCACCAGCTTGTAGAAAAAAGCCCCTCGCGCGCCAAGCTTGTAACCGTGGCGGATGGCACGGCGGACAATACGACGCAGCACGTAACCACGCCCCTCGTTGCCCGGAATCGCACCGTCGGCGATGAGGAAGGCACAGGCGCGGATATGATCGGCGATCACCTTCAGCGACGGCGAATCCATGTCCGCGCCGCTGGTTTCGCGCGCAGCGGCGGCGATCAGGTTCTGGAACAGATCGATCTCGTAATTGGAATGCACGCCCTGCAACACGGCGGAAATGCGCTCCAGGCCCATGCCGGTATCCACGGACGGCTTGGGCAGCGGATGCATCACCCCCGCCTCGTCGCGGTTGAACTGCATGAACACGTTGTTCCAGATTTCGATGTAACGGTCGCCATCCTCTTCCGGCGAGCCCGGCAAACCGCCCGGAATGCCCTCGCCGTGGTCGTAGAAGATTTCCGTGCACGGCCCGCACGGGCCCGTATCGCCCATCATCCAGAAATTGTCGGACGCATAGCGCGCGCCCTTGTTGTCGCCGATGCGGATCACACGCTCGGCCGGCACGCCGACTTCCTCGGTCCAGATGCCGTAGGCTTCGTCGTCCTCCGCATACACCGTCACCCACAACCTGTCGGCGGGCAGCTTGAATACGCCGGTCAGCAATTCCCAGGCGTAGCGGATCGCATCACGCTTGAAGTAATCGCCAAAGCTGAAATTGCCCAGCATCTCGAACAAGGTATGGTGGCGTGCGGTGTAGCCCACGTTTTCGAGATCGTTGTGCTTGCCGCCGGCGCGCACGCACTTCTGCGCCGTCGTCGCGCGCGTATAGGGGCGCTTGTCGAAGCCGAGGAACACATCCTTGAACTGGTTCATCCCGGCGTTGGTAAACAACAGCGTCGGATCCTCGTGCGGAATCAACGACGACGACGCCACGATCTGATGGCCCTTCGATTCGAAAAACTTGAGAAACTTGTCGCGAATATCGGCAGATTTCATGTAAATGTTCGGCAATCGGAATAAAAGCCCGTCAATACGGGCAATTGGGCCAGTTTAGCATGAGCTCAAATGGCAATTGAAAGGCACGAACCACCCCATCGCCTATAATCGCCCCCATTACGAACGAACCGGACAGACAAGCCGGGCAAACACACCGAGGCTGCGATGGGACACCGCTTATCCAAGATCTATACCCGCACCGGCGATGCCGGCACCACCGGCCTCGGCGACGGCCAGCGCGTATCGAAAGACAGCCTGCGCATCCACGCGCTGGGCGACATCGACGAAGTCAATGCCGTCGTCGGCCTGCTGCTGTGCGAGGAGTTGCCGGACGACATCCGTGCGCTGCTGACCGACGTCCAGCACGACCTCTTCGACCTCGGCGGCGAAGTCTGCATCCCCGGCATGAGCATGATCACCGCCAAGCAGGTCACCAAACTGGAAGAAGAGCTGGACCGCCTCAACGCCCCGCTCGCCCCGCTGAAAGACTTCATCCTGCCCGGCGGCACGCGCGCCGCCGCGCTCGCCCACCATGCCCGCACCGTATGCCGCAGGGCCGAACGGGCGCTGGTCGCGCTGGCGGAAACGGAAACGGTCAACGACGGCCCGCGCCAGTACCTCAACCGCCTCTCCGACCTGCTGTTCGTACTCGGCCGCGCACTCAACCGCGCCGGCGGGCGCGGCGACGTACTGTGGCAAAAGCGCAAGAACGCCTGACGGCGTTGGTGGCGAGCACCACGCTCACAGCATGAAAACGCACCAATGCCCCATCTGCTTCGGGCCGCTCGAAGCAATACCGGTTGCGCCATGCTGGGACTGCGGCCATGACAGCGAGGAACTGGAACACTTGGCGCAAGGCCGGCATACCTATGCGGAATTCACTGCTTTCGGCGCGTTGCCCATCGTCCTGTGCGATTTCTGCGATGCCGACTTCGGTTCCTATTACGCGGCGTATTTCGGCATGGCCGGCGAAAGACTCGTCGGCAACGATGTGCTCGGCTTTTCCCGTTCGATCGACCCGCAATCCGTACCGCACAGCGACAAGTACTGCCCGGCTTGCGGACACCGCCTCGCTTTCCTGAATTTCAGGGCCGCCGCCATCAGGCTCAACCAAACCGCCCAGGATGCGTGCCGATAACGGAGACTCCTGTGATGGCACCGAAGGGAAACCGCGAGGAAAGAAGTTGCATCCATATGACCGGATACCCTTCCCCTCGAAAAGACCGGCACATCGCGACAGCCCCCCGGAACCCCCTATGCCCCAAAGTCCTGAACAGGCCAAAGTCATGAACAGGCTCCTGCCCCGCAGCATCCCCCTGTCTCTCGCACTGGCAGCGCTGCTGAACGCCGCCCCGGCACTCGCCACGGACGACGAATTCGCCACCTGCCTCGCGCGGCTGCGCGCCGACGCTGCATCCAACGGCCTGCCCCCTTCGGCGTTCGACACCTGGACCGCCCGCCTGCAACCGGACATGAGCGTCCTCGGCTTTCTCGACGCCCAGCCGGAATTCGTCACCCCGATCTGGGATTACCTCGCTGGCCTGGTGGACGACGAACGCATTGCCGACGGCCGCGCCATGCTCGAACGCCACGGCGAAACGCTAGCCGCGGTAGAAATCGCCTACGGTGTCGACCGCGCCACGGTGGCCGCCGTCTGGGGCGTGGAAAGCAACTACGGCCGCACCCTCGGCAGCCGGCCGCTGCTCACCTCGCTGGCCACGCTATCCTGCTTCGGCCGCAGGCAAAACTACTTTCGCAGCGAGTTCTACGCCGCGCTGAAAATCGCCGAAGCGGGCGACGTCGCCCCGGAACGGCTCGTCGGCTCGTGGGCGGGCGCCTTCGGCCAGACCCAGTTCATGCCCTCCACCTTCGCGCGCCTCGCGGTGGATTTCGACGGCGATGGCCGCCGCGACCTCGCCGACAGCGTGCCCGACGCCCTGGCCTCGACAGCCAACTTCCTGCAGCGCGCGAACTGGCGCGACGACGAACCCTGGGGCTTCGAAGTCAAACTGCCGCCGAACTTCGACAGCGCGAAAAGCGGCCGGCGCAACAAACACCCCCTGGCCGACTGGGCGGCACGCGGCATCCGCCGCATCGACGGCGCCCCGCTGCAAAACGCCGCCACCCCGGGCGAAACCCCCACCGCGCTGCTGCTGCCGGCGGGGCCGCAAGGCCCGGCGTTTCTCGTCACACGCAATTTCGACGCGCTCTACAGCTACAACGCCGCCGAAAGCTACGCGCTCGCCATCGCCCTGTTGTCCGACCGGCTGCGTGGCGCCTTACCCCTTGCCACCGCCTGGCCCACCGACGACCCCGGCCTGTCCCGCGCCGAACGGCGCGAACTGCAAACCCTGCTGAACGCCCGCGGCCACGACGTGGGCGAAGCCGATGGCATCATCGGCACACGCACACGCGAAGCGCTACAAACCGTTCAGCAGGAACTCGGCCTGACGCCGGATGGCCGCGCCGGGCAGAAAACGCTCAACGCGCTGCGCCACCCACCGCATCCGTAGCGCACTTCTTCACGAAACTGTTGCGCGCCGCGCCGGCCAGCTTCTTGGTATCGGCATTGGCCTCGCAGACGGTACGCGCATCGCTTTCGCATTTCTTCAAAAAACTCGTACGCGCCGCACCGGCCAGTTTTTTCTCGTCGGCGCGCTGTGTACAAGACGCATCGGCGGCATGAAGCGCGGTAGAAAAAACCGCAATGGCGATAGCGACGGGCAGCTTGCCGACAAGCACCCGGGCAACGAATCGTTTGGGCATGAATGTTTCCTCCGCGAAAAACCGGCCGGATCGGGCCGGTTGCCATCAGTCTAGACGCAAATCACCACCGAACTCGATCCAAATTTACCCCGAAACCAACCGCCGCCGGCCAGCGACCCGACATACGAAAGCCGTCCCACACTGGCCTAGACCCCGCCGCAGCCTTTATCATTGCAGCCTTTTTTAAACAAAAATCAGGGGGGACGGTATGTCCAATACCGCCTACGCAGTCGTGTTCCACGGGGAAATCCTCGACGGCTTCGAGCACAATCAGGTCAGGTACGAATTCGCCCGCCTGTTCGGCCTCGACACGGATCGCCTGGAACAGATCTTCACGCAAGGCCGGGTCATCCTGAAACGGGGCCTGAGCCGGGAAGAAGCCGACCATTACATCGCCAAACTGGGCGAAATCGGCGCGCTGGCAAGGCTGGAACCCCCACACGGCGTCACCCCGCCGGCACAGGACACCTCCGCCACCGCACACGCCGCTCCCGCCGCCTCGGCCGTGCCAGCCTCACGCCCCTCCGCCGCCCCTGCCACCTCGGTCGCCTCTGTTGCGCTGCCGTCTTCCGCGCCCCATGCGGCAGCGGCCCCCGCTGCGATGAGCGACAGCAAGGAAGAACGCCGCCTGCCTTTCGAATTTACCGGCACGGGCGGCGAGTTCTTCCGCATCTGGATCGTCAACCGGCTGCTCTCCATCGTCACCCTGGGCATCTACTCCGCCTGGGCCAAGGTGCGCACCAACCGCTACTTCTACGGCAACACACGGCTGGACGGCAACAGCTTCGAATACCTCGCCGACCCCGTGAAAATCCTCAAAGGGCGGCTCATCGCCTTCGCGCTGTTCGCCACCGCCATCGTGGCCGAAAAAATCAACCCCATCCTCAGCATCGCCTTCAGCCTGCTGCTGTTCTTCGCCGTTCCCTGGATCGTCGTGCGCGGACTGAACTTCCGCAATCAGAACGTGGCCTGGCGCGGCGTGCGCTTCGGTTTCGACGGCCGCGTCGGCGAGGCGGTCAAGGTATTCGCGCTGTGGCCGCTGGCCGGCGTACTCACGCTCGGGCTGTTGCTGCCGTTGGCGATGCGTCACCAACAGCGTTTCATGATCGAAAACAGCCGTTATGGTGCGAGCCACTTCGAGTTTTCCGCCAGCGTGAAACAGTTCTACCTGCTGTACGGCGTTTGCTTTCTGATCGCCATCGCCGGTTTCGTGACAATGTCCATAGCCGGAACGATCCATCCTGTGCTCTCATCTCTTGCGATAGCCCTTACCTACTTTGCTGTCTTTGCCTATTTCAAAACCACCTACACCAATTTGATCTACCGGCACACCATGCTCGCCGACCACCGGCTGGATGCGGATTACCGCATCGGCTCCTACCTCGCCCTGGTCGTCGTCAATGGCCTGCTCATCGTGCTCACCCTGGGGTTCTTCGCCCCGTGGGCGAAAGTGCGCACAGCGCGCTACGCGGCGGAACACATCTGCCTGCACGCCACGGATTCACTCGACAATTTCGTGGCCGAGCAGCGCGACGCGGTTTCGGCGGCCGGTGGTGAAATCGGCGAATTGTTCGACGTGGATATCGGTTTGTGACAATTACCAACGGCGTAGCAACAGTCATACGCGGCACCTTCTTCGACAGTGAAAATTCCCGCCGGATCCGCGCCACGCTACATGCGGCCGGCGGCATTTTCATCGTTATCGACGAAGCCGGCGCAACCCTCGCCGGGCCGCTGCCGGCAGCGCAGGTCGAGGTCTCGTCGCGCCTGGGCAACACCCCGCGTTTCCTGCGTTTCGGCGGCAGCCTCCTCGGCGACAACATCGCCGGCAAAGGCGTCTTCGAAACCGAGAACAACGACGGCATCGACGCGCTGCTCAACCCGCTCGACAGCCGCCACAATCTGGCCTATCTGCTGGAATCGCGCTGGCTCTACGTATTCGTCGGCGTCATCGTGACGGCCCTCTGCCTCTGGGGCGGCGTTCGCTACGGCATCCCCATGCTGGCCGAAAAGGTCGCATTCTCGGTACCGCCCTCGCTCAGCCAGCAGATCGGCAAGGGCAGCCTCGCCATCCTCGACCACAGCGCCTTCTCGCCAAGCAAGTTGACGGCAGAAGAACAGGAACGGCTGCAAGCCCTTTTCGCCCCCTTCATCGCAGCGGCCAGACAGCACGACATCCACGTCGAATTCCGCGACGCGGAAGACAGCCTCGGACCGAACGCGATCGCCCTGCCCTCGGGCACCATCGTCTTTACCGACCAGATCGTCCACCTGGCGGAAAACGACGAAGAACTGCTTGCCATCCTGGCGCACGAAATCGGCCATATCGACCGCCGCCACGCCTTGCGCCACGTCATCCAAAGCTCGGCGCTCGGCGTGCTGGCAATGACCGTGACGGGCGACATATCCTCCATCGGCGCCGCCGTCACCGCCTTGCCGGTGGTTTTCACCGAACTGGGCTACTCACGCAATTTCGAGCGTGAAGCGGATCGCTACGCGGTCGTGATGCTGACCCGCAACGGAGTCCTGGTCGGGCACTTCGCCGACATCCTCAAACGCCTCGACTCCGCCCACCGCTGCTCGGAAAAACGGACGGAACAGGGAAGCATGGACAGCATGGAGAACGCCGACCAGAACTGCGCCGACACCGACCCAGACCCCCCGCAGTGGCACAGCTACACCTCTACCCACCCCCCCACGGCCGAACGGCTGCGCATGCTGCAGGAACTGCGCTGAAGTCTCGCTACCTTCGCAGCAAGCTGTAGCAGTGTCCCAGATGGACGCCGTCAGTGGCAGAGAATCCTTGTCGCCGTCAGGCTTGGACAAACCAGAGCGGGGGGAGTCGTCGATGCGCGATGTAGCGGGAGCGAAGATATTCACATTTGACGGCTGCCGCGCGCGTGAAGCAATTTCGTGCGATACCCCTATCGTCAGGTGGTCCGCCACACCCGCCGAAAACATCGTAAGCAGGTGGCGTAGAGCAGGCGGTCAGCCAAACGCTGCCGGGCTTGCGAGGGCTTCTTCCAGCCGTTCCACGGCGATGACGCTCATCCCTTCGATGGCCTGTCGGGGAGCATTCGCCTTGGGGATGATCGCGGTGGTGAAGCCGAGTTTCGCCGCTTCCTTGAGGCGCTCCTGGCCGCGCGGCGCGGGGCGGATTTCTCCGGCAAGGCCGACTTCGCCGAATACCGCCAGACCGCGGTCGAGTGGTTTGTTGCGCAGGGAGGAGACGATGGCGAACAGCAGCGCGAGATCGGCTGCGGGCTCGGAGATGCGCACGCCACCCACCGCATTGACGAAGACATCCTGATCGAAGCAGACGATGCCGGCATGGCGGTGCAGCACGGCCAGCAGCATCGCCAGCCGATTTTGCTCAAGCCCGACCGACAGGCGGCGTGGGTTGGGGCTATGGGCCGTATCGACGAGCGCCTGCAATTCGACGAGCAGCGGGCGCGTGCCTTCCTGGGTAATCAGGATACAACTGCCGCTGACCTGCCGGCTGTGCTGGGACAGGAAGATGGCCGATGGATTGGAGACGCCGCGCAGGCCTTTCTCGGTCATGGCGAACACGCCCAGTTCGTTGACGGCGCCAAAGCGGTTCTTGAACGCGCGCACGAGGCGGAAGCTGGAGTGGGTATCCCCTTCGAAGTACAGCACCGTATCGACGATATGTTCGAGCACACGCGGGCCAGCCAGCGTGCCGTCCTTGGTGACGTGTCCGACGAGGATGAGGGTTGTGCCGCTTTGTTTGGCGAAACGGGTAAGTTGGGCGGCGCATTCGCGGACTTGCGCGACCGAGCCGGGCGCGGACTGCAAAGCGTCGGAGTATATGGTCTGGATCGAATCGATCACCGCGACTCGGGGCCGTTCCGTGCCCAGCACCGCGAGAATTCGTTCGAGGTTGATTTCCGGCAGTAACTGAAGCCCGTGGGTTTGAGCCTGGAGGCGCACCGCCCGCAAGGCGACCTGCTCGCCCGATTCTTCGCCGGTGACGTACACCGCCGACTGGAATTCGGCCAGATTCGACAAGGCCTGCAACAGCAGCGTGGATTTGCCGATACCGGGATCGCCACCGATCAGCACGACACCGCCGGGAACCAGGCCACCGCCCAACACGCGGTCGAATTCGCCGATGCCTGTCGGGGTACGCGGCTCTTCCCGTGGTTCAAGCGTGGAAAGCAGTTGGAGTTTGCCGCTGCCGCCCGCCAGCGCGGCAAAGCGGTTGGCCGACGCGGTGTTTTGTTCCACCACGCTTTCCGTGAGGGTATTCCAGGCTTGGCACTGGGGGCACTGGCCCTGCCAGCGCAAGGTCTGCCCGCCGCACGCAGAGCAGACGAAAGCGGTTTTCGCTTTCGCCACTTTCGCTATCAGCCCGCCGCCATGTCGTTCGCCATGCGCGCGAGCTTTTCGCAGGCGTGATCGGCAAACGTGGTGATGAGTCGGGAGCGGAACTTGTCTCGCGGAATGATGACTTCTAGCGGTGTGTAAAGCGGCGGATCCAAAGGTACGACCGCCAGGCGCCCATCCGCGACGTCGCGTCGGACGGCGGCCCGGGAGGCGATACCAAAGCCCAGGCCTTCGGCGGCAAGGTATTTTACCGTCGCAAGGCTACCGAGTTCGGCACAGAGATCCAGTTCGCCAGCGGCGATACCGGCCGCTTCAAAAAAATTATCCGCCAGTTCGCGAATGGCATTGCCGGGATCACGGTTGATGAAGGGATGCGCGAGCAAGTCACCGGCTTTGAGCGAGGTTGCGGCGGCAAGCGGATGCCCCGGTTTGCAAATGACCAAAAGCTCATCGCGCCCCGCACTGCGTCGTTCGATCGCAGGCTGGTCGGTAACGATTTCGATCAACCCGATGTCGAGGTCCCGGGCAACGACACGATCTTCGATGAGCTTGGAATTACCCACTGTGACGCGCGGAATGACAAACGGATAGCGGAGCTTGAAGCTGTTCAGCAGCTCGGGCATCCAGTGGGCAGCTATCGTCGTGCTGGTGCCGATATTGAGCACACCAGTGAGCTCGTCGGTGAGCTCGGAAACACGGGATTCCAGTTCCTCGGATAAATCCAGAATCCGCTCGGCATAGGCAAAAACCAATTCCCCCGCCGGTGTCAGCACAACCTTGCCATGTCCGCGGTCGAACAGCCGGGTGTTGTAGTGCTCTTCCAACTGCTTGATCTGGAAGGTCACCGCCGGCTGTGTCATGAACAAATGCTCGGCTGCCCGTGTAAAGGAGCCGTGTTTTGCCACCGCGTAGAAAACCTGCAACCTGCGATCTGCCATGATCCTTTCAATAAACTGTGTTTATCCCTCTTATTACAGCACAGAAAATAGCGAAAAATCCAGCGCCTATCCCCATATGCGGCACTGCGCAACAAGTTTTTCCCGCTGCGTGTTATAACCCGGCCTTCTCGCGATCACGCTCACCCTCTGCCCTTATTTCAGTCCCTGACCGATGCCGTTCGGCTTCTACATCATCATGGCAGCGCAGTTTTTTTCCGCGCTGGCCGACAACGCCCTGCTGATCGTCGCTATCGCGCTGCTTCGGGACATGAGCGCTCCCGCCGAGTACGAACCGCTGCTCAAGTTGTTTTTCGCCGTTTCCTATGTGCTTCTGGCTGCCTTCGTCGGCGCCTTCGCCGATTCGATGCCGAAATGGCGGGTCATGTTGGCCAGCAACACGATCAAGATCGGCGGCTGCGCCATGTTGTTTTTCGGTGCGCACCCCTTGCTGGCCTATTCCGTTATCGGCCTGGGCGCAGCGGCATACTCGCCCGCTAAATACGGCATCTTGACGGAATACCTGCCGCACCGGCTGCTGGTTGTCGCCAACGGCTGGATCGAGGGGCTGACCGTGGCCGCCATCATCCTGGGCACGGTCATGGGCGGTATCCTGATTCAGGGGGATGTGGGCGTATGGCTGGCCAATCTGCACATCCCCTTCATCAACACCCCTTTCGAAGCCAGCGTCCTGGCGATCGGCCTGTTCTACCTGCTCGCCGGTTACCTGAACTTCTACATTCCCGATACCGGCGTCGATCACAAGCCGCTGAAAAGCAACCCGCTTTATCTGATCCACGACTTCAACCACTCGCTCAAGCTGCTATGGCGCGACAAGCTTGGCCAGATTTCGCTGGCGGTCACCACGCTGTTCTGGGGAGCGGGCGCCACCTTGCAATTCATTGTCATCAAGTGGGCGGAGCGCAATCTGTCTTTCGACCTGTCGAAAGCCTCCATGCTGCTAGGCGTGGTCGCCATCGGTATCGCCATCGGAGCCGTGCTTGCGGCAAGAACGATCAGCCTGCGCCGCGCGGTCAGTGTCATCCCGCTCGGCATCGGCATGGGCCTGGTCGTCATGCTGATGGTCGCCGTGACTCACCCCGGCATCGCCATGCTGCTGTTAGTGCTCGTCGGCGCGCTGGCGGGGTTTTTCGTCGTGCCGATGAATGCGCTTCTCCAGCACCGCGGCCATATCCTGATGGGCGCCGGACATTCGATCGCCGTGCAGAACTTCAACGAGAATCTGTCGATCCTCGTCATGACCGGGACTTACGCCCTGCTCATCATGTGGGGGCTATCGATTCACACCGTGATCATCCTGTTCGGTCTTTTCATGGCCGGGTCGATGTATTGCGTGAAACTGCGCCACGAGGCCAACCAGCGTCAGTTCGACGCCGTCGCACAACTCGACGATCACCGGCATTGACCCGGATCGCCCACGCCCTCGTCCATTGTCCGCTGAGCGAAGCACAGGTCTTCCCAGGCTTTTGCCTTATCCGCCGGGTTACGCAAGAGGTAGGCCGGGTGGTAGGTCACGATCACCGGTATGTCGCGATATTGAAACAGGCGGCCGCGCGCGGCACCGATACGCACCTCCATATCCAGCAAAGCCTGCGCCGCCGGACGTCCAAGCGCAATAAGCAAGCGGGGCCGCACAAGTTCGATCTGGCGCGCGAGATAAGGCAGGCAGGAGGCAACTTCACCGGCTTCAGGCGTGCGATTGTGTGGCGGACGGCATTTCACCGCGTTGGCGATGTAAACATCCGCCCCGCGTTTCAGCCCGAGCGCGGCCAGCATGTTGTCGAGCAATTTACCCGCCTGGCCGACAAACGGCTCGCCGCGCAAGTCTTCCTCCGCCCCCGGCCCTTCTCCGACGAGCATCCAGCGCGCCTGCCGGTCGCCAACCCCCGGCACGGCCTGCTTGCGCCGCTCGCACAGGACACACGCGCGGCATTCGCGGATGCCGCTTTCCAGCTCATTCCATTCCAGGGTAGCGATACGCCTCACCCGATCCGACATGGTGGAATGCGTGCCCGTGTTTACCTCAGGCCGAGCATCTCGCGGGGGCACATCCACTGCATGCACAGCCGGCAAGGCCACACGCGGCAAAGTGGGTGGGGGAGCGGTTTCCGCTGGTACCGGCTTGGTGACTTGCACCCCGGTTGTTTGCACGATCGAAGGAGGTTTGTCCGCCGCCGGCGCACTCGCCTCCTCACGCGTACCAACCGGTCCGCGCAGACGCCACAATGGCGCCAAGCCCATCTCACGCAACATGCTGGCGCGCTGTTCCGGACCGACACTCATTGCAGCATCGCCTTCATCACAATCGCGTCCTCGCGGCCTTGCGAGGCCGGGTAATAGGCTTTGCGCCGCCCGATAACCTCGAACCCTGCCTTGCGATAAAGCGCCAGGGCCGACTCGTTCGACGCTCGCACCTCCAGGAAAAATTGCCGGGCACCGCATTGGCGCGCCTGCTCACGCAGATGAGACAGCAAAGCCATGCCGTACCCCTTGCGCTGTGCCGCCCGCGCAATGCTGATGTTGAGCAGATGCGCCTCATCGAGCACAAGCAGCATGATGCCGTAGCCCACCCTTTGCTCAATCTTTTCGCATGTCTGTGCATCGGTGCTGGCAACCCAGCAAGAATAGCCGGCGGAGAACGAGTCGGAGAAATTGGTCCGCGACCACGGAAAAGAGTGAAGCTCACACTCGACCGCGCTTACCCAGTCGAGATCAGCTTCCGACATCGGCGCAAAGCGGAGCGTCACCGGCCCGATCATGCCTTGCCGCCGCGTGCCAGACGCTCCGCCGTGGTGAATGCCACCTTGTCGCGCACATAACGCAACGCCACCGCCTCCGGAGCGCAAGCCCCGCTCTTGCGAACCTGATCGGCAGCAAGCAAGGCAACCTCTTCGGCGCGTGGAACCGCTTCCGCCAACACGCCGGAGAGACGCTCACCCAACCCACTCCGCAAAATTTCGCCGTGGGCAAGAAAAGCCGATCCCACTCCAAACCACGCTCCGGCACCGGAAGGCAGGACAAGACGATCCGACGGCACGCAACACGGTTCCACGAGCGTAAGAACGCCTTCTTCCATGCGCTCGAAGCACGCGTAATAAACTTCACCCATGCGTGCATCGGTCGCAGCCAGAACATGCTGGCCGGTGCCCTGCATCGCCAATGCGGCCAGGCTGCTCACGGCAACGACGCCGATACCAGCCCCCAAAGCCAACCCCTGCGCAATGCCGCAGGAAAGGCGCAAACCGGTAAATGCGCCTGGACCGCTACCAAACGCAACGGCGTCGAGCCGTCCAGGGGACAAACCGGCATCCGCCAGCAAAGCACGGATGGCGCGCAATATATGTTCGGAGTGATTGAGATGGCCGTCCAACCGGACGGCGACAACAGTACCGCCAGACCATAACGCGATGCTGGCCTGCTCACAGGAAGTTTCGAGGGCGAGAAGATTCATCGCCCGCTATTGTAGCGGCAGCACCCCCGCCATCTCGTAACGAATGGAGGCGCCCAGCGCACAACCCACGTCAGCGCGGCGCCTGACGAATCACCTCGGCATCGGAGTAGGCACCCTTCATCGCCGCACGCAGATCCCGATGAAGCGCGCTACGCTCTTCCGCGCTCAGCCGGCGCTTGTCACCATCAGACGCTCTATCATCGGCTTTGACCGACAGCGCGCGGCGCAAATCGGCACGACGCCCCTCCGGTGAATAATCGACGGTTTGCGCTTCACCGGCAGGCATGCCGTCACGCGCGGTCGACTGCGCCATGGCAAGCGGACTCAGCGCGGCAGTGGAAAGTGCTACAGCAAGAACAACGAAACGCGTCGCCTCTCTCTTCGTGAAACGAACCCAATCACTTCGGAGACGCCGTCGAACACAGTGTTGCTTATGAATCATAATCGTCAGAAAAAACCGGCCGTAGAACCGTTTGATCGTCGAAGCACCAACATACCGACAATCGCGGCATGTAGGAAACATACCAGGTCACGATTGACCGCCTCTTTTGTAAAAAGATGTTGCCCCATACCGTAAGCTTACGAAGCGTTACCACAAGTATGCTCGCATCCACACTCACGTTCTGGCATCGGCTCGGGTATCCGAGATAGGATTCGCATCATGAATGGAAAAACTCGCTACCGTGTTTTGCTGGTGGATGACGATGCGCGTTTGCGCGATCTGTTATCCCGTTACCTGCAAGAGCAGGGATTCGCAGTAAAAGCCGTCATCGACGCACCGGCCATGGATCGGGCATTGCACCGAGAACATTTCGACCTGATGGTACTCGACCTGATGCTGCCCGGAGAAGATGGTCTGGCAATCTGTCGCCGTTTGCGCGCGGCGGAAAACCACATGCCCATCATCATGTTGACCGCCAAGGGCGACGATGTCGACCGCATCGTCGGCTTGGAAATGGGCGCGGACGACTACCTGCCCAAGCCGTTCAATCCGCGCGAGCTTGTCGCACGCATCCAGGCAGTCATGCGCCGCCACCCATCGCCGTTACCGGGCGCGCCCACGGCGGATGACGCGATCGTCACCTTCGGTCGCGTCGAGGTTAACCTCGGCACGCGCGTGCTGGTTCGCGACGGCGAGGAGATTCAGCTCACGACCGGCGAGTTTTCCTTGCTCAAGGTGCTGTTGCAGCACCCCCGCCAGCCACTGTCCCGCGACAAACTGATGGAGCTTGCACGCGGGCGCGAGTATGGTGTCTTCGACAGGGCCATCGATGTGCAGGTATCGCGCCTGCGCAAGCTGGTCGAAGACGATCCGGCCAAGCCACGTTATATCCAGACAGTCTGGGGCTTCGGTTACGTCTTTGTTCCGGACGACAGTAAATCCGGAGGGGACGCCTGAACGACGGGACATCCACTCGTTGATACGTTTTCGTAAGCGCAGAATCATCAGTCGCTTGATCGGCCGATTGAGCGACCGTTTTTTCACCAGCCTCTTCGCAGCCTGGCTGCCACGGACGCTGCTGTGGCAAACCTTTCTGCTCGTCGGCCTGGTGCTGTCGCTCGCCCTGCTGGCATGGACGCAAATCTTCCGCTATTTCGAAGAGCCCCCTCGTGCGCGCGACCTTGCGCAAATGGTCGTCAGCGTCGTCAATCTGACCCGCGCCGCGCTCATCAATGCCGATGTCAAACGACGCACCGAGTTGCTCATCGAACTGGCCACGCTCGAAGGCATCCGCATTTATCCGGCGGAAGCGTCGGATCCGATCAAGCCCCTGAACGACAGCCGCCCCATGGGGTTACTCGTGGACGAGGTACGCCGCCACCTCGGCTCGCATACCCGCTTTGCATCGAAATGGAAAACACTCGATGGTTTCTGGGTCAGCTTCCGCCTCGATGCCGATGACCGCGATGAATATTGGGTGATGCTGCCACAGGAACGACTGGAAAGACCCCGCGCACTGGAATGGCTGACCTGGGGCGCTGCAGCCCTGAGCGTGGCCTTGTTGGGCGCATTTCTCATCGTATCGCGCATCGGCTCTCCGCTACGCCAAATCGCTCGCGCCGCACGCATGGTCGGCAGCGGCCAGACTCCCCCACCGCTATCCGAATCCGGTCCGCAGGAAATCGCCGTCGTCGCCCGCGCATTCAATCAAATGGCGGGCGATCTGGCCAGAACTGACGCCGACCGGGCATTGATCCTGGCCGGTGTGTCGCACGATCTGCGTACACCGCTGGCACGATTGCGGCTGGGTATCGAAATGTCCGGTGCGCCAGAAGATGAAGTCGCAGCAATGGGAGCCGACATCGACGAAATGGATCGAATCATTGGCCAGTTCCTCGACTTCGGGCGCGGCGCACCACAAAAACCAACACAGGAGATCGATCTGACGGCACTCGCTACCGACCTGATCGACGCCTATCGCCTGCGCGGTGTGCAACTGAGTCTGGACGCACCACCGACGGCAACCGTCACGGCCCATTGGCTGCCTTTGCGCCGCGCGCTGATGAATCTGATCGACAACGCCTTGCGTTACGCAGGCGAAGACAAACCGCTGGACGTCATAGTCACCCACGGCAATGGCAAAGCCTCCATCGAAGTCGCCGACCGCGGCCCCGGCATACCGGAAGCCGAAGTTGAGCGTATGCGCCGGCCCTTTACCCGCCTGGAAAACGCGCGCACCAACACCAAAGGCGCCGGGCTCGGTCTGGCCATTGTCGAGCGCGTGATGCGCACCCATGGGGGGCAACTCGATCTCCTGCCGCGCGACGGCGGCGGGCTGCGCGCAATCCTCTCGCTGCCTATCGGCACACCGCCAGAAGCCCACGGCAAGATTCGCCCGGGCAAACATGGAGAACAGGGCGGATAACACTTGAGCGCATCGCGCACACGGCATTGCCCCCACACAAGACGCGAAAAATACCTCCTACACCACCACCAACCATGGCCCGAACAGAGGCGCCACCAACAAACCGCTATAATCCCTACGCATGAAGTTTCTTTTCGACCTGCTACCGGTCATCCTCTTTTTCACCACTTACAAGATCGCGAACGTCTATCCCGACGAGTCGCTGTCCCTGGCTGCCCGATGGCTGGGCCAGGACATTCTGCCCGGACAGGCCCCGATCCTTCTCGCCACGGCAGTCACCATCGCGGCCACACTCGTCCAGATCGGCATGGTCTGGCTGCGCCACCGCAAGGTCGACCGCATGCTCTGGGCCAGCCTGACAATCATCATCATATTTGGCGGGGCGACGCTGCTTTTCCACGATCCAACTTTCATCAAATGGAAACCGACCGTGTTGTACTGGCTGTTCAGCACGATTCTTGTCGGCTCCACATTTCTTGGGCGTAACCTGATCCAGAAGATGTTGGAAGCCCAGATTCAGTTGCCCGAGGCGGTATGGTCCAAAACAAGTTGGGCCTGGGCCGGTTTTTTCCTCGTCATGGGTATCCTGAACCTATATGTCGCCTATAACTTCTCCGAAGAAAGCTGGGTCAACTTCAAGCTTTTCGGCTGTACCGGACTGACCTTGGTCTTCGCACTCGGGCAAGGACTCTTCCTGTCGAAATACGTCGAAGAGGACGCGCTCTGATGTTTTACGCCCTCATCGGCGAAGACGCGCCGAACAGCCTGGAAGCACGCATGGCCGCACGTCCCGCCCATCTGGCGCGCCTGCAGGCCTTGAACGACGACGGACGCCTGCTCCTGGCCGGACCGATGCCGGCCATCGACTCGCCCGATCCGGGACCTGCAGGCTTCGCAGGCAGTCTGGTCGTGGCAGAATTCGGCTCGCTGGCCGAAGCAGAAAGCTGGCTGGCCGAAGACCCTTACACCCAGGCGGGTGTATTCGCCCACACCGTGGTACGCCCTTTCCGTAAAGTACTGCCATGAGCATCATCCAGAAAATCCGCGAACGCCTGGCGGTGTTCGAACCACTGTCGCTCGACATCGAAGACGACAGCGCACTGCACGCGGGCCACGCGGGCGCACGCACCGGTGGCGGGCATTATCGGTTGAAGATCGTTTCCTCCGCCTTTGCCGGCAAGAACACGCTGAATCGTCATCGTATGATTTACCACACACTTGGCGAGATGATGAACATGGAAATTCATGCTCTCGCCATTTGCGCCCAAACGGCCGAAGAGGCCTCGATGCACCCCACTCAACTTACCACCCTATAAAGGAGTACCGATGAAACGCTTTCCGAGCCGTCTGGCCATCAGCCTGAGCGCCGCTTTTCTGACCCAGGCTGCCTTCGCCGCCACACCGGTCGCCACCGTCAACGGCGTAGCGATTCCAGCCGTGCGCGCCGAGACCATGCTTACCGAACAACGTGCGCAAGGCGCGAAGGACAGCCCGGAACTGGAAAATGCCATTCGTGAAGAACTGATCCGCCGCGAAATACTGGGTCAGGCTGCGGCCAAGAAAGGCATCGACAAGAAACCGGAAGTTCAGGCGCAAATGGATCTGGCCAAGCAAGCCATCCTGATTCGTGCTTACCTGCAGGATTACGTCAAGACCAATCCGGTAACCGACGAAGAGCTGAAGAAAGAGTACGACGTCATCAAGAGCCGCCTGGGCGACAAGGAGTACAAGCCACGGCATGTCCTGGTCGAGACGGAAGACCAAGCCAAGGCGATCATTGCCAAGCTGCAAAACGGCACGAAATTCGACGAAGTCGCCAAAGAGTCCCGCGACACGGGCTCCAAGGAGAAAGGCGGCGATCTCGGCTGGAGCAATCCCGGCATGTTCGTCAAACCCTTCTCCGACGCCATGATCGCGCTGGACAAAGGCAAGTTCACCACGACCCCGGTGAAGAGCGAATTCGGCTACCACGTCATCCTGCTGGAAGACGTTCGGGAACTGAAAGCGCCCTCCTTCGACGAAGTGAAGCCTCAGTTGGAGCAACGCCTGCAGCAGCAGAAAATCGAAAAGCTGCTTACCGATCTGCGTGAAAAAGCCAAGGTGCAATAAAACCTAGCGCTTCACACGCATTGAAAAGGCCGGTGGGGCTATGCCCCACCGGCCTTTTTCATCCGCCGAAAATACGGATCAGAACGACTCGTCGGCGATTTCCAACGCACCTGCCGCGCCATTCACGATGGAATAGGACAGTCCAGGCGCCTGACTCATGATGTGATCGGCAAAGAAACGAGCGGTAACGATCTTGCCCTGATAGAAAGCGGCATCGCCTCCCCCCGCACGCAACTTGTCCTGGGCGATCAATGCCGCACGCGCCATCTGCCATCCCCCTGCAACAATACCCAACAGCTTGAGGAAAGGAACAGAACCGACAGAGGCTGCCTTGATGTCCTTGTTGTACGTGTTGAGGATGTAGGCAACCGCCTCTTCCACCGCGACAATGCCTTTGGCAAGCGCTTTGCGGATAGCGGCAAACGCTTCGCCGTTCTGCGCGCCAAGCTGGGTTTCGACCTCGCGCATCTGCGCCAGCACCGCGGTAATCGTAACGCCGTTTTCACGCGCGATCTTACGCCCGATCAGGTCGTTGGCCTGAATCGCCGTCGTCCCCTCGTAGATCGCGGTAATACGCGCATCGCGCATATGCTGCGCCGCACCGGTTTCCTCGATGAAACCCATCCCGCCATGCACCTGTATGCCGCTCGAAGCAATCTCGATTGCGTTTTCAGTGAACCAGCCTTTCACCACCGGCGTCATCAGATCGGAAAAAGCCTGGTTGCGCTCACGCACACCCGCATCGGCATGGCGCTTGGCCATATCCGTGGCGGTGGCAACCACATAAGCGAGCGAACGCATGGCTTCGACCTGGCTCTTCATCGACATGAGCAATCTGCGCACATCCGCATGGCGGATGATCGCCACCTTCGGGCCGCCGCGCACACCGGCCTCGGGCCCCTGAATCCGGTCCTTGGCGTAAGCACGCGCATGTTGGTAAGCCCGCTCGGCGAGCCCCAGCCCTTCCATGCCGACGGCGAAACGAGCCGCGTTCATCATGATGAACATGTATTCGAGGCCGCGGTTCAACTCACCGACCAAGGTACCGATCGCACCGCCCTTGTCGCCGAAGGCGAGTACGCACGTGGGGCTGGCGTGAATACCAAGCTTGTGCTCGATGGAAACGCAATGGACGTCGTTGCGTGCGCCGGGACTGCCATCCGCATTGAGGAGGAACTTGGGCACCACGAACAGGGAAATCCCCTTTACCCCCTCGGGCGCATCCGGCAACCGGGCCAGCACCAGATGCACGATGTTGTCGGTAAGATCGTGTTCACCATAGGTGATGAAGATCTTCTGCCCGAATATCTTGTACGTGCCATCGCCTTGCGGCTCGGCCCGCGTGCGCACGGCGGCAAGGTCGGAACCCGCTTGCGGCTCGGTCAGGTTCATCGTGCCGGTCCACTCGCCGCTGATCATTTTCGGCAGATAGGCGTTCTTTTGCTCATCGCCGCCGCTCAGCATCAGCGCCTCGATTGCGCCGCTGGTCAGCATCGGACACAAGGAAAAAGCCATGTTGGCCGATTTCCACATTTCCATCACTGCGGTCGCCACCAGCTTCGGCAGGCCCTGGCCGCCATATTTCGGATCGCAAGCCAGCCCACCCCAGCCTGCTTCGGTAAACTGACGGTACGCGTCTTTCCAGCCGGCAACGGTGGTGACCTTGCCGTTATCCCACTTCGCGCCTTCCTGGTCGCCACGCTTATTCAAGGGCGCGAGCACACCACCGGCAAATTTCCCCGCTTCCTCAAGAATGTCATTGACAAGATCTTGGGAAACGTCCTCGTTTCCAGGCAAATGGGCGACATCCTCCAATTGAGCCAGTTCACGCATCACAAATTGCATGTCACGGATCGGGGCGGTATAGGTGCTCATATATGAACTCACTCCACGTTGACGATTAAATTCGGCCAAAAACCGGCCTTTTCACTTATTCAACAGCTCATTTATTCAACAAATAACGACGATCATCGAAAGCCGCCACCCAGTCGGGGCGATAAATCACCATCAGCGTCACCGCTGCCCCACTGATCCAGGCCTCGGCAAAACCGAGCAGGAGAAAAGACGGCAGATAATCGTAGAAAAGAAAATCCGCGGCATAGGCACCGCCAGACAGCACCGCAAGGCATACGACAAGCCCTTGCGCCATGACCACCAGCGCCGCGCCGAAAAACCCGGTGATGAAAATGAAAATAAAAAAATGGGCCGGCAGCCAGCGCTCCACACAACGCTGTACGAAGGCTGCGATATAGACGGGGACGACCACCATCAAAATGAAATTGACTGGCCAGGCCGCCCATTCGATCGCACCGTTCAGCATGACCCCTGTCAGCGTGATGCCAAGCGCGAACAGAGCCAACTGCGGGCCAAGCGCCAAAGTCACCGCCATCGCGCCCAACATATGCAGGTCCAGCCCCGGTTTGACGCCGATCCGCAGACTCCAGAACAGCATCAAGCCAACAGCAAGGCCAAGCATCAGATTGAGCTGAGTCGGCGACTTCAGCCTGTGCCAGGGCGCGCGGCGCCCCGCGCGCCAAAGCACGACAGCGGACAGCAAAACCATTCCCCAGTGCCACGCCACAGGAAAGAGCGGGACAGACAGGTTCATGGTTTCACGCCTCGCCGCAGCCGGTTATCTTTCCTCAGCCGACAGCCGAGATCAGTTGCGGCACCGCCTCGAACAGATCGGCAACCAGGCCATAGTCAGCCACCTGGAAAATCGGCGCTTCCGGATCCTTGTTGATCGCCACGATCACCTTGGAATCCTTCATGCCCGCCAGATGCTGAATCGCACCGGAAATGCCAATGGCGAAATAAAGCTGCGGCGCAACGATCTTGCCGGTTTGCCCGACCTGGTAATCGTTGGGCACGTAGCCCGCGTCGACCGCGGCACGCGAAGCGCCAAGCGCGGCACCGAGCGCGTCGGCCAAGGGTTCCAGCACCTTGTGGTAGTTTTCACCGCTGCCCAGGCCACGACCGCCGGAAACGATGATCTTCGCAGCCCCCAGCTCCGGACGCGCGCTCTTGGTCAACTCGCGGCTTACCAGGGCAGACAGGCCGACATCCGCCGCGGCAGGCAGCGCCTCGACCGCCGCGGCACCACCTTCCGCCGCGGCCGCGAAAGCGGTGGTGCGCACGGTGACGACCTTGATCGCATCGCTGCTCTTGACGGTTGCCAAGGCGTTGCCGGCATAGATCGGACGCACGAAAGTATCGGCCGATTCGACCCCGACGATATCGCTGATCTGCGCCACATCCAGTAAAGCCGCCACGCGCGGCATGGTGTTTTTCCCGGCGCTCGTGGCGGGAGCGAGAATATGACTGTAGCTGCCACCGATGCCCTTGATCAGTTCAGCCATGTTTTCCGCAAGCTGGGCTTCATAGTGCGGGGCATCGGCCACCAACACCTTGGCGACACCGCCAAGCTTCGCTGCCGCATCGGCCGCCGCACCGCAGCCGCTACCGGCCACCAGCACGTGAATATCGCCACCGATCTGCGCCGCGGCGCTCACGGTATTGAGCGTTGCAGCCTTGAGCGACTGGTTGTCATGTTCGGCAATGACGAGAATCGACATATTCAGAATTCCTTCATACTAAAAAGCGTTTGGCCGGGCAGGAGATCACCACTGCCGCCGTGCTCAACCCCAAAAGGCTTTACAGAACCTTGGCTTCGTTCTTGAGTTTGTCGACGAGCTGAGCCACATCGGCCACCCGTACACCCGCGCTGCGCTTGGGCGGCTCCACTACCTTCAGTGTAGACAAACGGGGCGCGACATCGACGCCGAGATCGGCGGGTTTCACCGTATCCAGCGGCTTCTTCTTCGCCTTCATGATGTTGGGCAGCGTGGCATAGCGCGGTTCGTTCAGACGCAGATCGGTCGATACCACCGCCGGCAGCGCAATCGACAGGGTCTCCAGTCCGCCGTCGATTTCACGCGTTACCGCAGCCCGTTTGCCTTCATCCTGCACAACGAGCTTGGAGGCGAAGGTCGCCTGCGGCCATCCCAGCAACGCGGCCAGCATTTGTCCGGTCTGGTTGGCATCGTCGTCGATCGCCTGCTTGCCGCAAATCACCAATTGCGGTGCTTCCCGGCCAACCAGCGTATGCAACAGCTTGGCCACGGCCAGCGGCTGGAGTTCGACATCCGTTTCGACAAGGATGCCGCGATCGGCACCGATCGCCATCGCCGCACGCAAGGTCTCCTGGCACGCGGCGGGACCGCAAGTCACCGCCACAACCTCTGTCACCATGCCCGCTTCCTTCAATCGCACCGCTTCTTCCACCGCGATTTCATCGAACGGGTTCATGCTCATCTTCACATTCGCGATATCCACCCCGCTACCATCCGCCTTGACGCGGACTTTCACGTTGTAATCAACCACGCGCTTGACGGGAACAAGAATCTTCAATGCCGTGCTCCTTCAAAATTTACCTAAATCTAATCCAGATCAAAAAAACCGGTTCCAACGTTTTTAAGCTTCTGATTATCGCACCACTTCGCACAATTCAGGTCACAAATAGCAATATCCGCGTACCAACCCCGAACACATGGGGCATCCTCGAAACGCCACACCCTTTCATGCCAAATCGGTAAAAATCGCAGATCATTCTAATGTTTTCTTTAAAAACAGAATGATATTAAGACAGCCCATGAACAGTCCTCTCATCCCGAAGGACGAGATACTTGTTAAGCCAGAGAACTCATAAAAATAAACTCGCATTGCATCTATTTTTTCAATACTCTCCACATCCAAGCTGTTACCCACCGTATCCCCCCGGTGGGCGCTATAGGATGTGCAAGCCCGGACAGACACTGTAACCCGAACCGCTTGCGCGGCATTTTTGGCACAATGCCCGCAAGACATCGAAGAGGGCCGATAAATGCGACGCGTGGTGTTCAATCAGAAAGGCGGGGTCGGCAAATCCACCATCGCCTGCAATCTGGCGGCGATCAGCGCCCAGCAGGGCAAACGCACATTGGTCGTCGATCTCGATCCGCAAGGTAATTCCACCCACTACCTGCTCGGTGCCGGCAGCGAAACGCTCGACGCGACACTTGCGGATTTTTTCGACCAGATGCTGAACTTCAAACTGAACCCCAAGAGCGCCGCCGATTTCATCGTCGCCAGCCCGTTCGACGGGCTGCACATCATGCCCTCGCACCCCCAGCTCGAAGAACTGCAAGGCAAGCTCGAATCGCGCTACAAAATCTACAAATTGCGCGACGCGCTGACCGAACTGGAAAACGACTACGACGAGGTTTACATCGACACGCCACCGGCGCTAATTTTCTTTACGCTATCAGCGCTTATCGCCGCCGACGCCTGCCTGATCCCCTTCGATTGCGACGATTTTTCCCGCCGCGCACTCTATGCGCTGCTGGAGAGCGTGGAGGAGATCAAGGCCGACCATAACCGCGCGCTGGTGGTCGGAGGCATCGTCGTCAACCAATACCAGCCGCGCGCCAGCCTGCCGCAGAAAATCGTGCAGGAACTGATCGACGAAGGGCTGCCGGTGCTCGCGCCTTACCTGTCGGCCTCGGTCAAGATCAAGGAATCCCACGAAGCAGCCCGACCGATGATTCACCTCGATCCGAAACACAAACTGGCGCAGGAGTTCGTCGCGCTGCACGACACCCTGCAAGCCTGACGCCCATCGACCGACGGCGCTGTACGAGCCAATCCGCTGCCAGGGCAGCCGGACTCGGCGCATACACGGCCGTGTAAAGCCCAACGCCGGCTAGCGGCTCAACCTGCGAGACTGTTTTGGGAAAGCCGCTCCAGGAACTGGCAACTCAAGCACGAGGCGTCAAGCCTCGCTGCGCATTCAAGAATCCGACCAATGAGCGTTCGGGATGCTCATTGAAACGTCGATCCAATACCTCGACGCGCTGGCAGCGATCCAGCCGGAAAGAGCGGTAATCGTTACGGTATTCGCACCAGGCCGCCAACAGCCAGACAGCACCCCAAAAGAACAGGCCAAGCGGCTGCACGTCGCGTTCGGAACTCCTACCCTGCTCATCGGTATAAAGCAGGCGTAGAACATGTCGCTGCTGCAATGCGCCATGCATCTGATCGAACGTTGCGCGAACCACGCAGCGCTTGCCAAAATCCGGCGCAAAAATGCGTGATGTTTCGGCCGTCAAGCGCCGTTCCGGCGACAAGGCGGCCAGCAGTTTCTCCTGCGCCGATTCGGCCGCGCCAGCCAAGGCATCACCACTCCAGGTCTGCAACATACGGATGCCGGCAATCAATGCCTCCACCTCCTGCGCGGAGAACATCAGCGGCGGCACATCGAACCCGGCATCCAGCCGGTACCCCATGCCCGCCTCGCCCTCGACCGGCACGCCGGACAAGGACAAATCCCGGATATCGCGGTAAATGGTGCGCTCGGAAACCCCCAAGCGCCCGGCGAGCATGGCAGCCGTCGTCAAACGGCGGCCACGCAACATCTGGACGATCTGGAAAAGACGATCGGCGCGCCGGGTCATGTGGGACGATCAGCCAACCGATCGAGCACCCGGAGGCGGCTCATGCAAACCGACACGATTACCCTCGCTATCGATCACCAGCGCAATACGGCCGATATCCTCCGGCAAAGTATGCGGACCAAAAACGCACTGACCTCCCGCCGAATCAACTCGCTTCAGCATTTCATCCAATTCGGGCGCATGCAGATAAACAACCACACCATCCGCCGACGGTTTGCAGTGCTCGAATCGGACCAATGCACCACCCGCATGTGGGCAGGTATATGGGAAAGTCGCCATCAACATGTCGGACATGTTCTCGCGACGGAGCGTCGCCTGAAACACCTTTTCGTAAAACTGTACCGCTCGCTCAAAGTCGCTAACCGGAATCTCGAACCAATTGATAATACGGTCCATCGCACATCTCCATGCGTCAGTTGATAAGGGAGCGCACTCTAAAGCCCCCCTCCTGACAGCGTAGTGTCAGGACGATGCACCGATCTGTCCGCTTTGCCGGGAAATCGATTTCGCCGCCGCATGCCCGCAAAACGCCTACGCAACCTCGCGCCTCATGCAAACCGAAGGTTCTACTGCCCCGCAAGCACGAGCGCTCCCCAAGCCACCCCAGCACTCATTCAACGCGGCGGCGGAACACCCAGTTATCGCCATCCGACGCCTCATCGGCAAACGCGTAACCGCCGCTATCGAAACCTTTTAGCCCCTCCACGTCGTCGATCTGGTTCACGATGGCGTAGCGGCTCATCAAGCCGCGCGCACGTTTGGCATAAAAACTGATGATGCGATAGCGGCCATCTTTCCAATCCTCGAATACCGGCGTCACCAAGCGCCCTCGCAGCCGGTCGCTGCGGACGGACTTGAAATATTCGACGGAAGCGAGATTCACCAATACGGCTTCGCCACCCGCTTTTCTATCGCGCGCCAACAGTTCATTCAGTTCGGAAGTGATGCGCTCGCCCCAAAAGACATAGAGATCCTTGCCACGCGCACTGGCCAATCGCGTGCCCATTTCCAGGCGGTACGGCTGCATCAGGTCGAGCGGGCGCAATACGCCGTACAGGCCGGAAAGGATGCGCAGCCGCTCCTGCGCCCATGCAAGATCATCGGCCGTCAGCGACGACGCATTCAGCCCATCGTAAACATCGCCGTCGAACGCGAGCACCGCCTGCTTGGCATTGTCCGGCGTAAACGGCTGCGACCATGTGGCGTAGCGTGCCACGTTGAGCGCAGCGAGGCGGTCGGACAACGCCATCAGCCCCGCGACATCGGCCGGCGTGCATTGGCGCAGCACATCGATCAACTCGGCGGCGGCGTCGAGAAAAACCGGCTGGGTCGCGGGCAGCGAACAGGCGGCGGCGGTAGGGGACGTTTCGTAATCGAGCGCCTTGGCTGGCGAAAGAACAATCAGCATGCGTACAAGAAAAAAATCAGGGGGAGGGAAAACGGCCGGGCGGCTTCAATAGGCCAAGCCGGCACAATAGTGCGCGAATGTTAGCAAACCCGCGCGGTTTGACATGCCCCGCCGGTTTGCACACCATTATTCGCTTCGCCCGACTGGTTCCCCCGATGTCCGTCACCGCCCTGCTCGACCGCTCCCTTGCCGCCGTCTGGCACCCGTGCACGCAAATGAAACACCACGAGACGCTGCCGCTGGTGGCGCTTGCGCGCGGCGAAGGAGCGTGGCTGGTGGATGCCGACGGCCGCCGCCTGCTCGATGGCATCAGTTCCTGGTGGGTCAACCTGTTCGGCCACTGCAATCCACGCATCGGCGCCGCGCTGCGCGATCAGCTCGAACGCCTGGAGCACGCCATGCTGGCCGGCTTCACCCACGCGCCGGTGGTGGAACTGTCCGAACGGCTGGCCGCACTCACCGGCCACCGCCTCGGCCATGCCTTTTACGCGTCGGACGGCGCATCCGCAACCGAGATTGCGCTGAAGATGAGCGCTCATTACTGGCGCAACCGAGGACGACCGGGCAAGAGCCGCTTCATCGGCCTCGCCGGCGGCTATCACGGCGAGACGGTCGGTGCGCTGGCCGTCACCGACGTACCCATTTTTCGCGACGCCTACGCGCCGCTGGTGCGAGCCGGCACCACCGTGCCGGTACCCGACAGCCGCACCGCGCGCGACGGCCAGACCCCGGCGGAACTCGCCCGTGAAGCGGCAGCGGCACTGGAAGCACACCTCGCCGGGCATCACGAAGAAACCGCTGCGTTGATCGTCGAACCCTTGGTACAGGGCGCTGCCGGCATGGTGATGTACGACGCCGAATACCTGCGCCTGGCACGCGCGCTGTGCGACCGTTACGACGTTCATCTGATCGCCGATGAAATCGCCGTGGGCTGTGGCCGCACCGGCACCTTTTTCGCCTGGGAGCAGGTGGAGGCGATCGGCGGCGGTTGGCCGGATTTTCTCTGCCTGTCGAAAGGCATTTCCGGCGGCTATCTGCCGCTGTCGCTGGTGTTGAGCCGCGACGCCATTTACCAGGCGTTCTATGACGATGCCAGTACGCGCGGTTTTCTCCATTCCCACTCCTACACCGGCAATCCGCTCGCCTGCCGTGCGGCGCTGGCCACGCTCGATATCTTCACCGAGGACAACATCATCGCCACCAACCGCCTGCGCGCCGAACGCCTCGACCAACTCGTGCGCGAACGCCTCGGCGACCACCCCTCGATACGCCACCTGCGCCAGCGCGGCATGATTCTCGCCTTCGACGTAGCCAACGCACCCCCCGATTTCTCTCGCCGATTTTTTGCCGCTGCGCTGGAACAAGGCGTGCTGCTCAGGCCGATCGGCAATACCGTATATTTCATGCCACCTTACATAATCGACGAGGCGGACTGCCGGCATCTGGTCGACGGCGCCGCGGCGGCCCTTGCCGCCACACTGGTTTGAACATGTCCGCCCTGCTCGATGGCTTGCGCGCCGACCTCGCCGCACTCGACCACAACGCATTGCTGCGCCGCCGACGCAGCAATGCGCACCCCTGCGGCCCGCGTGCGCACATCGAAGGCCGCGAACTGCTCGCCTTCTGCAGCAACGACTACCTGGGCCTCGCCGGCGACCCCATGCTGGCCCGGGCACTCGCGGCAGGTACGGAAACCTGGAGCGCAGGCGCGGGCGCCTCGCACCTGGTCAGCGGCCACTACGCCTGCCATGACGCGCTGGAACAACGGCTCGCCGATTTCGTCGGCTGCGAGCGCGCGCTGTACTTCTCCACCGGCTACATGGCCAACAGCGGCCTGATTCCAGCACTGGTCGGGCGCGGCGACGCGGTATTCGCCGACCGCCTGAACCACGCCTCGCTGGTGGATGGCGCACTGCTGTCGCGCGCCGAGTTGCACCGCTACCCGCACACCGATATCGACGCACTGGCGCGCGCACTGGCCGCAAGCCACGCGCGCCGCAAACTGATCGTCAGCGATACCGTATTCAGCATGGATGGCGATGTCGCCCCGCTCGCCGCACTGCTCGATCTGGCCGAACGCTTCGATGCCTGGCTGATGGTGGACGATGCCCACGGCTTCGGCGTACTCGGCCCGCAGGGGCGCGGCGCGGTCGCCGAGACCGGACTGGCCTCGTGGCGTTTGATCTATGTCGGCACGCTGGGCAAGGCCGCCGGCCTGTCCGGCGCCTTCGTCGCCGGCAACGCCGACGTCGTCGAATGGCTGATGCAGAAGGCGCGCACCTACATCTTTACCACCGGCGCGCCCCCCGCACTGGCCGACGCACTGCTCGCCAGCATCGACCTGATCGAACGGGGCGACGCACGCCGCGGCCACCTCGCCGAACTGATCGCCCGCTTTGCCGAACGGCTGCAACTCCGACGCTGGCAACTGATGCCATCGCGCACGCCAATCCAGCCTGTCCGCATCGGAGACAACGCCGAAGCGCTCGCCGTCGCCGAAGCGCTGATGGAGGCCGGCCTATGGGTACCCGCGATCCGCCCGCCCACCGTGCCAGCCGGCAGCGCCCGCCTGCGGATATCGCTCAGCGCCGCTCACAGCGTTGAAGACGTCACCCGCCTTGCCGACACGCTCAACCGTCTGGAAGCAACTCACCTGGAAACATCCTCGTGCCCGCGCGAACGCCGTTGACGCTGCTGCACGGCTGGGCGATGACGCCAGCGGTGTGGCGAGCCCCTGACGCGGCGCTCGCTACCGCGCTCTCCACCCAATCCAACGCACTCGACGTGTTCACACCGCCACTGCCCGGCCATGCCGGCGCGCCAGCAGCCCCGGCCGCCACCCTTGCCGCCTGGCGCGATGCACTGCTGCCGCAACTACCGGCGCAATCGGTCTTATGCGGCTGGTCGCTCGGTGCCCTGCTCGCCCTGGACATCGCACGCCACTACCCACAACGGGTCGCACGCCTCGTCCTGATCGGCGCCACCGCCCGCTTCGTTACCAGCCCGGACTGGCCCCACGGCCTTGCCGCCGACACGGTAGCGATATTCCGCACCGGCCACGCCAGTGCGCCAGACGCAACACAACGCCGCTTTCTCGCCCTGCAAACGCTCGGCGACGCACAACGCAAATCCGTCCTGCACGCCCTGACTGCATCCTGCACCGGTGCGAACACCGCTGCCCCGGCGCTGGCCGACGGCCTGCGCATCCTGGAAGAAACCGATCTGCGCGCCGCCGTGAGCGAAATCCGCCAACCCACCCTGCTTCTCCACGGCGCCAACGATGCACTGATGCCCGCCAGCGCCGCACACTGGCTCGCTGCCGCGCTGCCTGCCGCCCGCCTGCACCTGTTCGACGATTGCGGCCACGCGCCTT
>JAVBSY010000004.1:0-67791 GCA_031556475.1 Azoarcus sp.
TCGACACATCGTAATGAACCTGCTTCGCCTGAACTCCTCGCGCAAGGGCAGCATCAAGACCAAGCGAATGCTGGCAGCCACATCTGACTCCTTTCGCGCCGAGTTACTCGGATTTATGACATGAAGGTGCGATTGCCCTGAGGTCTACCCGCCGCTCAGTCGAGTATATGCTTACTTTGACTCCCGGATTTACGCGTTGAAACATTCCAAGCAATTCCCACCACGGTCCAAAAGACTGCGGTAGCGATAATCTGAGCCGGCCTATGAGCTGTGAGTCATCAAGTAGTACAGTGCTTTCAAACTCATTGAGAATTTCAACGCCTGGACCAACCTGCGCGAGCAATCGCGCCCCTGCATCTGTCACCACACATCCGCGTGTTGTTCTATCAAACAGTTGCGTCTTCAGATCCCGTTCAAGCTCTAACATCTTGCGGCTAACGGTGGGAAGAGGAATTCCAAGACTCTTGGCTGCCAATGTAAAACTGCCATTGTGGGCAGATGCAACGAAAATTCTAAGGGAATTGTAGTCAAGGTTGGATGCTCTCATTGGTGAGAGTCTCTCTCTCATATTTGTGCCTACTTATTGCGACCGTGGTTGGTCATAATACCACCTTGCATGGTGCAAGTTCTTGATATATAGAGCAACACGAACTGCGGGACCACGCTGGAAATCCAAAAAGGATGGGAGGGGGTCTCTCGTTTTTGTTAGGGGATGGTCAGCAGGAGGCGCCGAGTGCATCAATATCATTGATCTGCCGAATAGAACTCAGAACATCACATTGTCGTGAAAAGGATAGTTAACAGTTATGTGTAAAATTGCAGCTCAAATCCTCTGCAGCCTATCGCTGGCATTGTTACCCACTAGCATGGTCTTGGCCGCACCTGCACTGGAGGTGCTTGGGAAAGACTATGTTTTCCCCAATAAGATTGCTGGTCTTCCAGAAAAGTTATCTGATTTTAGGGATTTGCAGATAAATTCTTTTAAAACCAATGATGGTGTAAAACTCACCTATTGGGAAGCAGGTTCTGGAAAGCCCTTGATTTTTATTCCGGGTGCCAGTGCCAATGGTGCCGAGTATATCAATGTGATGTATTTGCTTAGCAAGAATTATCACGTCTACGTGCTCGACCCACGCAATCATGGGCTGTCGCAAAAAGTTGACTATGGCATGAGAATTTCTCGCTTTGCCATGGACCTGAAAGAACTGAACACTCACCTTGATATAAAGTCTGCCGACTATTGCGGCTGGTCGATGGGGGCTTCTGTTCTTTGGAGCTATATCGATCTGTTTGGCACTGGCGGAATCAATAAGGTTGTTTTTATTGATGAACCCATTTCAATCTATTCCCATTCGGACTGGTCAGAGAAGGAACGACTTGATGCTGGTGGCATTACGTCTTCGGCAGAAGATTTTCTTTCTGGATTCACAGGCAGTACACCAATCACCAACCCTATTCTTATTAGGCTAATGGACCGTTTCAATGCAAAAGACTCACCTTACTATGTGAACTCTGAAAGCTTTGCGAACGAATTCATAAAAACAGATTTTAAATATATTTCGCTGTTCATGTTTGATCATATTACGAATGATTGGCGTGATGTTATTCGCTCCAAAATCAACGTTCCGACTGCAATTTTTACGGGGGAATACACCGATAACGTGCCGGGGCAGCGATGGATGAAGTCAGTCATTCCGGACTCCAAGCTCTATATTTATAGCAAGGCAGAACAAGGCGATCATTTCCTTCATTTCAAAAACCCCATAAAGTTCACACAAGACCTTCGGGAATTTCTTGAGAAGTAAACGGATTGAGGGCTGTTATAGCAACTGCCTTTAGTATCGCAAAATGAGCAAATAGCCCTTGGCTTTGCCCTGATCATTACCCACATCTATTCGTTGTGTCGCATGGTTAAAAAATATGTCGATGATGTAGTGTAAATGCTGAAAGCCACGCCCCAATACGTGGGAGCCTGACGGGCGAGAAAGCCGCCAAGTTTGGCAGTCCACAGTAACAACCTCTGTCAGCGTGGGTGGTGTTGAGGCTGGTTCCGGTACTCGCTTCATGTGGCATCCAATGCCTGCCTTCGTTCTGGGTAGAAGAGCGCGAGGTGGAGAAGGCCTATGCGCGAGCGGTCTTCAACGTGTTGTTCCATAACCGTGATGACCACCCGAAGAACTTCGCTTGGCGCCTCGGGCGGGATCGGCGCTGGCGGTTGGCCCCGGCCTTCGACCTGACCTTCAGCGAAGGCCCGATGGGCCAGCATCACATGGACGTCTGCGGCGAAGGCGATGCCGTGATGCGAGGCCACCTGCTGCGCCTGGCCTCGGAGGGTGGCGTGCCACCGAAGGCAGCCGAGGCCATCATCGACCGGATGTTGGCGCAGGCGACGACCTTCACCCAGCGCGCAGCGACGGTTCCGATTCGCCGGGCGACGGCGCGGCAGATGAATGCGGCGATCGACGCGTGCCGTCAGCGGCTCGCAAGCGCCTGAGTCCTGCGCCACGCCTTGAGCACACGGTCTGTTGGTGGCTCTCCCCCCGCTTCCTGCTGTCCCAGTTCACGTAACTGCGCTACGTTCTAGCAGCGGCAGGCTCAGGCCTGCGGCTCGGAGACGACTTGGGCCATCTCCTGCCGGCCGTGCGTTCGGCCCAGCCAGAAGCTCAATGCCAGCCAGATCAGTGACAGCGGCACGCCGATGACGGCGATCTGGCTGATGCCCAGTCCAAGCCCCATGAGGCCCGCATAGCTCCAGCTTCCAACCTGATCGCCTCCGCGATAGATCACCGTATCGATGAAGTTCTTTGCCTTGTAGCGATCTTCCCGCTTGCTGGACGTAAACAGGACTTCGCGTGCCGGGCGTGCCAGTGCAAAGTTGGCAACCCTGCGCGCAACCTGCGCCGCGACGAGTACGCCAACCATCGGGTACGCCGCAAGACTGGCAAAGCCGATAACGCTGACCAGCGGCAAGACGCACAGTGTCGGCAGAACGCCAAACCCGGTCATCAATCGTCCCGTGAGAAAAATCTGTATGAAAAGCGTGATCGCATTCACCCACAGATCGATATTGGCGAAGAACGCCGTCCGCGCTTCACGGTTGGGAAAATTTGCCTCGGCAATGCTGGCTTGTTGAAAGTACAGGAAGGTGGATGTGACCGAGTAGATCAAGACAAAACACGCGATGCCGAGCAGATAAGGGGATCGGAAGGTGTGGGTCATTCCGGCGAGAATGCCGCCGCCCACGGGTTTGTCTGCATCGTCTTTGCGCTCCGACCCCAAAAATCTGCTGCTGGAGCGTGACAGCCGGCCAGACGCGAGTACCGCCACCTCGATCAGCACGATGGAAATGACGATGAGCCCGATGCGCCCAATGTGCTCGACAAGGCCGCTCGTCAGGGCCGAGCCGATCAGACCACCAAGGCTCGCCCCGGCAGCAAGAAGACCAAAGAGCCGCTTTCCCTGGCCGCTGTCGAAAATGTCCTCGATGAATGACCAGAAGACGGAGACGACGAACAGATTGAAAACCGACACCCAGATGAAGAAGGCCCGGCCAATCCAAACCTGATGCGCATCGGCGCTTGTCGCCAGAAGGATGGCGAAGACGATGAGATTCACCGCAAAGAACCGGTAGGAAATCGCGATGAAACGTGCTCTGGTGAAGCGCCGCACGGCATATCCAAACAGCGGGGTCACCAGCAGCATGGCGAGCAAGGTGCCGGTGAACAACCAAGGCAGATTCTTTACGCCGCCGGCGACACCAAGTTCATCCCGGATGGGACGCAAAACATAGTAGGCCAGGAACAACGCAACGATGTAGGCAAGCGACCAGGCAACCGCAGGCGCTTCTTCTGGCCGAATGCCAGTGATGCGCTGGATGATATTCGCCTCGGCATCTCCTTCCTCGCGCATGTCTCACACCAGCGGTGTTCCCGTTGCTCGTGCCAGTTCGCTGAGCAACTGGTCTTGAAACTGCGTATCGAGGACTGCGGGATGCGGCTCCAAACGCTGTTGATGGTGCCAATACCCGCCGCTGGTCAGTGCCTGCGGGTCGTTGCTGGTAGCAAGCCACTCCTGGGTGAGGTGCCCCAGCCGCAGATCATCCGGTGCATTCGCGCCCCCCATCTTGGTAGGAACCCAGCCCGGATCGACCGCGTTGCTCAGAACATCGGGCCACAGCCGTGCCACGGCTGCGGCAAGGGTGGTGACGAACAGTTTGCTGTCCGAGTAGGAGCCTGTGGAAGTGCGGCCTGACCAATCCAGCCCGGCAAGACTTGCGCGCCCGCCTTTGTGCATGCTGCTGCTCAGGTAGATCAGGCGCCTGGGGCGCTGGATGAGCGCCGTGAGCAAATAGGGGGCGACAACGTTGACGGCAAGAACCTGTGAACCGGACATGGTGCCCGCGTTATGAATCACGGCGTCCATCTTGCCGATCTCATTGACCTGACGGGCGAGCGCCCGCGTTTGCTCGAAGTCCGAAAGATCGCCGATCGTCGCGATGGCGCCTTGGTTCACGAGATCCTTCACGGCAGACAGTCGAGCCTGAGATCGAACGTGAACGACGACATCGCATCCGCTGGCCAGCAGCGTCTTCGCCGCGGCAAGTCCCAGACCATCCGAGGAGCCGGTAATGAAGATGCGGGCTTTCCGATCCGCGTCTCGCGGAGTGCGGGCCATGGCGGCCTCCTGTCGATGATCCGAGGGAGTCTGCGCCATGGATGCTGTGGTGGGCACGAGAGATCCCGCAGCCAGGCCCAGACCGATTTCGACGCCTATGGTGAGGAGTTTTCGGCGATCCATCGGTATCTCCTCCCGTCAATTGCCCAAGCTGGCACTGTCGATGACGAAGCGGTATTTCACATCGCCCTTGAGCATGCGTTCGTAGGCGGCGTTGATCTGATCGGCGCGGATCATCTCGATGTCCGCGACGATGCCGTGCTCAGCGCAGAAATCCAGCATCTCCTGAGTTTCGGGAATACCGCCGATCATCGAACCCGCCAGACTGCGGCGCTTCGTGATCAGACCGAACACCCCGGGCGAGGGGTGCGGCGTGGCGGGCGCGCCCACCAGCGTCATCGTGCCGTCGCGCTTGAGCAATTTGAAAAATGGGTCCAGGTCGTGCGGCATGGCCACGGTGTTGAGAATGAAGTCGAGGCTCTTGGCATGCGCGGCCATCTCGCCGGCATTGCGCGAGACGACGACCTCATCCGCGCCCAGTGCCCTGGCCGCCTCGCGCTTGGACTCGGACGTGGTGAAGGCCACCACGTGCGCACCCATGGCATGGGCGAGCTTGATACCCATGTGGCCCAGGCCGCCGATCCCGACCACCCCCACCTTCTGACCCGGTCCCACCTTCCAGTGGCGCAGCGGCGAATACGTGGTGATGCCGGCGCACAGCAGCGGCGCCACGGCGGCCAACTGCGCCTCGGGATGGCGGATGCGCAGCACGTAACGCTCGTGCACGACGATCCGCTGGGAATAGCCTCCCAGCGTATGGCCGGGCGCGTCAGGCGTCGGGCCGTTGTAGGTGCCGACCATGTGATCGCAGTAATTTTCCAGCCCCGCGCCGCAGTCATCGCAGTCTTTGCAGCTATCGACGATGCAGCCGATGCCGACCAGATCGCCTGGCTTGAAGCCCGAGACGTGCGCGCCGACCGCGGAAACGCGGCCGACGATTTCATGCCCTGGCACGCAGGGATAGAGCGTGCCCGCCCATTCGGAGCGTACCTGGTGGATGTCAGAGTGGCACACACCGCAATAGGCGATTTCGATCTGCACGTCATGTGCACCCGGTGCGCGGCGAGTGATGTCCAGCGGTTCGAGGGGGCGGTCACCTGCATGGGCGCCATAGGCTTTTGTAGTCATGATGAATGCTCCTGTTCAATCCTTGGAAAACACGATACGTACATCACCCCGGCCGAGCGCCTGCGCCAAACCGGTGGGGTCGTTCACGCGACCGAGGCGCGTATACGTGTACATTGACTCGAACGTCAGATAGAACACAACCAGGGTGTTCGATCCATACAGCATGAGATCGCCATCGCGGACCGTTCCGGGCCGGCTGGCGTTCGCGGGCAGGGCTTGGGACAGCTTGCCGTGCTTTTCGTTGCCGTTGAGTTCCGTCATGTCCAGTGTCAGCGGCAATTGCGCGGCGAACGCGCGAGCAGTGGCGCTGTCGGCCAGGGTCATGGCGAAGCGATGTTCGCCGACAGCCATCCACATGCGTCGATCCTCCGGTGTCACGGATGCCACGGCAGCGACAGCGGGCGCACCCGATGCCTGCTGCTCGTGAGCTTCACCGATACCAAGCGCCATCAGCCCAAGCAGCAGGCCCACTGCGCGCATGGCGCGGTGCACCGTCTCTGTCGTCATCGTGTGGCTCCTTGCGCTTCATGGGTCTCAAAGCGTGGCTTCTTTCAGTCCTTTCATGCCGACAGATGCTCGGCGAAAAACGACGTGAGCTTGTCCCAGGGAATCAGGCTCACGCGGTCATACAGATCGACGTGGTTGGCACCCTTGACCCAATGCAGTTCCTTGGGTTCTGCAGCGCGCTGGTAGGCGTCTTCGCTGAACTCCCGGGAGTGCGCCTGGTCGCCCACGACAAAGAGCAGCGGACGCGGCGAGATCGTCTCGATGTCGTTGAACGGATAGAAGTTCATGAACTTCACTTCGCCCGCGAGCGTGCGGTTCTGCGTCAGTTCCAGCGTCCGGCCTGCCGGAATAGCCATGCCTCGCTTCGTCCGGTAGAAGTCGTGGTACATCGCGGTCACGGGATCGGCATTCGCCGGCAGTTCGACCGGCAAGTAATTCTGGAAAATCTGCTTGCCAGTGGTGAATTCCTGGTAGCGCAGTTCAGCGGCTTGGGCCAGCTTTTCCTTTCGCTGCTGGCGCGTTTGCGACTTGCCATAGCCGTTGCGGGTCACGGCTCCCATGTCGTACATGCTCACGGTGGCGATGGCCTTCATGCGCGGGTCGATCTTGGCGGCGCTGATGATGAAGCCGCCACTGCCGCAGATGCCGATGCCGCCGATACGCGCCCGATCCACCCCTTCGTGCGCACCGAGGAAGTCCACCGCTGCGCTGAATGCATCCGAATACATGTCCGGCAGCACCGCGTTGCGTGCGGCACCTTCGCTTTCTCCCCAGAACGGCAGGTCGATCGATAGGGCGGCAAAGCCCTGTTCGGCCATCCTGGTGGCGTACAGGTTTGCGCTCTGTTCCTTGACGGCCCCCATCGGGTGGCCGACGACGAGGGCGGGCAAGCGCGCGGCGGAACGCTCCTTCGGCATGAACAGATTGCCGACGACCTGCATGCCGTACTGGTTCTTGAAGGCCACCTTCTGCACCGTCACCTTGTCGCTCATGTAGAAGTTGTCGGCACCCTCCGGCATGCCCGACGTCTTCCACGTGTCCGCCGCGAATGCTGAAGTCCCTGCGACGGAGAGGATGCCCAACGCGGCGACACTGACGCCAGCAGCCTTCACAAACTCACGGCGACCAACTGCCCCTGCGGCCAGGGCTTCCACGGTTTCATGGTCGGTAGTCGATTTCGTGTTCATTACCGATACTCCCTTGAAGATCGAAACGGGTCGGTTGGAGAGCGCGAATCGGCGCTCGGTGCGCAGCGGCCATGCGCTGCCGGCATGCCCTGGCACGCCCCAAAAAAGCTGCACTGACTCGAGGGCGACGGTTTCTCGTCCTGAATATTGACTGACGCGTGGGAATTTGATTAGTGGGTGTAATCTTCATGTTCTTGTGAGAAATTTTCAGGAATGGCGCGAAAAAAGATCAACGATCTGCAGGCTTTCGTGGCCGTGGCGCGGGATCAGAGCTTCACCAAAGCCGCCGCCAGGCTGGGCATCACGCCGTCCGCCCTGAGTCATGCGATGAGAGTGCTCGAGGAGAGGCTCGGCGTGCGCTTGCTCGCGCGCACGACGCGCAACGTGGCGCCAACGGACGCCGGCGAGCGATTGCTGCGTTCGATCGCGCCCCTCTTCGATCAGATCGCGGCTGAAGTCGAAGCGCTCGGAGAATTGCGGGAAAAGCCGGCGGGAACGATCCGCATAACCTGTACCGACGATTCAATCGAGCTGTACCTGAGACCGATGCTGGTGGAATTCCTGAAGAATTACCCCGACATCACCTTGGAACTCTTCGTTGACTACGGATTTACCAATGTCGTCGAAGAGCGGTTTGACGCGGGGATACGGCTGGGCGAAGCAATCAGCAAAGACATGATCGCGGTGCGCATCAGCCCTGATTGGCGCTTGATAGTAGTAGGGGCTCCGGCTTATTTCGAGCGGTTTTCTCCTCCCGAGACACCTTATGAATTGACCAAACACACTTGTGTCAACATTCGGCATCGACCGTCCGGCACGATCTACGCGTGGGAATTCGAGAAGGATGGCAAAGCCTTTACCGTCAAGGGCGAAGGCCAACTCGTGTTCAATAGCATCATGCACGTCCTCAATGCTGCTGTAGACGGAATCGGCCTCAGTTACGTCCCCGAAGAACTGGCTGCGCCTTATTTGGCCGACGGTCGGCTGAAACAAGTTCTGGCAGAGTGGTGCCCCTATTTCCAGGGCTTTCATCTGTACTACCCCAACAGACGGCAGGCTTCCCCTGCGTTCACGGCGTTCGTCGAAGCATTCAGGTATCGCGGCTAGCGTTGTTGCCAGCGTATGCGGATGTTTCACCGTCAACGCCTCGGACCAAATCATGGAGCATTGAGCACGGTGCGGTGTCAGGCCCCATCCGGACCGCGCAGCCGCAATGCCCCGACGCGGCTGAAGTCGTCGACCGCCAGCAGGTAGTCCCGTTCGATAAGGGCCGGCAATTGCGGATCGGCCTTGCGGCGCTTGGCATGGTCGCTGGCGATGACGCGCCGGCCCCAGGCATGGTGGACGTGAAGACGGCGCAGATTTATGCATGAGCCAACCTGGAGATGAAACGCCGCGCGCTGGAGAAGGTGGCGGGAGAGACACCTTCTCCGGCACTGCCGTCATTGGTAGCAGAGCAAGTCGCTGTTGGACCGGCTGCGGTTGCTGTAAGGGCCGTGAGAGCGTACTGACGGCCCCGGATTCGCCGGGGCTGTCGAGATGTTATGCGGAACCCGCGCCATCGGGATCTTCAGGTGGTGGCGAGCCACGGGCCTTGCTGCGCATGACAGCGGACTGGCCTAAATAAGCCCCCGACGCACGCAGGCGATGGTGCCCGGCCAGACGCGCCGTCGACAGCCGTGCAGCCGCATCCAGTTCCGGCGTGACCTCACCCCCTCGCACGGGCGGCGCAACCCCACCGGTCCGCTCCATGTAGTGATCGATCAAAGCCTCGTGGCGCAGACCGTGTGCCGTCACTCCCAGGCCTTTGCTCGTGATGCCGAAGCGCGCCAGCACATAGTCGAAGCGCCGCAGATTTTCCTTGAGGCGGCGGTGCGGATCGCCCAGGTGGGCGTCCGGTCCCTGTGCCACTGCACAGGCGAACTGCATCGCCTCGATGCGCTGCGGCGAATCCAGCGGCACGAAGCGCGGCCTGCCGCCCTTGGCGCCGGCCTTGATCCAGACGTACTCGTCGGCTTGCCGCAGTTCGTCTGGCAGGTGCGTGGCTTCGAAAGCGACGACGCAGCAGTGGGGACGGAACATCACCGCTTCCTTGCGCCGCAGCCCCATCGCCCGGATCAGCCGCAGTGATGCACCCACGTAGCGGTCATATGCGCAGACCCGCTCGATCAAGGCGTCGATGTCGACGCCAGCGGCTGTCCAACTCTTGTCACGCTGTGCGTACTCATGACGCTGATACTCGGCGGGTGACAACCCATAGTGATCTGGCTTGCGGATGAAGCCCGGCTTGCCCAGCCACAGTGCGAGCCCGCGCAGGAAGCTCAGGTAGGTCTGAATCGTCCCAGGCGCCAGCCGTTCCTTTTGCCACACCGCGACCATCGCCCGGACATGCCGATCACCCAGGTTGCGCGGGTCCGGCAGCGTCTTGAAGCCGGCCTTGAGACGCAGGTCACGAAAGAAGCGCCGCAGGAAGTGGGCGCGCTCGTGCCGCGTCTTGTGGGAGACGGTTTTCTCCAGCGCCGTGTGCTGGGCGTTGAACAGGCTGATCAGCAGATCTAGCACGCGCATGGGGTCGGCATGGCCGGGCCGAAGGCGCTCGAGAGCCTCGGCGGGCGACAGGGTTGCACGGTCCTGCTGTCGACGGGGTTGATGGTGGGCATCGCGCCGTGCGCCGAAGGAACCCTGGACGCGGCGGGGGGCGTGGTGTGTGTTGGAACTGGACATGACCATTCTCCGGTGAAGGAGCCGTGTGCCGTCCCGGCGGCGCGCAGCACAGATGGGGTGGAATCCGTTGGCTCATCGCCGACGTGGATTCCGTTGCGCCGGCGATGCGTGGTCGAGTGCTTCGGCAAGACGCGCGACCACAAGCGCGCCTCGCCTACCCAGGGGTTTGCCGGCGTTGCGTGGGATGCACGTCTGCCGGCTCGGTCCGTCTTAAAAATGAATGTATTGATCCGTCCCGCTCTCGCATTTCGGCGTTCGTCGGGCGTTGGGACGCCACCCAGCCTCAAGGGACAGGGGCAGCATCGGCGCGAAGGTCGAGCCTTGCGCGCTTCTGGGGGATCAGTCCTCGATACGTAGCGTCATCCCCCTGCATGGGGCCGCCCCTTGACCGAAAAGTCCAGGGCAGTGCCAGGTCGCAAGCAATGGGTACACGGGGAGTCCAACGGGGGACCAGCACAGCCGTGTGTTGCGCGAGGTGCGCGTGCTCGCAAGGATGACGGGAACAGTGGCGCGGCATCGGGTGCCGGCCGCTTGAACAGCTCGAATACAGGGCGCGTTCTCGGGGAACGTCTGGCAGGAGACTGCCAGCAAGGCCATGCGTTGCTCTACGGGTTGAACTGCTTCGGGCACGGACTCAAGGAACCATGCCGAACCCGACTCACAGGTCGGGACTTGAAAATGCGGGTAACGACCGCTACGCCTTTTGCTCCGCGATGGAGCAGGCCAGGAGGCCTCGGGAGACTGTAGTTCACACCCACGGCGCGATGCCGTCAATGGCAAAGCGGCTGATGCCATCGCATTGATGCCGAAAAGGCGGAGTTTGCGGATGGCGTTCGAAATCGCAACGCGGGTGACGAAAATCTCTCGAACGCACATGCCATCGAGGCGGCATGCGGGCTTGACAGCAATTTTCTTGGCCTCAGGTTTCCACCGTCAGGGTTTCGAGGCCCCTGGGCATGGCGCAGCCGCCTCGCCTCCGAATATGAGGTCTTGACCCGGGCAGATCCAGTGAGAGCGTAGTGCAACACGGAAACGCGTGGCGCCATGGGACTCGGCGTACTCGACCTGTACTGCGATTCAGCCCGCCTCGGGAGCGACCACAGTGTGAGCAGATCGCGAGAACGAGGCTTTCCCGCGCGATTTCCGTGCGGAACTGGCCAAGGCAACTGTATGCATATGTGCTGCAGCTCCTCGTGCCGCTGGCACCATCGCCGGGGGACTCCAGCTTATTCGAACAGGAGGGTTTTTATGAAAGACAGTCACTATCTGATCCATCACGGCTGGGTGGATGATGCCACGCACGACACGGCAGGCGGCCATCGGCTGCGCATCAGGCTGGCCGATGCACGCTTGATCGAAGTTGGGGTGGCGTCACCCATCGCCGCTCTGAAGCTCGCCGACGAAGTGGGCTTGGTGGTAGCGAAAGACAATCCCGGGCATGCGCTGGTCCTGGTGGACTACACCACGTGCGAGGGACACAACTTCTTGAGCCCGCCAGATCATTTCTGGCCGAATGCGGTCGACGCCGGGATCATCGTGCTGACGACGGCCCTGTTCGCCTGGACCCTGCATGACATAGCGCTGGTCGCCGTGCTGGCATTCATCAGCCTCTATTGGCTTCTCACGCGCTGGCTGCCCGAGCGCAGGCAACGTCGCCGCGCAACGCACCTCGACTTGCTGCTTGACAGTGCCTATGCGAACTGGCGCGTGCAGCGCCGTGAACTGCAGGGGTGAATCGACATGCTCAGGACAACTGAAGGTGCATTGCGCTTCACGGCACAGGAAATTGAGGAGTTCCGCTCGCTCGGCATCGATGTGACCCAGGTGCGGACTGAGGATGGATTTGCCCGCGCCCTCGGCGAGTGGCTCGAGATCCTGGCCGACGAGCGACCGGACCTGTTCGACAAGATTACCCAGGCCATGGTGGCGGATGACAGGGGGGCCGATGTCTCATCGTCATAGCGATGGGCGACCGAGGCACGGGCTTGACTGGCAGGTCTCTTGTCCGACTCTGTCAGTACATCCCGTGCCCTGGAGCCTTGCCAATGCCGAAGCTGCATGTCGTCCGCGGACGCCTCGTCGACCTGCGCCGTCACGTCAACGTCCATCTTGATCGCCGGAGTTCCTTCGCCCCGAGCGAGCGCTACGAACTGTGGATTCGTCCTGAGGATGGAAAAGAGCGGCAGTTCATCATCCATACACGCACCATGCCGGTACGGCGCAGGCACCAAGTCAGCCTGATCGTCACCGAAGATGAGTCGCCGCAAGTCTGGGGATTGGTCAACCGGTCCGCCCACGGTGGCACCAACTACCTGCGCACCGATCCTCCGCCACTGCTCAGGCTGAAGGACGCCTTGGTCGTATCAGCGATAGGAGGGATGCTGATCTGGCGCTGGGGCTCCGTTGGAGCCGCGCTGTCCATCCCAGCAGCCCTGACCTATCTGTTGATGGCCGGACTCTGGCGTGCGCTAGTCCGGGCGCGTCGGGCTGCCACGGTAGACGCTCAGATGGCGAAGGAAAAGCTGCAATCGGGGGTGGGAGAATGATGAAGCCGATGCGCTGACAGTTGCCGATCAGCCAGGGACTGACAGGAAGTCCGATGGTGGGCACGCCATCGGCTTGGCGCACTCGCCCGCATGACCTGACGCCTCGACTTCTTCGGCATGCAATCGTCGATGCTGCTGCACCACTGCGATCCGCCGGCGATCTCTGGCAATTGAGGGTCATGGGCGCGGAGCCACCTCGTGCCGCGCCCCATTTCACCGCAAAAATCGCGGCGATTGGCTTGCTGATGCGGCGAATCAGATGTCTAATCTCCGCATGGATAGCGGAGAAAACCTCTACATCTGGCAGTCTGACGATTGGCCGCAGTGGCGTTATGACCTGCCAGCGCTGGCCCAGGCCCTGGCTGAGGTCAGTCGCGCCCAAGGCATGCTGCTGGGTCGTCTGGCCGACGTCGGACTAACGCTGCGTGACCAAGCCAGCCTCGCTACGCTGACCGACGACGTGCTCAAGACCAGTGAAATCGAGGGTGAGGTGCTGAATGTGGCCTCGGTTCGCTCATCGATTGCTCGCCGCCTGGGCATGGACATCGGCGCACTCGCGCCGGTGGACCGGCATGTCGAAGGTGTGGTCGAGATGGTGCTCGATGCCACCTCACGCAGCCGCGCCATTTTGACCATTGATCGGCTGTTCGGCTGGCACGCTGCACTGTTCCCGACAGGCTATTCCGGCTTATCCAGGATCACCGTGGGCCAGTGGCGCGACGATGCGACCGGCCCGATGCAAGTCGTTTCTGGCCCAGTGAACCGTCGCAAAGTGCACTTCCAGGCACCACCTGCAAACACACTGCCCGCCGAGATGGCGCGCTTCCTGGCATGGGCCAATCGAGACACAGGCGAGCCTGCACTCATCAAGGCTGGTCTGGCACACCTGTGGTTCGTGACCCTGCACCCGTTCGACGACGGCAACGGCCGCATCGCGCGTGCTGTGGGCGATCTGTTCCTTGCTCGCGCCGATGGTGCCGAGCAACGCTTCTACAGCCTGTCGGCGCAGATCCAACGCGAGCGCAAGAACTACTACGACATTCTCGAATGCACGCAAAAAGGTTCTTTGGATGTCACGGATTGGCTGACCTGGTTCCTCGGTACGTTGGCCCGGGCCGTCGCCAGTTCGCAGGCCACGCTCGACGGCGTACTGGCCAAGGCGCGGTTCTGGCAGCGCTGGGCCGGTACGCCGATGAATGAGCGCCAGGTGAAACTGCTCAATCGCCTGCTCGATGGATTCGACGGCAAGCTCACCAGCAGCAAGTGGGCGGCCATCGGCAAGTGCTCGCCGGATACCGCGCTGCGCGACATCAACCAGTTACTGGCGTTGGGGGTGTTGCAGAAGTCGCCTGGGGGGGGACGCAGTACGGGCTATGAACTAGAACTAGAAGAAAAGCCGTGAACTCTCCACTCTGGCTGGCGGAAAACACCACCAGCAGATCGGAGCGGGAAAGGGGTTTTCATGCCATAGCAACTCCGGCACGTTATCTGTCAGGACAGCAACAGCAGACACAACTCTTTCCGGAAGGTGCTGTGCTTGTCCTTCGCCTTGGCTATTTCCTTTTCGATATCGGCCAACCGCTGGTGCGCCTCACCACAAGATGCCACTCGACAAGAGTTTTTCCCGGTGAATCTGGCATGCTTATGCCTGTCCGCTCTATAGAATGCTGGGAAATTTCAATGCAATAACATCGGTTCCCGCAATGGGTACCCAATAGAAATAGGACATCCAGGGAGAAGGGATGTACTGTCACACAGGCTATCAGCAGTCACTGCCACTGACATGGTTGCAGGCCCCGTCTGAGCAGGATCGGATGGCGCTGCTGGAGTTCCTGCGAGGCGTTCTGTACGGTCTTTCAGCTTCCACCAAGGAGCATGGTACAGAGGTTCATGCCTCACGGGTCCGACATGCATTCGACAGACTCGGGGCACCTGCTTTGTACCGAGTGGGGTTGAAGTTGCTCAGTCTGTTGCGCGAGGCTGAAGCTCTATCAGGCGGCTATTGGGTGTCTGCCCCGTTCCGAGTGATTGAGATCGAAGGCCACGCGGTGTTCATCGGTGCGCTTCCCTCGGCATTTGGCTTCCTGGGCGATGTCACGAATGATGGCCTTTGTCGGTTACTCACCCCGGAGGTCGCCGCACGGTTTCCGCGTCAGGATATGGAAGCATGGATGGGTGTTCCGCCAGTCCCTGTCGGCTCACATGTCACCGCCTTTTTTCAACATCATCAACGTCAAGCGAGCCCTACGATTAGCCAAGCCGAGATCGAGTACCTGAGTTTTACGGGAGGTGCCGCTGTGCGTTCCGCGACGAGGCGGCGATTCCTCTGGGACTCTCATCCGGTGTCGCTTGCTGGCGAACCAATTGCGCTATGCAGGCAGAAACATTTCGGCATTTACCGCTACTTTTCCGCTGAACTCCGTTCAGGTCGGGTGATTTCCGAAGCCGCTATTGAGCAATCGATTCCACGGCTGCTGTTTGCGTTGGCCCATGATGCGGGCATGCCTGTGGTGATCGATATCCGCCATGGATCCGAAAGCGTCGAGGTGAGCATCGCGGAACATCTGCCGATCGAAGAATACCGCCTCGCGCTACTGCTCTCTCGACGCATCGTCCGTCAAAGCAGTCGCCGGACCTTTCACCTTGCGCCACAACTCGCGCCTGCGCTCATCGGGCGCCTGATGGAACTGGGATGTATCTTGGAAACTGACAAATGATCCACCAAAGCTACTCGGTGCAGTCTGTTCACGAGGCACTGCTAGACACCTTCCATCAATACCTCAGAGCCCAGTACCACATCTGGGACGAGTGGCTGATCAGCGAACGCGACCACATCCTGAAAGAAGTCGGCAACACGTATCAGGAGCCGCGGCTCGAAGCAACACCGCAATACGCCCAGGGTCTGGACTACTCGAAGCTAGATATTCCCGGCGAAGCCCAAGCGATCTTGGAGTACGCGGCGAAGGACTCGCGTACGGGGATTCCCAAAAGGGCATACGCCCACCAGTGCAAAGCGGTTGAGCATTTCCTGCGCGGGAAAGACTTGATCGTTGCCACGGGTACTGGCTCGGGCAAGACCGAGAGTTTTTTGATGCCGATTCTGTCCCGCTTGGCGATCGAGTCCGCCCAACGGCCAGCAAGTTGGAAGATGCCAGGGATACGTGCCCTACTGTTGTACCCCATGAATGCCTTGGTTAATGACCAGTTGGGGCGCCTGCGGCGGCTGTTTGGCAGCAATGTGGTCAAGCAAGCGCTACGGGGCGACAACGAGCGCCATGCGCGTTTCGGCATGTACACAAGCCGCTCGCCCTATCCAGGCAGTCGTAGCACGAAGAAAGACAAGGAGCGCGTGGAAGCAGAACTGACCCAACTCTACTTCGATGGTATGGCGGAAGAATATCGTGAGCGCCTACAAGTGGAAGGGAAGTGGCCTGCCAAAGACCTGGAGCGCTTCCTTACGAATCAGTTGAGAACCGATGCATCAGACGTCGAACTGATCACACGCCATGAGATGCAGGAAACCGCACCGGATCTGCTGGTCACCAACTACTCGATGCTCGAATACATGATGCTTCGCCCGATCGAAGCACCCATTTTCGAGAAAACAGCCCAGTGGCTGATGGCGGATCCGACCAATGTCTTGACCGTCGTTCTTGACGAGGCGCACATGTATCGAGGCTCCGGCGGTGCGGAGGTGGCTTATTTGCTGCGCCGCCTTCAGTCACGCCTGGGTATCTCCCGCGAGCGCATTCGCTTCATTCTCACCAGCGCGAGCCTAGGTGCCTCGGAGCAGGCAAAAGCGGAGGTTAAGGAGTTTGCCGCAAAGCTGACTGGGGGAACTTCGGTCCAGTTTGAGTTGATTACTGGGGAACGCGATCCTCGGCCCGCAGGCGCCAAGGCGGATGCGAAGACTCAAAGAGCCCTCGCGCAATTCGATTACGCGCCATTGGTGGATCTGACGGGCGATGTCACCAAGGCGAAGACCGCGCTCACGACGCTTGCGCAGACCTTGCAGGTCCGACTGGATGCTCCTCGCCCTCAGCGCGAGGATTTGCAGCAATTCGTATTCGATCTTCTTGAGAAACTTCCCGTCGCCTCTCTAGTTGCACAACGACTTACTGAATCGCCCGCCACGCTGAAGGCTTGCGGCGAGTTGGCGTTCCTCAACACAGAAGGCCGAGAAACAGCCTTGGAGGCTCTTCTGGCCCTTATGGCTTTCGCGAAAGATCAACAAAAAGGCCGCCCCTTCTGTCCGATTCGTTCGCACCTGTTCTTTCGCGGCCTGCCCGGACTGTATGTCTGCACCAATATCGAGTGCGGAACCCATGACCCGGCAAAGCCCAAACTACTCGGGCGGATGCATCCCACGGAGCGCTTGCAATGCGACTGTGGTGCGCGGGTCTATGAACTACTGACGCATCGGTCGTGCGGTGCCGCTTATTTGCGTGCTTACATGCGGCCAGGGGACGAGTTTCTTTGGCACCAACCTTCTAATGGTGCCTGGACGGATACCCAATTGCTAGAGGCGCAGTTCTATGTGCTTCCGGAATCCGAGATCGAATCGACATCGGGCTGCGTGGTTTGGTTGCATACGCGAACAGGTCGGTTGGTGGCACAGAAACCGGCAGGCGCTGAAAGAGGCGATTACCTCGCCCTCTTGCGTCCGGATACACCCACACGGGAACGTGGCAGAACCGTCATGAGTCTGGGAGGCGACTGTCCGGCCTGTGGCCAACGGACCAGACCGGAAGCACCGCTGGCCATGGACTTGGCGACCAAGGGCGAAGCACCATTCGCTCACCTCATCAGGGCGCAGATCGCCAACCAGCCTGTCACCAAGATGCCTACCGCACAGGCACCCAATGGAGGACGCAAAACCATCGTGTTCTCGGACGGTCGTCAGAAGGCAGCGCGCTTGGCGCGGGATATTCCCAGAGAGATCGAACTCGATGTATTTCGGCAGACCTTGTTCATGGCGGCCCAGGCGCTCCAGGACATTGGCAAAGAGCCGCGCTTGAACGAACACCTGTATGTGGCGTTCTTGAAATGTCTGGACGAGCACCATCTGCGCTTTTTCGATGGAGACGACCGCCACCGTGTCGAAGAGCATCTACGGGACTTTCAGAATTTCCACACCAGCGACTTAGCGTCTGCACTGGATGATCCGCAAAGCCCACCACCGAGTTTCTGGGCCATCCTCCTCAAACAGTTGGGTACGCCTTTCTATTCGATCAGTGCGCTGAGCTTGGGTTATGCCGCTCCCAGCAAAAACGCTCGTGCCAGGCTTCATGCAGAGTTCAAGGCCTTGCCACCCGAGGCCGTCGATGCAATGGCCGTGGCTTGGATTCAGCGGCTCTTGGCACGCTTCGCCTTTGGTAGAGACCTTGCTGAAGGGGTGCGGGCACAGGCTTCGCGCTATCCCCTGAGGCCAATGGCGGCCAAGGATGGGTTTTCCAAGGAGCAACGGACCTTCCTCGCCACCCAAGGCGTCAATGTCGATGCCTTGACCGAATGCCTGGCACACAATCTCTGCGAGGTGAAGCCAGATGGTTCGGTGTATTTGCGACCATCGCATGTGATTCTGCGTGCCGCTTTGAACGCACGCTGGGTTCAATGCGAGCATTGCAAGACCATTTCTGCGCTGCCGATCCTCGGTCATTGCCCGAACTGCACACGGCCGGACATCACCTTAGTCGATCCCGACGCGACCCATTACTTGCGCGCGCGCAAAGGCTTCTGGCGCGATCCGGTAGCTCGTGCGCTTTCCGGTAGTCAGCCGCCGATGAGTGTGGATGTGCAAGAACACAGCGCCCAACTTTCCTATAAGGACGCCAATACGCCGTCGCCCACCACCGAAGTGTTCGAACGCCAGTTCCGCGACATCTTGCGCATTGGCGAACGGGCCGTCGATGTACTAAGTTGCACCACGACCATGGAGGTTGGCATCGATATCGGCTCCTTGATCGCAGTGTCGATGCGAAACGTACCGCCCATGCGACAGAACTACCAGCAGCGCGCGGGGCGTGCGGGCCGGCGCGGATCGGCGGTTTCTACTGTCGTAACTTACGCGCAATCAGGGGCGCACGATTCGTTCTATTTTCTCAATCCCGACAGGATGCTGGCGGGAGATCCGCCTCGCCCAGTTCTGGACACGAACAATGCCCGTATCGCGGATCGGCATGTGCTCGCGCAGTTGTTGCAAGATTTCTTTCGGCCTCTGGCGGGTGGTTCGGGAACAGCGGACATCTTTACGGTGTTGGGTGACACTTGGACCTTCTTCAAGACGGCCACGGCGCCCACCAGCTTCACGGCCTTCCAACACTGGGTACGCACGTCCGAGGCCGGGCGACAGTCGCTTAAGCGGGCTCAAGCATGGCTACCCCCAGGACAGGATGCGGCCACCGTGGCCGAGGCCATGATCGCAGCACTCGAAGCACGTGAACCGAACACGCAGGAAGGCTTGGAGGCGAGCTTGATCGAGTTTCTGTTCGCGCATGGGCTACTGCCGTCCTACGCTTTTCCGACCGACCTTTGCTCACTCCAGATTCAAGAATGGGCACCTAGTGGGCGGAAAGGTTTTCGCATCGCCGAACAGGCACAGCAAAGCTTGAACATCGCACTCTCCGAATACGCTCCGGGCCGGCTTGTGGTCCTGAACAAGAAGACCTATCGCATCGGCACCGTCACAGCCTCCGGCCCGAATACGGAAATCAATAAAGCGACTGCGCTGTTCGATCGGGCACGGGTCTATCGCCATTGCACGCAGTGCTCCTTCACCGCCGGGTTCATTGCGGGTGACGATGGTGCCACCACTTGCCCTCAATGCGGTGCCGAGTCGCTGCGCACCATGACTGTGATCCGGCCGGAAACCGTTTTCCCTCGGGGCAAGTGTGAAATCAATGAGTTTGACGATGAGCAGGTCTTTAGCCAGGTCACCCAAGCGCAACTGCCGTTGCCCGATGAGGACCTACGCTTGCAGACCGTGCCATTTGGGCGGAAAGCAGGATTGGTGCCGCGCCGCCAACAGAAACTGATCGTCGTCAATGAAGGTGATCCAGACTCGGATGAGGTTGGTTTCCGTGTCTGTTGCCAGTGCGGCAAAGTCCTCGCTGAAGGGGAACAGGAAGGGCCGCATGCTCGGGATTACTACATCCAAGCCAGTGGGCAACCCCTGCCACAGCGTTGCGAGGGAGCATTCCAGCGTGTCTTCCTAGGCTATGCCTTCACCTCGGACATCTTGCTGCTACGTATCAAGCTGGCATCGCCATTGAGATTCGATTTGCTCTCCAGACGGCAGCGCAAACCCATGGAAGATGCCTTGCAGACACTATGCGAGGCGCTGACCCTGTCCATTGGTCGCGTGCTCGATATCGATCCGCACGAAGTCAGCGCAGGGTATCGCTTCGGAAATGATGGTGCCTCCGACTTCGCGGACATCTTCATTTACGACATTCTGTCCGGCGGTGCCGGCTATGCCTTGCAAGCAGGACAGTCCTTCAGCGAAATCTTCGCGCAAGCCAAGCAATTGTTGTCCCAGTGTAGTTGCGCCACTTCCTGCGAAAACTGCCTGCGGCACTACGGCAACCGCTTCAAGCATGCCAACCTGGATCGCCAACTTGGGCTGGAACTGGCGCAATACATTGAGTTCGGAGAGGTCCCTGCGGACTTTCCCTTCGAACAGCAGATACGGGTGTTGGCGCCGCTGGCCGAAATGGTCAAACTGGCGGGTTGGGAGCCTCAGATCGACGACCAACAGTTTTTACTGACCCACCAGGGAAAGCGCTTCCGAATCGCTGCGTGTCCTTCCCTGCGCGCGTGCATGCCGAAAACTCAGCACGACGGCATGACCGTCTTGACCTTCACCCCCTATGAACTAGCCAGGGACCTACCGAGTGCCTTCGCAGAATTGAATTGATATGAAAAAGGGAAAGGTCATCCCTCTTGCCGTCAGGGAAGCTCGTTTGAAACGCCTGGTGCGAAGGCATCTCAAGAGCTTGGGGTTCGATCGTGATGAGCAGGGGCGCTTGCAGCCACCAAGTTTGGATAAGGAGGCTTACCGCCGGTTTCATCAAGGGCAGCGTGAGCAGAAACTGGCGGCGAACCGTGCTTGGCTAAGCAAGCACGAAGCCAAGTTGGTGAAATGGTTTGCGGATGGGGCATCTATCGTGCCATCGGCCATCGTCCCTGAGTTGGAACTGGTCAAAGGGGGGACATGGCAATCAGACTTGTTCCGCATGGCCACGCTTTATTGGCAAATCCCTGTCTCGGAGGGCTACGGACGTCGATTGAGATTTCTGGTCTGGGACCGAGGTCATCAAAAGCTGATGGGCATTTTTGCCTTGGGGGACGCGGTCTTCAATCAGGCCGCGCGCGATGCCTTTATCGGCTGGGACCATCATCGACGCTCCGAGTCGCTGGTGAATCTGATGGATGCCTACGTGCTAGGCGCGCTGCCCCCCTACAGTCATTTACTGGGCGGCAAATTGGTGGCCTCCTTGGTCCGCACACGCGAGGTGGTCGATGCCTTCCATGCGCGTTATGGCGATTCGGTCGGTCTCATTTCTCAAAAGAAGAAAAAGCCCCGTTTGCTCGCGGTGACAACCACCTCAGCTTTCGGGCGATCCTCCCTGTACAACCGTCTGCAATTGTCTGGACGCAAGATTTTCGAACCCATCGGCTACACCTCCGGCTGGGGGCACTTCCATTTTTCCGGGAAGCTCTTCGATGAATTGCGCCAGTACCTCGAACATCTGAATGATGGTTATGCCCGCGCATTCAGTTTTGGTTCTGGACCAAACTGGCGCCTGCGCGTCATCCGCCGAGCTCTGGATCGACTCGGCATGGACCCCAACCTAGTTCGCCATGGACTCGTTCGGGAGGTATTCATCGCCAAGATCGCCCAGAACGCCGAGGCGGTGCTGCGCGGCGACAACACGCGGGTTCTCTACGGCGGGCTGCCAACAGTCCGCGAGGTGGGGGCCGCAGCGCGAGAGCGCTGGCTCGTTCCGCGGTCTGAACGAGATCAGCGTTATTTGGATTGGCGCGTAGCCGATCTTCTGGCCGCCATTCACGACAAGCCTGTGACCGTCCAACCCTTGAGAGTGCTGGCACATGGACTGGGCCATTGATTCCAGTGGTGAACACATCAGGGCAGGAAGCCAGCACGCCGAGCGAGATGGACTTCGTTGCCCCGTTTGCAAAGCACGGGTTCATCACCGTAACGGCCACGTGCGGCGAGCGTATTTCGCACATTTCAGCGGCAACTCGAACCAAGCCTGTGAGTTGTACCACCCAAGTGTGGGAGCCGCTTCGGTCGGCATAACAGGGAACGCAAGCACTGGGTTCCATTTCGCTACCGCAGTTTCTTATTTGGAGGCGCCGGCACTGATATGGCGGGATGACAGGCCCATCCCCGTCAGCCTGTGGCTACGCTTGCCACGGTTGCCGGTGGGTTACGCATCGACGCTGCGCCTCCATTCTCCGTTGGGACAGCAGCGCTTTCCTGGCGAACTCCTCGCCAAAGCCTACTTTGCCCAAGTGGCGTTACAAGAGCCTCCAGCCAGCGTCGAAGCCTCTCCACGAGACCCGGCGATCGAAATTCGGCTGAAAGATGTGCTTCAGCAATTTCGCCTAACGGGGAATTTCTTCCGGGCACATGTCGATGGTGGGGTGCTCGAAGCGCGCGTTGTGCCTCTGGAGTTGGGTGAGACTTATGTCCTCGTGACGCAGCGATGTTTGCCGCTTCCCCACCCAGATGCGTTGGAGATCCTCCAGACGCGCACGGAGCGCAATTGGACGGCCTATCGGCTTCGGCTCCGTGATGTTGCAGAGACACGTACGCACGACGTTGCCGAACTGCGTGCCTATCTGGAACGAGAGATCGTACCCGCGCGGCCCAAGATCGATTTGCTCTGGCCACCACCAAATCGACTCGATCCCGATGGTACGCGCATTCACGCAACAACGGTATGCCAATTGATTGTTCGCTCCAATGCTGGACCGCCGATATACAGAGCACTGGAAACCGGTGGCGCGGAGGTAACGACGCTGGGGAAAGACCTCTACGCCATTAACCTGGCATCGCAAAAGGGCGAGGCCTTAGTTGGGCTGCCAGGGAGCGCTTATCAACAATTGCGGTTCGAGGATACCGAACTTATCGAGCCGAAAGGCGTGGTCTTGTCGTCGGATCAAGAGTTCGCTGGTTTGCATACCACGCAAGCCAATGAACTTGCGCATCACACGGGGAGAATAGCAATACAGGTACCTACAGAGCGCCTATGGCAACGCGTGAGGATCAATCTATTGCCCTTGCGGCCATGCTCCGAACATCGTGAGCATGCACTCGACGGTCCTTTGCTGAGCTTGGATTGCGGCGCCTTTGGCCGAGTTTTCACGAGCGTTTGCATCACGGAAGAAAAACACCGTCTGCTGTGGTATGCCCGTTTCGAAAATCTGGTCGTCGGCATGGCCGGACCACTCGCTTGGAGGCGTTTGGATTCGGTGCGTACCAAGGAGCAACTGCTCCACTGGGCTGCCGGAAATGGCGTGCAAGCCCTTCTCCCCCTCATGTTGTCCGCATTTCTCATTGAGGTAGATCGTGGCCTTTCTTGATGTGAATAGGAAAAAGCTGGCGTTCCTGCTGAATCGAGGGACTCATACAGGCGAACTCAGGAAATTCTTTGTAGAGTCAAGAGTGCCATTGATTCACAAGGGCGCGCGTGGTGTGCAAAACCTTCCCCAAGGAAACACGGAGAGGATTCGCGCCATTTGCGAACGGCTTCCGCCCAAAACCAACGACACGCTGCGCGACTGGTTCCAGAAGAACATCACCTTGAGCGATCCAATGCCTCCGGCCGATGTCTTGACCTATCTGGAACTCTACGATCAAAACGAAAGCCTCTCCGCAACCGAAATGCAATTGGTTGCGCGTTCCGCCCTTATCTATTTATTCGAAGAGACACCCGATCGGGAACTGCTTTCTTTCCTTCGGCGTGCACCGGGTGCACCACCAACGCCCCATGACAGCGTAGCATCCAATTTGGTACCGGTTGATACTGAGCCTCAACAGAATGAAATGGTCTCTCAAGAGGATGAGCCCATTTCGGAGACCTTAACCCCTCAGAGCTATCAACTATCGGAATTGATCGCAGCGCTCATTGCCAACGATAAGAGCGCTATCGACAACGCCCTAGAGGCTTTTTCGACAGCCACGCAAACACTGGTAGAGGCATTGTTGTACATACGAGGCGGTAACATTGAGGCCGCTGGCAAGCAATTGGAACTATTGGATCCTAGTGGTCCAGAAGTGGAGCTTATCAGGAACGCATTGGGCCGCGTCCGTCACCAGCGTGGCGCTCCATCTTCTTCAAGTGGGATTCAACTGTACATTCCTCAGCAGTTGATGGAGCATCCCAAGGCCGACAGTCACACGATCATTGGTATCTGTACCAATATATCAGAAGCGGGAGCCGTCTTCGTGCGGCCTTTGGCGTTGAAATTGGACAAACAATTTCATCTGCTGGGCCAGGACGATCGGGCTGCTTTGTTCCCCGAGAGTGGTGATGTCATGACGTATCGTTCGGAATTGCGTCTCCCTCTCAAGCCCCGAGATCTCATCCATTGGCGGGTTGCAGAAAAGGAAAATACCTCGGGAAAAATTCGTTTCCACATGGAGTCCGAACTCGGCCCTGTTTTTGAAACTCGCCGCATCTCTGTCCCCAGCACCGATCCCGATAAAGTGCGCGAACGCATCAAGACGTTGGCTGCTTCGGAACATCTATCGACAAATCAGCAGATGATTTTTCTGTTATCGGATGGTATTGCCGTGGCATCATTCAAAGCGGTTGACCTCAGTCGAGATGAGGCCTATGACCAAGCTTGGCAGGCCTGGAGTTCGCTAGAAACCTGGCTGATCGAAGGGCGTGAGTGTTGTCTTGATTTGTCCAAGCATCCGGCCTCGCATCTGGATCTTTCCACACTGGATACCGCGTTCAAAAAGATCCTGAAAAACTTGGAGGCGGAGCAGAAAGTAACGCTCAGCAAGGCACAGAAACGAGAGTTAATCGACCTGCTGCGGGACGCTTCGACGGGGGAACATGGATTTCGTGTCCAACGCGCGGTTTCCGTACTGGAGCACGTCGTGCTCGACGGTGACGACCTCGAAACCGTTTTGGACTTGCTCAAGGCACGAGAAGAGGTTCGGCTTCGCGTACAGCAGTTGATCGACGCGGAGCACGCGCAGTGGCGAAGCGAGCACTCGGGACTCCAAGCCGAAATCGAGGTCTTGAAGCACAAAAAGACGGAACTCGTAAAAGAAGGCAAAGAACAGGAACGTCAGAACAAGAAACTGGCCGATGCCGCTGCATCCATGGTCAAAGACGCTTTTTCCAAAGCGATTCATGATGGCATGACGACGTTGGCCAATGCCGAGATATTCCGAATGCTGACGGATAACCATACCCATCGAGTGGTGGAGCCCTCAGTGCCTGTTCCGGCGGTCACCACCCTCATCGAGTCGTGGGCCATCAAGGAAACGTTGCCACCCTCCGAAGTAAAGACCCGTTTGATGGCGCTGGGCTTGAACGCTCGCCAGGCGATTGTCCTGGCCGAATTGTGTGCCCTGACCCTGGACTCAGGGGCGCTCTTGATCTTGAAAGGGAACTGTGCTCGACAGTATGCGCAGGTTCTGATTCGCATGAACTGCGAAACCAGTGGAATGCTTGCCATCCCGATGGGGTTGACCTCAGGTGCACCCATTCGTCATGCATTGGACGCTCTGCCCGACGTTCAAAACCTAGCAATCCTGGATGCGGACCTTTCCCCCCTGGAAGTCTATGGCGCACGCCTGCTCGATTCTGTCTTTGAAGCGGCCCAGGAGAAGGAAAATAACCCACCACCATTGCTGCTCTCCTGCCTCGGAGGAGACATGTCTCTGCCCTTGCCAGAGGTGGTGCGACAAATCGCTGTCGTCGTCGATATGGATCTGTCATGGGATAATGGGCTGCACTCGCTGGCAGAGGTCGAGATCGAATCTTCTTCTCTGTTGCCATCATTTCGCTCAAAGCTCTTGCAACGACTCGCCGAAGTACAGGGAGAATATCAAGACCACGTTGAGCGGGCATTGGTCAAGGCACTCATTCCGTAGAAGAAATCGCCCGTGTGCGGACCAGTCAGGTTCCACCCAAAGCTGCCGCACCTATACGCATCCAGGGTGCGCTGCTCGGCGCTCAATTCACGCGTAGACGGCCCGCTGTCGGTACCTTCCTTTCCGTCAATGCCTCGTAGCGCATCTGTGCATAACGATGCCGCAGTCCGTGCATGCTGCTCAGGTCTGCCACTTTGCACTGGCCGTCGTAAGTGTGCCGTTGCTGGATGAACATCTTGTGCGTGGAAATCCAAGCCACAACCAACCGTATCGCTAGCTGCGTGACTGTTTCTTTGCACAGACTGACTGCTAAACTTCTCCCGATCATGCGTACGCCACCCGCCTGTCACCGTGTCACGCCATCTCCTACCAGCCCAGGTATCGTGTGGGGTAAATCGTGGGGGAAGTGCAGGCCGGCACCCCATATAGATCATGAAAATCAACCGCTTGCAGCGCGTTTCGCGCTTCAGGTGCAGAACATCGAGTGAAATTCGATATGCCAGGAACGCTCATTATTGTTACCGCGCCTTCCGGTGCGGGTAAAACCACCTTGGTTCGCGGTCTGCTCGAGCGCGATCCGCAGGTACAGTTGTCTGTGTCCTACACCACGCGTGAGCCGCGCTCCGGCGAAAAGAATGGGCGTGAATACAATTTCGTCGACGTTTATACCTTCCGCTCCTTGCGCGACCGTGGCGAATTTCTCGAATGGGCGGAAGTTCATGGCAACTATTACGCTACTTCCAAGGTCTGGTTGAAAGAGCAGGTCGCGGCTGGCCGCGATACTCTGCTGGAAATCGATTGGCAGGGTGCGCAGCAGGTGCGCAAGCTTTTTCCCGAGGCGATGTCCGTTTTCATTTTGCCGCCGTCGCTCGAGGAACTGGAAAGCCGCCTGCGCAAACGCGGTACAGACAGCGACGATGTCATCGATCGCCGGCTGCTGGCGGCACGCGGCGAGATGCGTCATGTGGGCGAGTTCGACTACGTTATACTGAACGACGAACTACCTGCCGCGCTCGAAGACCTTGTCGGTGTCGTGCGCGCGGTTCGTCTGCGCTACAAGAATCAGCGTTCGCGGCGGCCGCAGTATTTTGCTTTTCTTGAACAGGATTGACCCATGGCCCGTATTACCGTTGAAGATTGTCTCAAGAGGATTCCGAACCGCTTCCAGCTCACCCTGGCGGCGACCTACCGCGCGCGCCAGTTGACTGCTGGTGGTACCCCGCAGATCGAACTCGATCCTCACGACCGCGACAAGCCCACGGTGATCGCGTTGCGCGAAGTTGCCGCCGGCAAGGTGGGGCTTGAGATGCTCAACCGCGGGCAGGCCTGATCGGCCGCGGGGGAGAGGTTCGCGCGATGCACGCCGCTTCAGCCTCTCCATTGCCCTCCGATCCTTTTTCTGCGGGCAGTCTGCAAGTCAGCGATGCTCAGAGTGGTTTCGAGCGGCTGAAAAACAAGCTTGCCGCTTATATGCGGCCGGAAGACCTCAGCCGCGTCGAGATCGCCTACCGTTTTTCGGCCGCTGCCCACGAGGGCCAGCTTCGCATCAGCGGCGAGCCTTACATCACGCACCCGGTCGCGGTGGCCGATATCATCGCCGACTGGAATCTCGACGCACAGGCGCTGATCGCCGCGCTCCTCCACGATGTGATGGAGGACACCCATATTTCCAAGCAGGAACTTGCCGAACGTTTCGGCAAGGCGGCGGCGGAACTGGTCGATGGCTTGTCCAAGCTCGACAAGATCGAATTCCGTTCCCACGCCGAGGCGCAGGCGGAGAATTTCCGCAAAATGCTGCTGGCGATGGCGAGCGATCTGCGGGTCATCCTGGTCAAGCTTGCCGATCGTCTGCACAACATGCGTACGCTCGACTGCGTGCGCCCGGCCAAGCGCCGCCGCATCGCCAGCGAAACGCTGGAAATCTACGCTCCGATCGCCAACCGCCTTGGTCTCAACAACCTGTACCGGGAGTTGCAGGAGCTCTCCTTCGAGCACAAGTACCCGTTGCGTTATCGCGTGCTGTCGAAGGCCATCAAGGCTGCACGAGGCAACCGCCGCGAAGTGGTGGGGCGGGTGCTGGCGGCGCTTGAAGAACGCCTGCCGCAATGGGGCATCCTGGCCGAAGTGCAGGGGCGTGAAAAACACCTGTACGGCATCTACCGCAAGATGGTGGATAAGCACCTCACTTTTTCACAGGTGCTGGATATCTACGGTTTCCGCGTCATTGTGCGCGACGTGCAAGGCTGCTATCTGGCCCTGGGTGCCTTGCATTCGATGTACAAGCCCGTGCCGGGCAAGTTCAAGGATTATCTGGCGATTCCGAAGGGCAACGGCTATCAGTCGCTGCACACCACGCTGATCGGGCCGTTCGGCACGCCCGTCGAGGTACAGATCCGTACGCGTGAGATGCACCACATCGCCGAAGCCGGCGTGGCATCGCACTGGCTGTATAAAGAAGACGAAAAGACGCTCACCGAACTCCAGCAAAAGACCCATTCGTGGTTGCAATCCTTGCTGGAACTACAATCCACCTCGGGCGAGGCCACGGAGTTTCTCGAACACGTCAAAATCGACCTCTTTCCCAGCGAGGTTTACGTGTTCTCGCCCAAGGGCAAGATTTTCTCCATGCCCAAAGGTTCGACGCCGGTCGATTTCGCTTACGCCGTGCATACCGATATCGGCAACCGTTGCGTGGCCTGCCGCGTCAATGGCGATCTCATGCCGCTGCGCACCGAGTTGCAGAATGGCGATCAGGTCGAGATCATCACTGCCGCTCACGCCAACCCGAACCCGGCTTGGTTGTCCTACGCACGCACTGGTAAGGCACGGTCGCAGATCCGCCATTTTCTCAAGACCGCGCAGCAGGACGAAGCGGTTGCGTTGGGCGAGCGCCTGCTCAACCAGGCATTGCGTCCGCACGGTCTGACCCTGGGGCAGTTGTCGGCCTTCGCCTGGGAGCGTTTCCTGCGTGACCGCGGCGTACGTGGCAAGCGCGATATTTTCGCCGATATCGGTTTGGGCAAACGTTTGCCGGTGATCGTCGCGCGGCGCCTGTCACAGGCGCAGGATCAGGAGTCGGGCCGGCCGGACGTGGTCAAGCCCAAGTCCGCCGGTGCCATCATGATTCGCGGCAGCGAAGGTATCGCGGTTCAACTCGCGCGTTGTTGCCATCCGATTCCGGGCGATCCGATCATCGGCACGATCCGCAAGGGACAAGGCCTGGAAGTGCATTTGCACGACTGCCCGGTGGTCGTGGCCAAGCTGCGCGGCGATCGTGGGCGCTGGGTCGACGTCGAGTGGGAGCCGGGCGACGATCGTCTGTTCGACGTTACCGTTCGCGTGCTGACCCAGAATGTTCGCGGTGTGCTTGCCAAGGTTGCCAGTGCGATTTCCGAGGAAGAGTGCAACATTCAAAACGTCGGCATGGACAACGAACAGGGCGCCTACACCGGACTTACATTGACGCTGCAAGTGCGCGACCGCATGCATCTTGCGCGGGTCATGCGCGGTGTGCGTCGCGTGCCCGAAGTCGTGCGCATCGGCCGGGTCAAGGCCGACGGTCGTGCCAGTTGAGTGGCGCATTGCCCGCACCGCTTCGCTCATGCTGCTAGAATCGCGCGTGTTTCCCGCACGAGGCCTCTATAACCATGGCGATGTACGAATCCGAACACACCCGATTCATGCGCGAATGGCTGCAAAAGCATCCGCAAGAAATCACCGAGCAGCAAAAAGGCCGCGCCCTGTGGTGGGATAAGCCGCAGGATCTGCAAACGCAGCAGCGCCATCAAGAAGCCAAAGTGCCGGTTAAGCCCTATTACTACGGGTAATCGCTTCCTCCGAACCGAACCGTCGCGAACAGGCGATGCGCCTGTCGCGGTTTCCGCGCGGTCTGCTTCCTGTAGCCCGCTTCGGCTGTTTCCGCCTGTTCCAATGACCGATTCCGTTCGCGACGCCCGTCCACTCCAAGCCGACGCTCAGTTACAGCGCTATTTCGCCACCGAAGAAGAACGCCGGCAGGTCACGCGCACGTTGTTCGACCGCGCTGCAGCCGGCTATGAGCGTGCCGAGGCGATTACCGCGCTTGGCACCGGTCCGTGGTACCGGCGCTGGGTGTTGAAACGCAGCGGACTCGCAGCGGGCATGACGGTGCTCGACGTGGCTGCCGGTACCGGGCTGGTGGCGCGCGAGGCCGCGCGCATCGTCGGTTCCGATGGACGGCTGATTGCACTCGACCCTTCACCGGGCATGCTGGCCGAGCTGCAGAAAAAGCTCGATGTCGAAACCATCGAGGCTTACGCCGAGTCGATCCCGTTGCCGGATGCGCACGTCGATTTCGTTTCCATGGGTTATGCGCTGCGCCACGTGGCCGATCTCGATCGTACCTTTGGCGAATACCTGCGTGTGTTGCGACCCGGCGGCCGGGTTTGCGTGATGGAGATTTCTCGTCCGCACGGTGCGTTGGGCCAGTTCCTGCTGCGCTGTTATTTGCGTACCGTGGTACCTCTGCTGGCGCGTTTGGCGCGCTGCAGTCCGGATGTGTCGCTGCTGTGGCGTTATTACGGAGATACGATCCAGGCCGCGGTGCAGCCGGAACGGGTGCAGGAGGCGATGCGCCGCGCGGGTTTCGAAGAGGTTCGCTGCGTTGTCACCTTCGGTACGTTTCGCGAATACCTTGGGCGCAAACCACGGGCAGATTGACCATTCATAGTCATGTTCCTGCCTGAGCGGCTCGCGTTCATCGACGTTGAAAGCACCGGCGCGCATCCGGCGCGTGACCGCCTCACCGAAATTGCCATCGTGCGCGTCGAACATGGTTCCGTGGTGGCGCGTTGGGAAAGCCTGATTGCGCCGGGCGTATCGATTCCGCCATTGATTCAGAATCTTGTGGGCATTACCGATGAGATGGTCGCCGACGCGCCGTCTTTCGCCGACATTGCAGACACGGTGGCGACGCTGCTCGACGATTGCGTTTTTGTGGCTCACAACGCGCGTTTCGACTACGGTTTCATCAAGAACGCCTTTGCCCGCATGGGCCGCGATTTTGACGCGCCCGTGTTATGCACGGTGAAGCTGTCGCGGGCGCTGTATCCCGAGCACCACCGTCATGGCCTCGATGCGCTGATCGAACGTCATGGCCTGACCTGTACCGCGCGCCACCGTGCCATGGGCGATGTCGACGCGGTGCTGCAATTCATCGGTCTCGCCGGGGATACCTTCGCGCCTGATGTGCTGACGCGCGCCGTCAAGCGGGCGATGAAGGTGCCGCCGCAGCCGTCCGGTTTGCCGGAAGGCGTGCTCGAAGGCGTGCCGGATGCGCCCGGGGTTTACCTTTTTTTCGCCACCGACGAACCGCCGCAGAACGACCGCACGGATATACCACTCCATATTGGCAGCAGCGCCAGCCTGCGCAGCCGCGTCAAGGCGTATTTTTCCACGGCCCACGGCAAGGATGCCGAACTGGCGCGCAAAGTGCGGCGCCTGGATTGGATCGAAACCGCTGGCGAACTGGGTGCGTTGCTGCTGGAAATGGAATTGGTCAATACCGTGCAACCATCGGGTAAGCGCGTGCCGCATGGCGGTAACGCATTCGCGCTGCGCTTATTGCCCAACCGCCGGCGACCACCCATTTTTGAGCGTGTTCCGCTCGCCGGCACCGATCCGCTTGCCTGGGACGAAAACGTGTACGGCGTGTTCCGCAGCGGCGACGAGGCGAACGCTTTGCTGCGCGAATTGGCCCTCGTTTATCGCTTGTGTCCACGTCGCTTGGGCCTGGAGGGCGGGAGCGGGCCTTGCTCCGCGCATCTGGCCGGTCGTTGCGCGGGCGTTTGTGCCGGCAGCGAAACACTGGCGCAGCACGATACCCGGCTCCTTGGCGCGCTCGGTGCCGCGCGGCTCAAACCCTGGCCGTGGCCTGGTGCGGTTGTGGTGAAGGAGCGCAACGAGGCGTCCGGGCGCGAGGCCTTCCATCTTTTCGACCATTGGTGCCATCTTGCCTCGGTGGATCAGGCCGCCGCTGTCGAAGTCCAGCTACGTCAAAGCCGGCGTATTTTCGATGCCGATCTGTATCGTTTGCTGAGCCGTTGGCTGGCGTCGCCGGCTCATCGCGCGCTGGTATATAAAATCGAATGATTGGACTATTATTAATTCGTATTGCTATGTCCTGCTCATTTCGCTCAAATCTGGCCTCACCTTGATGAGAATCAATGCCGGCAATCGGGTTATAGCCCCAATATGACGCAGGGTACTATTTGCGGGGAAAGTTAATGGAATCGGTGTCGTTGCAGCGCCGTGGTTTTTTGTCCGGCCGCGCTCGTTCGACGACGTTCATCCCGCGACCGCCCTGGGCTGTGCCCGAGGCGTTGTTCATAGAGCGCTGCACGCGCTGTGGCGACTGTATCGACGCCTGTCCCACCCGCATCCTGACGAAAGTAGGCGGTGGTTATCCCGCGGTGGATTTCACCCGCGGCGAATGTACCTTCTGTGGCGAATGTGCCTCCTGTTGCCAACCTCACGCATTGTGGCGGGAAGAGGCCGACGCACCGGCTTGGACGCTGGTCGCGCGGATTGGCGAAGCCTGCCTGGCGCCGCGTGGCGTCGAATGCCGGATATGCGGCGAAGCCTGTCCCTCCGGCGCCATCCGTTTCCGCCCTCGGCCGGGCGGTGTCGCGCAGCCGTCTTTCGATGCCGCGCGCTGCACCGGTTGCGGCGCCTGTTTCGCCCCTTGCCCGGTACGGGCGATTGTCCTGGAGGTAGATGCATGAAAATCGCCAGTCTGGTGGTGCAAGCCAAGCCTGAGCATTTTGCCGAGCTGCGCGACACGTTCGGTGTGATTCCCGGTGTCGAAGTACACGGGGAATCGGTCGACACGGGCCGCATGATCGTTTTGATCGAGGACGGTGACGGTTACTCGGTGATGGATTCGATGTTGGCGGTGAGTTTGACCAAGAATGTGCTTGGCACCACGCTCGCCTATGAATACACAGACGAAGGTCTCGAATTACTGGAGGCATGAAATGAGCATGAATCGACGCGAATTCATCAAAGCCAATGCGGTCAGTGCCGCGGCGGCGACCGCCGGCATCGGTATTCCGGTGGTAGTGCAGGCACAGAATGGGGACGACGGACCCACCAAGGTGCGTTGGGACAAGGCCGCCTGTCGGTTCTGCGGCACCGGCTGTTCGGTGCTCGTGGGCGTACAGGGCGGGCGTGTCGTCGCCACCCAAGGCGACCCGGATGCGCCGGTGAACCGGGGCCTGAACTGTATCAAGGGCTATTTCCTGTCGAAGATCATGTACGGCAACGACCGTTTGACCCGTCCGTTGCTGCGGATGAAGAACGGCAAGTACGACAAGAACGGCGAGTTCACCCCGATATCGTGGGATCAGGCCTACGACATCATGGCGGAGAAATGGAAAGCCGCGATGAAGAAGGACGGGCCCAACGCCGTTGCCATGTTCGGCTCCGGCCAATGGACGATCTGGGAAGGCTACGCTGCCGTCAAATTGTTCAAGGCGGGCTTCCGTACCAACAACATCGACCCCAATGCCCGTCACTGCATGGCTTCCGCCGTGGTCGGCTTCATGCGTACCTTCGGTATCGACGAGCCGATGGGCTGCTACGACGACATCGAGAACGCGGATGCCTTCGTGCTGTGGGGCTCAAACATGGCCGAGATGCACCCCGTGCTGTGGAGCCGCATCACCGACCGCCGCCTGTCGCATCCGCAGTGCGAAGTGCAGGTGCTGTCCACCTTCGAACACCGCTGCTACGAATTGGCCGACAGCGGCATGGTGTTCGTGCCGCAGACCGATCTGGCGATCCTGAACTACATCTGCAACCACATCATCCAGACCAAACGGGTGAATCAGGACTTCGTCAGCAAGCACGTGAACTTCAAGCGCGGCGAAACCGATATCGGATTCGGCCTGCGCCCCAATCACCCGTTGGAAAAAGAGGCTACGTTCAACGGTTACCCCGGCGCCGACGGCAAGCCCAAGGGCAATCCCAACGATGCCACGCCGATCACCTTTGATGAATTCGCCAAGTTCGTTTCCGAATACACCCTGGAGAAGACGGCCAAGCTCTCCGGGGTGCCGGCCGAGCAATTGCAGCGTCTGGCCGAACTGTATGCTGATCCGAACAAGAAGGTCGTCTCCTACTGGACCATGGGGTTCAACCAGCACACGCGTGGCTCCTGGGTGAACAACATGATCTACAACGTTCACCTCCTGACCGGAAAGATCAGCGAGCCAGGCAACGGCCCGTTCTCGCTCACCGGCCAGCCGTCGGCGTGTGGCACCGCGCGTGAAGTGGGTACGTTCGCTCACCGTCTGCCCGCCGACATGGTTGTGACCAATCCGGCGCACCGTGCCGCCAGCGAAGAACTGTGGCAACTGCCCGAAGGTACGCTGCCGGACAAGATCGGTCTGCACGCCGTGGCGCAAAGCCGTGCGTTGAAGGACGGCAAGCTCAAATGTTATTGGACCAGCACCACCAACAACATGCAGGCCGGCCCCAACATCAACGACGAGATTTACCCGGGCTGGCGCAATCCGGAAGCCTTCGTGGTCGTCTCCGACGCCTACCCGACGGTATCCGCGCTGTCGGCCGACCTTATCCTGCCGACGGCGATGTGGACCGAAAAGGAAGGCGCCTACGGTAACGCGGAGCGTCGCACCCAATTCTGGCGCCAGCAGGTGAGCGCGCCGGGCGAATCCAAGAGCGACCTGTTGCAGTACGTCGAGTTTGCCAAGCGCTTCAAGATCGAGGAAGTGTGGCCGGCCGAGCTGATCGCGAAGAAACCGGAGGTGAAAGGCAAGACGCTGTACGACGTGCTTTTTGCCAACGGAGCGGTCAACAAGTTCCCACTTTCCGACCTCGAGACGGCCAACGGCCACGCCTGGAAAGGCTACACGAACGATGAGTCGAAGCTGCTCGGCTTTTATCTGCAAAAGGGGCTGTTCGAGGAATACGCCCGCTTTGGCCGCGGACACGCTCACGATCTGACCGACTTCGATGTCTATCACAAGGCCCGTGGCCTGCGTTGGCCGGTTGTCGACGGCAAGGAAACGCTGTGGCGTTTCCGCGAAGGCTACGATCCCTATGTGAAGGTCGGCGAAGGGGTGAAGTTCTACGGTCACAAGGATGGGCGCGCGGTGATCTTCGCGCTGCCCTACCAGGATCCGCCGGAAATGCCGGACAAGGAATACGACATGTGGCTGTGCACGGGCCGTGTGCTGGAACACTGGCATACCGGTTCGATGACGCGCCGGGTGGCCGAACTGCACCGCTCTGTGCCTGAGGCGCAGGTCTTCATGCATCCGGACGACGCTACTCAGCGCGGCTTGCAGCGCGGTATGGCGGTCAAGGTTATATCGCGGCGTGGCGAAATCGTTGCCCGGATTGAAACCCGCGGCCGTAACAAACCACCCAAGGGCTTGATTTTCGTTCCTTTCTTCGATGAAAGCCGGCTCATCAACAAGCTCACGCTGGATGCGACCTGCCCGATTTCGAAAGAAACCGACTTCAAGAAGTGCGCGGTAAAGGTCGTGAAAGCCTGATCGAACAGAGGGAGAAACAAAGCGCAACCGGGCGGCCTAGGCGGCCCGGCTGGGCGGGCAGTTGGATATGAGCACAATCAAGCAGAGCGACAACAAGCCAGCCGCGTCGGCATCGCGTCGCCGTTTCTTCAAGGATGCGGCGAGTGCGGCCGGTTGCGCGGGTTTGTTCGCGTTGGGCGCAGGACTCTACGCCCGGCAGGCGAAAGCCTTGCCGGCTACGGCCTTGCGTCCGCCCGGTGCGTTGGCGGAGGCGGATTTTCTTGCCGCTTGCGTGCGTTGTGGTTTGTGCGTGCGCGACTGCCCCTATGACACGCTGAAACTGGGTGAGTTTGGTGATTCGGTAGTGGCCGGTACGCCGTATTTCGAGGCACGCAATATCCCGTGCGAAATGTGCGAGGATATTCCGTGCGTCGTCGCCTGTCCCACCGGCGCGCTCGACCACAGCCTGACCGACATCGGTAAGTCGCGCATGGGTTTGGCGGTACTGATCGACGAGGAAACCTGTCTCAACTTCCTCGGTTTGCGCTGTGACGTGTGTTACCGCGTATGCCCGGTCATCGACAAAGCGATCACGCTGGAAAAGATTCACAACCCGCGTTCCGACCGCCACGCCATGCTGTTGCCGACGGTGCATTCCGAGCACTGTACCGGTTGCGGAAAGTGCGAAAAATCCTGTGTGCTGCCTGGCGAGGCGGCGATCAAGGTCATTCCGATCAAACTCGCCCAAGGTTCGCGCGCCGATTACTACCTGCGCGGTTGGGAGGAAAAGAAGGCTGCAGGTGGCTCGCTGATCGGCGATCAAGTGGAATTGCCCGTGCGCGGATTGGAAGGCAAGGCCTATGGCGACACACGCGTGGCGCCGGATGCGGCGCCTCCGGTGGCGCCATCGCCAACGCAGCAGCAGCCCAGCGGTCTTGATTCGGGGTGGAAGCCATGAGTACGCCTGTGGCAACCGATCAAATGGCCGATCAAGCCGGTGGTGACAACGGCGGTAAGCGCACCCCGCGCAGCAACGTCATCGCTTGGCCCGGTGCCGATGCCGTGGCGGAAAAAGGCTGGTGGCGCGCGCATCGCTGGCTGGTGGCGCGGCGTATCTCGCAATTCGGCATTTTGGTCCTGTTCCTGATCGGCCCGTGGCTGGGGATTTGGATCGCCAAAGGCAACCTCAGTTCCAGCTTGATTCTGGGCGTGTTGCCGCTCACCGATCCGTTTTTGCTGCTTCAGTCGATCGCAACGGGGCACTGGCCGTACCGCGAGGCGTTGATCGGCGGTGGCATTGTGCTCGCGTTTTATTTGCTACTTGGCGGGCGCTTGTTTTGTGCCTGGGTCTGTCCAATCAATCTCGTCACCGACGCCGCTTCCTGGCTGCGCAGGCGCTTGGGGTTGAAGGGCGGACGCGCGCCGGCGAGCAGCACCCGCTACTGGCTGCTTGGCTTCGTCGTCGTGGCCGCGGCGCTTTCTGGCAGTCTGGCGTGGGAATGGGTCAATCCGGTGTCGATGTTCCATCGCGGGCTGATCTTCGGTTTCGGCTTGTCGTGGGGCATCGTGCTGGGTGTGTTTCTCTACGATCTGCTGATCGCGCCGCGCGGCTGGTGTGGTCACCTGTGCCCACAAGGCGCTTTTTATGCCCTGCTCGGGCGTAGCGCACTACTGCGCGTTTCCGCTCATCGGCGCAACGCGTGCAACGATTGCATGGACTGCTTTGCCATATGCCCTGAACCCCAAGTTATCCGCCCGGCGTTGAAAGCAGTCGGGCAATCACATCCTTTGATCATCGATGCCGACTGCACGACCTGCGGCCGTTGCATCGATGTGTGCAGTAAAGACGTTTTCCGTATTTCGACCCGATTCGACAGGAGCGAGTCATGACCAAGAAAGCCCTCTGTTTTGCCGTTGCATTGCTTACCGCGCTGGGCTCGGCCCCGCTTGCCAGCGCCCAGCAGCCAATCGGTTTGCGCGGCACCGACGTATCCAGCCCCGAAGCCAGTCCCGGCAGCTACAAGTTGATGCCCGACAGCGCGCCGATTCAGCGCGATTACGTGCAGCAGCCGCCGCTGATTCCGCACAAGGTGGAAGGTTATGAAATATCGAAGAATTTCAACCGCTGCATGGACTGTCATTCCTGGAGTCGCTACCAGGAAACCAAGGCGACCAAGGTGAGCCTGACGCACTTCAAGGACCGGGACGGTGGCGAGCTTTCCAACATTTCGCCACGCCGCTACTTCTGCACGCAGTGTCATGTGTCGCAAACGGATGCCCCGCCGCTGGTGGCAAATACGTTCCGGCGTGCCGATGGTTTGCGTTAGGATCAACTGAACGGGGAACGTCATGACCGATAACAAGAAGGGCCTGCGGTCTTTGCCGCAGCGCGCCAGCTGGGCGACATTGATATTGTTTTTCGTCGCCGGCATCGTGGTTTGGGGGGGGTTCAACTGGGCTTTGGAACTCACCAATACCGAACAGTTCTGCATCTCGTGCCATGAGATGAAGGACAACGTCTACAAGGAGTACCGCAACACCATCCACTACCAGAACCGTACCGGGGTGCGCGCGACCTGTCCGGATTGCCACGTGCCGAAGGAATGGGGGCCGAAGATGATCCGCAAGATCAAGGCCTCGAACGAGTTGTGGCACAAGATGCTCGGTTCGATCGACACGCCGGAAAAATTCGGCGCCAAACGACTCGAACTCGCGCAGAACGAATGGCGGCGGATGAAGGCCAACGATTCGCGGGAATGCCGCAACTGCCATAATTACGAGTACTTCGATTACTCGGTTCAAGGGCGGCGTTCAAATCGCATGCACCAGACCGGTTTCGAGGAAGGCCAGACCTGCATCGACTGCCATAAAGGCATTGCGCACTCGTTGCCGCCAATCGAGCAGGATATCGGTGCCGAGCATGGCGGCGCTGCACCCGGGGTGTTCCACCCCACGCCGAAAAAGGAATAAGCGGTAGGCTATACAGGGCGCGGCGGGCGTGTGAATGCCTGCCGCTTTTTTTTGCCGCTGGCGCGGGCCGACGAGTTGTTTCGCTGAATCGCAGGGCCTATTCGCTTCTTGCTTTTTCCGCCCCTTGTTTTGGGTTTCGTTTCGGCGCCATCCGTTTACAATCGCGCCGCTATGGATGTACCGCTTTCTCCTCGCCGCTGGTTCCCCACGCCGTTGATCCTGGCTGCCTGCGCGACGCATGTGGGTGCCGTGGGTGCGTTGGCTTTATGGCCGCATGTGTGGCCAGTGGCATTGGGTGCCGTCGCCTTGAGCCATGTCGCCTTGACTGCCGCCGGTTTGTGGCCGCGCAGCCGCCTGCTTGGCCCTAACTGGGTGTGCTTGCCGCAAGCGGCCGCACGGCGTGGTGAAATCGCCCTCACTATCGACGATGGCCCTGATCCCGACATTACGCCGGCTGTGCTCGATTTGCTCGACGCCGCCGGCGCGCGTGCGACTTTCTTCTGCATCGGCGAACGTGCCGTAGCTGAACCGGCGCTCGTTGCCGAAATCGTTCGCCGGGGACATGCGGTGGAAAACCATTCGCACCATCACCGCCACCACTTTTCTCTGTTTGGCCCGCGTCGCCTAGCCACCGACGTGGCGGCCGCACAGCGTGCGCTTGCCGAACTTGCAGGTAGCGCCCCCCGGTTTTTTCGCCCACCGGCCGGATTGCGCAATCCTTTCCTGGAGCCTGTACTGGCGCGGCAGGGTTTGCTGCTGGCGAGCTGGACCCGGCGCGCCTTCGATACCCGTGAAGGCGATGCCGCCACCGTGCTGCGGCGCCTCACGCATCGTCTAACCGCCGGCGACATTCTGCTGTTGCATGATGGCCATGCCGCGCGCACCGGAGCTGGGCGGGCGGTTATCCTCGATGTGCTGCCGGCCTTGCTCGAACACGTGCATAGCGCCGGCCTTCATCCCGTCACCTTGCGCAGCGCCCTGCAATGACCCGATCCTTCCGCCGCCGCCTGGTCGACGCCGCCACCGTCCCCTATCGTCCTGCCGGCCACTTCGCCTGGCATTTCGCGCGCGGCAAGCTTGGGCGTGACCCGGTATTCGCCGGCATCCTCGCTCACGGCCTGCTGCCGCCACAGGCGTCCGTTCTCGATCTCGGCTGCGGTCAAGGGCTGTTGTCGAACTGGTTGACAGCCGCCGCACGCTTGTATGCCGCTGGCGATTGGCCCGCCGGTTGGCCGCCGCCGCCCGGGCTCGCGTCCTATCGCGGCATCGAGCTGATGCAACGCGACGTGGATCGCGCCCGTCCGGCGCTGCCGCCCGGCGCGACGGTGGAGCAGGGCGATATCCGCGATACCGTGTTCGGCCGCGTCGATGCGGTGGTGATCCTCGATTCGCTGCATTACATCGACCCCGACGCCCAGCGCGTCGTGCTCGTGCGCGTGCGTAATGCCTTGATGCCACAGGGCACGCTGGTGATGCGCGTTGGCGACGCTGCCGGCGGCCTGCCGTTCAGGCTCAGCAATTGGGTAGACCGGCTGGTTACTTTCGTACGCGGCCATCGCCTTGGCACCTTGTACTGCCGACCGGCAACTGAATGGCGGGCGATGCTGGAAGAACTCGGATTTCGCGTCCGCATGCTGCCGATGGATGATGGCACGCCGTTTTCCAACACGATGCTGGTCGGTCGGCTTGACGACGGCGGCGCGGATTCCGATCTTTCCGCTGAAAGACGAAGCGAATCCGGCAGGCATCCGGGTTAGAATCCCTTGATATTCCACCGGATTTGCCCGTTGAGCCCACTTCTTCTTTCCCGCTACACCGCGACCAGTTGCCTCGGTGCCGGCTTGACGGCCACCCGCGTAGCGCTCGCCGAATGCCGTGGCGGGCTGGCGCCGTGCGACTTTGAAACCGCCTGGCTGGAAACCTGGATCGGCCGTGTGCCGGAGGTGGAAGAGGTCGTTCTGCCGTCGTCGCTGGCCGCTTACGATTGCCGTAACAATCGCCTGGCTTTGCTTGGCTTGCGCCAGGATGGCTTTATCGATGCGGCGGCGGCGGCGATCGCACGTTACGGCGCCCACCGTGTCGGCGTACTGCTCGGTACCAGTACGTCGGGCATTCTGCAAACCGAACTGGCCTACCGCCAGCGCGATCCGGCAAGCGGTGCGTTGCCGGCTGGTTTCAGTTACCGTGGCACGCACAGCATTTACGCACTGGCCGAATTTGTCCGCGCCATGCTCGGTGTTCGCGGTCCGGCCTGGGTAACGTCCACCGCCTGCTCGTCCGGTGCCAAGGTGTTCGCCAGCGCGGCGCGCCTGATCGAAGCCGGCGTGATCGACGCCGCAGTGGTCGGTGGCGTCGATTCGCTGTGCCTGACCACGCTGTATGGCTTCAATGCGCTCGAACTGGCGGCGCCGACGCCGTGCCGGCCTTTCGATATCGAGAGAAACGGCATTTCCATCGGCGAAGCGGCTGCTTTCGCGCTGCTCGAACGTCCCGACGGCGATTGCGACGACGATGATGTGCTGCTTGTCGGTGCTGGTGAGTCGAGCGACGCGCACCACATGTCGTCGCCCCATCCGGAAGGGCTGGGTGCGCGTCTGGCGATGGCCGAGGCGCTTGCCAGCGCCGGCCTGGAGCCGGAGCAGATCGATTACATCAACCTTCACGGCACGGCCACGCCGAGCAACGATGCCGCCGAGGGGCTGGCTGTACATGCGTTGTTCGGCCGCGATACGCCAGTCAGCTCGACCAAGGGTGCTACCGGCCACGCATTGGGTGCGGCCGGCGCGCTCGAAGCGGTGTTCTGCGCTATCGCGCTCGCCGATGGGTTGATTCCAGGCAGTCCCGGCACCGAGCAGCTCGATCCGGCCATCGATCTCCACTACGAATTCACGCCGCGCCATGCGCCTTTGCGTCATGTGCTCAGCAATTCGCTCGGTTTCGGCGGCACCAACAGCAGCCTGGTTTTTGCCCGTGCGGGATGAACATCGAATCATGACGCTGACTCATCCTCTTTCCGCTTGTATTGCCGGCATCGGCGTCATCGGCCCTGGTTTCGACGATTGGGCGGGTGCCCGTGACGTCCTTGCCGGTACCGTGCCGTTCGTGTCCACCGCTCCCCGCATCCCTGTGCCGATGCTGCTGCCGAGCGTCGAGCGCCGCCGTGTCGGCGCGGTCGTGAAGCTCGCGCTGGGCGTGGGGATGCAAGCCGTCGAGGCGGCCGGTGCGGATGCTGCGCAATTGGTGACCGTGTTCGCTTCCTCGGGCGGTGACGGTGACAACTGCCATGCCATTTGCGAATCCCTGGCGGGCGATGACCGGCTGCTTTCGCCGACTCGCTTCCATAACTCGGTCAATAACGCTGCTTCCGGCTATTGGAGCATCGCCACCGGCGCGCATGCGGCGTCGACCATCGTTTCGGCCTACGACGGCAGCTTTGCCGCCGGCTTGCTCGAAGCACTGTCTCAACTGCGCGCGAGTGGTGCGCCGGTATTGCTGGTGGCCTACGAGCATCCCTATCCGGCACCGCTGGCGGCGACGCGTCCGATGGCCGAGGCTTTCGCCACCGCACTGTTGCTGGCGCCGGAGAACGACGCAAACAGACCGCGCATCGCCCTGGCCGGTTTTACCGCAAGCGCGGCCGATACGTTGCCGGATCCGAACCTTGAGAGACTGCGCCTGGGGATTCCCGCCGCTCGCAGCCTGCCGCTGCTGGCGCGGATCGCGCGTTGCGAAGCGGCGACCACGGTGATCGAATATCTCGACGGTTCGAACATGGCGGTTGATCTGACGCCGTGAGCGACGCCGTGCTCGATCGTGCGTGGATCGCCGCGCATATTCCGCATCAGGGCAACATGTGTCTGCTCGATGCGGTGGAATCCTGGAGTGCGGAACGCATTTGCTGTCGCAGCGCCACACACCGCGACCCGGCCAACCCCCTGCGTGCCGGTGGCCGCCTCGGCGCACTTACCGGTATCGAATACGCCGCGCAAGCGATGGCGATACACGGCGCACTTGCCAGCGGTGGTACGCCGGCAGGCGTCGGCATGCTCGGCAGCGCGCGCGGTGTCGAATGCCTGGTGGCGCGGTTGGACGATATTGCCACCGATCTGCTGGTCGACGCTGAATGCCTGTCCGCCGACGAACGCGCCCTTCTCTATGCCTTCACCGTATCCGCAGCCGGGCGGCCGTTGCTGCGTGGACGGGCGTCGGTCGTGCTCGGCGCGCTTCCCATTCCCTCCACTGATTCACGATCATGAGTAAACGCGCTTTGGTCACGGGTGGCAGCGGCGGTATCGGCCGCGCGATCTGCCTGCGGCTTGCTGCCGATGGTTACGACGTGTTGGTGCACGCCAATCGCAATCTGGCCGCCGCAGAAGAGGTTGCTGGCGCGATTCGTTCCACTGGCGGCACGGCCCAGGCCGTTGCTTTCGATGTGACCGATGCCGCCGCCACCGCAGCCGCTCTAGACGTGGCGCTGGCCGGCGGCGCGGTGCAGGTGTTGGTGAACAACGCCGGCATTCATGACGATGCTGTGTTCCCTGGCATGTCGGCGGCACAGTGGCATGGGGTGATCGACGTCAGCCTGCACGGTTTTTTCAACGTCACGCAACCGCTGACGCTGCCGATGATCCGCACGCGCTGGGGGCGCATCATCAACATCACCTCGGTGGCCGCGCTCGCCGGCAATCGTGGCCAGGTCAATTACGCCGCGGCCAAGGGTGCGTTGCACGCGGCAACCAAATCGCTGGCCCTGGAACTGGCGAGCCGCGGCATCACGGTCAACGCCGTCGCCCCCGGCATCATCGATACGGCAATGAGCGAAAACGCCTTCGATGCCGACGCCATCGCCCGGTTGGTGCCGATGAAGCGTGCCGGTACGGCGGAGGAAGTGGCCGATCTGGTTGCCTTTCTTGCCTCGCCGGGTGCGGCCTACATTACCGGGCAAATCATTTCCATCAACGGCGGTTTGATCTGAAAAAACAGTTTCGAGGAGAAAAGCGCAATGAGTGACGCCGCCAGTTCGCTACATGCGGCCAGTGTTCATCGCAGCGAGGCGCTGCTGTTTTTCACCCTGTTGCAATTGGCGATCATCATTCTCGCCGCCCGTGCTGGCGGAGCCATTTCCGCGCGCATGGGGCAATCGCCGGCGGTGGGCGAAATCGTCACCGGCATTTTGCTCGGTCCTTCGCTGTTCGGCTGGCTGGCGCCGGGGCTGTTCGATCTTGTGTTTCGCAGCGCGCCCGGCGAACCGATGCAGATTCTGTCGCAGATCGGTTTGCTGCTGCTGATGTTCCAGATCGGTCTGGAATTCGATTTTGGCCACCTCACGGAGCGTAAGCACCGCCGTACCGTGCTGTGGGTGGCGAGCGCCGGATTGGCGCTGCCTTTCGCTCTCGGTCTCGGCTTCGGCGTATTCTCCGCGCCGCTGCTGGCGCCGCCCGGTGTGGAGCCGATGGCGGCGGGGCTGTTCATTGCCACCGCGTTTTCGATTACCGCGTTGCCGATTCTCGGCCGCATCATGATCGAGTTCCAGCTCACCCGTACCGCCATCGGCGTCATCGCCATCAGTGCGGCGGCGCTCAACGACGTCATCGGCTGGCTGCTTCTGGCCTTGGTATCGACGCTGGCGGTGTCGCATTTCGAGCCGCTCGCGTTCGCCGTCAAGGTGGCGCTGGTGTTCGCCTTTTTCGTCTTCAGTTGGTTTGTGGTGCGGCCATTGGCCAAGCGTGTGGTACAGCGTGCCCAGCCGGGCCGTGGGCGTTTTTCACCCAATCTGATGGGTGCTGTGCTGGCGTTGGTGTTCCTTGCCGGCATGACGACCTATCAACTCGGTATCTTCGCCATCTTTGGCGGTTTTCTGATGGGCGTGATCCTGCACGACGAGCACGGTTTGCGCGAGGCCTGGAGTACCCGTGTCGGTTACTTCGTCACGGTGTTCTTCCTGCCGATCTTTTTCACCTACACGGGTTTGCGTACCGACATCGGCAGTCTCGATTCGCTTGCCGATTGGGGGTGGTGCGCGTTGGTCATTGTGTTGGCCACCGTCGGTAAATTCGGCGGTTCGTATTTTGCCGCGCGCCGTTGCGGCCTGGCGCGCCATGAGGCCAGCCTGCTCGGGATCATGATGAACACCCGCGCGCTGATGGAGCTGATCGTCATCAACGTCGGCTACGACCTGGGGGTGATTTCACGCCAAATGTTCACCATGCTGGTCATCATGGCGATTGTCAGCACCGTCGTTACCGCGCCTTGCCTGCGTCGCTGGCTGCCGAAAATCGGCCATACACTTCCTAACGCAGTGCGCGAATAACGCGGCTCCGCAGCGTGTTATCGTAAGCGTGTCGTAGCGTTTCCGGCATGTCCGCGTTTTTCGGTGAATCTCAAGATCCGTTTCCTGATTCTGGCCGCGGCCCTGATGGTCGTCTCTTCGGTGACGACATGGTTGGTTTTTCGCCATATCGCCCAGGGCGTCATCGAGCAGTGGGGCGTGCGTCTGGCGGAAAAACAGGCGCTCTACGACAAGTCGCGCCTGCTTCAGCCGTTGATGCGCGAAATCGCGCTGGTCAGCCAACTGGCGAATTCACCGCAAGTCAAGCACTGGGCGCGCAATTCGGGTGATGAAGCGTCGAAGCGCGACGCCATCGCCGAAATGGAAAGCTTTCGCCCCAATTTCCAGGAAGGCAACTATTTTGTCGCGTTCCTGGATTCCGGTGCCTACTACTTCAACAACGCCGACAACGAATTCGCCGGGCGCCAACTGCGCTACCACCTGAACCCGGACAAGGCGAAGGACCGCTGGTTTTACCAACTCGTCGGCGAGAAAATCGACACTCATGTCAACGTCAATCCAGATCAGCATCTGGGTATCACCAAGCTGTGGATCGATGTATTGATCCGCGATGGCGACAGGGTTCTCGGCGTTGTCGGCACCGGCCTGAATCTGGACATTTTCATGCGCAATGTGGCCGACTCCGAGCAGCCGGGCGTTCTTTCCATGTTCCTGAAGCGCGACGGCACCATTCAGTTCTCACACGAATCGCGCCATATCGACTTCGCCCGCATTAAACCCGCCGAGGAGCGCGAAACGCTGGATTCGCTGCTGAAACAGCCCGCCGAGCGCGATGCCTTGAAGCGCTCGATGCAGGAACTCGCGGATGGCGACGGCAAGCGCGTTGCCAGCCATTTCGTCCATATCGGTGGTAAACGTTATCTTGCCGGTGTTGCGTATATACCGGAGATCGAGTGGTACGAGCTGACTTTGCTTGATCTGAGGGCGCTCATGCCGCTAGGCGGCTTCAGCGGCATCGCGTTTGCGTTTCTCGCCATGCTGCTGGTGTCGCTGATGTTGTTCCATGTCGTGCTCAGCCGTCTTGTGATTACTCCCCTGGGTGCCCTGGAAAAAGCCATGACGCGGGTGCGCGACAACGATTTTTCCGGCTATTCCCTGCCGGTCGGGCATGGTGAAATTCGCCGGCTCATCGCCCATTTCGACGCCATGGCCGCAGCCATCCGTACCACCACCCATACCCTCGAAGCCAAGGTGCGGGAACGTACCGAAGAACTCAACCAGCTCGCCTGTCTCGACCCGCTTACCAAGTTGCTCAACCGCCGTGGTATGCACCAGCGGATCAAGCATGCGATCCACCGTATCGAACGCGAAGGCGGCCAGTTCGGTTTGTTGTGGGTCGATATCGATACGTTCAAGGGCATCAACGACCGTTTCGGCCATGCCGTCGGCGATCAGGCGCTGGTGGATGTAGCCACGCTGCTGCAACGCAATCTTCGCCCCTACGACAGCGCGGCCCGTTGGGGTGGCGACGAATTTCTCGTTCTGCTGCTGCCTTGCGATGCCGATACGCTACCCGGACTGGGCGAGCGCATCCGTGCCGGTGTCGAGGCCAAAGTCTGGCTTCCCGGCGGCAGCAACGCGACTGTCAGTGTTGGTGCCTATCTGGCTTCCACTGGTGAATCGATGGAAAGCATCCTGCGCCGTGCGGATGAAGCGCTCTACGCTGCCAAAGCCGCCGGGCGGAACTGTCTGCGTATCGCGCCGCCACCGGATTGATTCAAGTCCGCAGCCGACGCCACAGCAACAACGGCAGGCGCAGCAAAAAACCGAAAAACAGCCGGCTGTGCATCCAGGTGAGCAGCGTGTTGTCGCGCCAATAGCGGAAGTGGGAGACGCCGCCCTCGTCGGTGCGGAAATATTTTACCGGGGCGTCCAGATTGATCGGCGGCACGCCGCGCCAAGCCAGCCGCACGGCGGCCTCGGGGTCGAAGTCGAAACGGCGCATCCAGCGCTGGGTACGCATCACCGCACGCAGCGGTTCGATCGGATAAACGCGAAAACCATACAGCGAATCGTCGATGCCGGCCCACAGGGTTTCCAGGTTGGCCCAGGCGTTCGATACCTTGCGCCCGCGCACACGCAGGAGCGGTGCGCTGGCGTCGAACACCGGGCGGCCGAGGATCATTGCTTGCGGGTGGGCGGCGGATTCGGCCATGAAGCGTGGAATCAGCGTGGCAGGGTGCTGGCCGTCGGAATCCATCGTCAGTACATGAGTGAAACCGGCTTGTGCCGCTTCGTCCAGACCGTGCAGCACGGCCGCGCCCTTGCCGCCGTTTTTCTCCAGCACGAAGACGCGCAGGCCGTCGTCGCACACAGCCAGGTCACGCAGTTGTTCCGCGCTGCCGTCGGTACTGCCGTCGACCACGACCCACACCGGGTTCCACTGAGCGCAGGCGGCGGCAATGGTGTCGAGAACCCTGGCGCCGGGGTTGTAGCTGGGAATCAGCACCAGGTGCGTGGTTGAGGCTCGGGTGGAAGACGGCGGAAGAGTCATGACTGGGGTGGTGGCGTCCATTCCGCGCGGGCGAGCTCAGTGGAGAAATAGGCCTCGAGCTCAGCGATGAAGCCGGCAGTGTTTTTCGCCGGTTCGAACCTGCGGCCAAGACGGACACGGTAACGGATCGGCATGGGCGGGCAGCGGAACAGCGGCCAACCCTTGGTCAGGTAGGCGGAGTCGGTTTCGATGATCAAGGTTTGCACGGGCACCCGTGCGCGGCGCGAGATCAGCGCCACGCTGGGCAGCAGGGGATTGAGTGGCTGGCGCACGGTGCGCGTGCCTTCGGGAAAGAGCAACAATTGGCCGCCGCGCTTGAGGTCGTCGCAAGCCGCCATCACCATCGTCAATGGTTGGGCGTTGGGAATATAGCGCGCCAAGCGGGCGCCAGCGCCGAGAAAGAGGTTTTTCATCAACGTGGCTTTCATCACGCAGGCGACGTTGGGCAGGCGTGAGACGACCATGACGGCGTCGAGCAGGCAGGGGTGGTTGGGTGCCAACACCAAGGGGCCTGCGTCGCGTAGTGCGTCCAGTTCGGACAGGTCGAAGCGGCAGGCGCCGAGCAAGGACAACAATTGGAGATAGAAGCGGAACACACCGGTGATGACGTGCCGACCGAGCGGGCGGCCGGTTTGCGCGGGAAGAATCACGTTCAGCACGACGGCGAAAGGCAGCCATGCGAGGCATAACAGGCCCAGGCTGCCAAGCCCTGCGTAAAGGCAGAAACCAGCGTAAATCCGGGGGAACTGGCGTGCCATGATAAGGGAGGGGCAAAAAGAGAGAATGTATGGAAGTGCGTGCGGGATCAGCGGTCGTCCTGAACGCGCTCGGACGATTCGCCGATGATCCAGGATATGGCGACGCCGGCGGCCCAGGCGTGATCGCTGCGCACCAACGGGCTGTCGTCGAAGACGGCGCCGCGCAAGGTGTCGTAACGGACGAAGGAGCCGACCCAGTAGCGTTCGAAACGTTTGGACAGCGCGGCGATGAACTGCGTGCCGCCATAACCGCCCGATGCTTTGTAGGTTTGGCGTTCAGGCGTGGCATAGCGGGGATCGACGCTGTAGAAGTAGTCGTGCTGGCGGCGGTTGCCGAAAACCGGGCCGACGAGGGTGCCGAGATTCCAGCCGGTATGGCCGAAGGGGTCTTCCACGTCGATGTTGAAGAACGGCGTAAACACCACGCCGACAGGCCGTACCGGCCCGACGACGGTGTAGGCGACGCGTACCGGCAGGCGCAGGTCGAACTTGGCGCGGCGGTCGTGCGAGCGCCACATGGTGAAATCCAGCGAGGGGCCGACTTCGATTGTCGGCTTGATGTCCGGCATGCCGCGGCGGGCGTCGTTGCCGTCGCTATCGACGGGAATCGATGCGGCCAGGCTGAGGTTCAGCTCGACGTTTTCATTCTCGAAGAAAACGCCGCGCACGCCGTCGCGGTCGGCCTTGAGGAATTCGCCGCGGTAAACGAAATAAGGCACGGGAAAGGCGTGGACGCTTTGTTCATCCGAACCGCGATAGTCGGGAAAGGAAACGACGCCGATACCGGCCCCCACTTCCCACAACGGCTTTTCTTCCGCCTGTGTGGCGGTGACGACGGTACTGAGTATGACGGCCGCCACTACGGCAGCGAAACGGCGGATCATGGGCCGACCTCGATCGAATGGCCGCCGCTTGCCTCGATTTCTACAAGCAGGTCGGCCCGGCAGACATCCGCCTGCACATAAGTCACATGGGTGCTGTCGCCAAGGTGGGCGCGCACGATGTCGCGTACCGTCGGCAGGTCCGAGCGGTTGCGCACGTAGGCGATGTAGGCGAAGGTTTCGGCGCGAAAACGCACACCGGCCACTTTCCCCGCTTCATCGAATACCGCGTCGATATTCGCCAGGGCTTCGCGTGTCTGCGCGGCCACGTCACCGACGTGGCGAGTGGTATGGCCGACGATGCTGGCAGTGCCGGAAATGAACAGCAGGATACCGTCGCTGTTTTCATTGCCGCAGCGTGCGAAGGCCGCGCGGGAAAACAGAGGGCTGCGCGTGCCGTATTCCGCCGGGTAACGCCAGGCACTGAGTTGGCGCGGATTTTCCACCCCTTGCGGGCATTGGCGGCCGGCGAGAAAGGCGAGCGTCAGCGGGCCGTGGGTGGAGCCGAGCACACAGGCGGCCGGCATGTCGCGGTCGAGCGCGCGGCCGGCGGCGGTAAAGCCTTTCTGGCGGCCGGCGTTGAATTGGCGGTAGCGTTCGGTGCCGCCCTCGATGGCGTTGATTCTCGGCAGGTAAGTCCATACCCGCAGCAGGCCGGGGTAGCCGAGCGTATCGAGCGCTTCGAAAACAGTGTGGTAAGCCGTTTCGGCGGCATTCTGCAGCGCCGTGGTTTCGCCCTGCGCGGTGAAATCGGCTTCGTCGAGGTTCAAGACGCCGAACAGCCATTCGTCCGTATGGCGGTAAGCGAGTGCGCCGCGACGCCCCGAGCGCACGTCGCCGCCGCTCAGCCAGGCCATGCAAGAGGGCTGTGCCGGGTCGAGCGGCTGCATCGCCACCCGTTGTACTCCTGAATCGTCGCCGGCCACTGCCGGCAATCCGAAAACCAGCCCTCCCAGCAAGCGCGGATCGGGTATTGCCCTTTCTTCCGATGCCTGCGGTAAGGGCCAGGCAAGGTTCAACGCCAGCACAGCCGTCATGCGTTTGCTGCCATCTCGCCGTCGTCGACCGGTTGAATGTTCTGCTTGCGCCGCCGCCAGGCTGTCAGGGTACGGCGCCAGTTGCGTGCCGCGGCGATGTAGTAGATGCACTTGAAAACCGTGAGCGAGAACCAGATTGGCGTACGGCCGTAAATATCGCCGGCCAGCAGCGAGATCAGCGCATCCTTGACCCGCAGCGGGTTGCGCGGTCCCATGAAAAGATCGCGCATGGTCGGGTCGGTCATGCGGTAGATGAACCATGAGAATTCGCGTGGGCCGTGGCGCATGCCTTTGTCGAAACGCACCATGGCCGCCTGCGTCTGCTCGGGGTGGCGCAGACAGGTATCGACCGCGTCGGCGCCGAAGAACGCGCCCTGCATCGCCAGCATGACGCCGGAGGAGAACACCGGATCGATGAACGCGTAAGCGTCGCCGAGCAAAATGTAGTTGTGGCCGTATGTGTGCGTGGTGGTGTAGGAAAAATTGCCTGTCGCCTCCACCGGCGAAACCATCTTGGCTTGCGCCAGGCGCTCGGTCAGCGGCTTGCACAGCGCGATGGTATCGAGCAGAAAGGCTTCCCTGCTGCGTCCGTTGCGCTGTTTCATGTAGTACGGCCACGTGACCGCGCCGACGCTGGTGGCGCCATCGGCCAGCGGGATGAACCAGAACCAGCCATGCTCGAACCAGTAGATGCTGATGTTGCCTTCGGCATCGCCGCAATGGCGCGTGGCGCCGGCGAAGTGGGCATACAGCGCGGAACTGTTGTGCTTCGGGTTGCGGTGCTTGGCGCGCATGCGGTTGGCGATGAAGGTATCGCGCCCGGAGGCGTCGACGACGAAGCGTGCCTGCCAGCGTTCGCGCCGGCCGTCATCGTGCTCCGCCTCGATGGTCGCGCCGGTGGGGAGAAACTCGACTTCCTTGACCCGGCAGCCTTCGATGACCGTGCTTCCCTTTTTCGTCGCGTTGCGGATCAGTGCAAGGTCGAATTCGGAGCGGCGTATCTGGTAGGCGTAGGGCAGGTCCTTGTTCCAGCCTTCGGCGAAGTTGAAGACCTGCGAGTTGTCGTGATGCGGCGAAATGAATTCGGCACTGTTCTTGCGGATGCCCATGGCGCGTATTTCGTCGGCTACGCCAAGCTTTTCGAACAAGGGCAGATTGGCCGGCAGCAGGGATTCGCCAATGTGGAAACGTGGGTGGCGGTCCTTTTCCAACACCGTCACGGCATGTCCGCGCTCGGCGAGCAAGGCGGCAATGGTGGAGCCGGCGGGGCCGCCGCCGATGACCAGCACGTCGCAATGCGATTCGGTGATCGGCAGGGGGGATTCGGCGGCCGAGGGGCGCGAGAAAGTCGGCTGGGTAGTGGTGGTATTCATGGTTTATGGATCATCAAACGCAGTGTATCGGGATGGCCGGAAATGTCCTTGACGCGGCCCTGCTTGTCCCACTCGACCTGGTACTCGCCGAAGCTCGACCACCAGTAACGCCATACCGGTTCGTCGAGCGAGCGGTTTTCGTTGGTGAGCGGGTAGCCCACGGCCATCAGCACCTGTTCCTTGGTCATGCCCTTCGTCAGGCGGCCTGCCTTGATCGCGTCCTGCGTCTGTTTCGGGAACGTGGCCAGTCGGGTGCGGGGATCGCTCGGCACAACAAGCTTCTTCACCCATTGCTCCAGGCTTTCCTGCTCGCGGCCGTAGTCGTGGCCCAGGCGGTACGGCTTGCCATTCATATCCACATGGGCGCGCTCCCTCCCGTAGGACAGGACCTTTACCGGTGTGCCGGCGGGAATCATCGGCAAGTTGGCGTAATTGGAATCGCTGATCCAATCGCCTTCGTAATGGAGGTTGCAGCATGTATAGCCTTGGAACAATTCCGGAGCCGGTTTCGTTTCCAGCGTTTTACAGCCGCTCAAAACCAGTAGCGCGGCAGCCGTCGCGGCTCCCAGTTTCATGCCTTGCCGGAAGAAGGGGGGGACACCTTCATCCTTGTGCATTCTGTCTTTCGCCATGATTCACCTCGGATTTACCCTTATCACGCGCGGACTATACCCTACGCACATTGACAGCGGAACCGCTCCGTTTCATCCTGCCGCATCGGGACATCCTTCGTCCTTGCCGCCGCCGCGGCCGTCCCGATGCGGTGTGGAAAGCGGTGTGGAAAATCCCGCTTCGGCAGGCTTATTCGGGCGCATTTTTAACTGATAATGTCACCATCGAAGTTGTCGAGTCTTGCCCGTCCCATGCCGATTCTCAGCCTGTCCGACTGGTTGGAAACGCCTCAGGGGCATTACCTGCTCGAATGGGAGCAGGCCAAATTCGACCTCATGGTGGCCGATCTTTTCGGCTATCACGCTGTTCAGATCGGATTGCCCGAAGTCGATTTCCTGCGCGCCAACCGCATGCCTTATCGCTTTGCCTGCGCCAGCGCGGGGGAAGTCGATGTGGTCGCACGCGAATGCGAACTGCCCTTCGCCACTGCCAGTCTCGACCTCGTGGTGTTGCCGCATGTGCTCGAATTCGCGCAGAGTCCGCACCAGGTACTGCGCGAAGTGGAACGCGTTCTCGTGCCCGAAGGCAGCGTCATCCTGTCCGGCTTCAATCCCTTCAGCCTGTGGGGTGTGCGCCGCTTTGCCGCGCGTGGAAATGGAACCTATCCGTGGCGGGGGCAGTACCTTTCACTGCTGCGCGTAAAGGACTGGCTGACGCTGCTCAGCTTCGAAACGCAGGCTGGCAGCTTCGGCTGCTACGCACCGGCGGTGACCACCCACCGCTGGCTCGAACGCTGGCGCTTCATGGACAAGGCGGGAGACCGCTGGTGGCCCGTATGTGGTGGCACCTACATCCTGCAGGGCGTCAAGCGTGTGCAGGGAATGCGGATGATCATGCCCAACTGGCGGGAGAAAGGCGCCGCTGCCAAACGACTGTCGGTCGTCGCCCGGCGCGATGGCGAAACCCGCGGTGTAGCGAAGAACCGCTGATCGGTTTGCGTGGCTTTTGTCGCTCGGATGATTCTGGTGTCCGACGCGTGGGGGAGTGGTATCGGTTGCATCCGTGGTCATTCCGCGAACAATCCATATGTGGTCGCCCAGGGTGCGATCAGCATGCTCGTGATGAGACAATCGCCGTTTATGCGGGGCGCAATAGAGACAAGGAATGGAAGAAGTCGATATCTATACCGATGGGGCGTGCAGCGGCAATCCTGGCCCCGGAGGCTGGGGGGCGATATTGCGCGCGGGAACACACGAGAAAGAAATCTGGGGTGGTGAGCCGCAGACGACCAATAACCGCATGGAGTTGACCGCCGTCATCCGCGCATTGACGGAGCTCAAGCGGCCGGTGTCGGTGCGCGTGCATACCGACAGCCAGTATGTGCAGAAAGGAATCTCCGAGTGGATTCATGGCTGGAAGGCGCGCGGCTGGAAAACGGCGTCGAAAGAGCCGGTGAAGAACGCCGATCTGTGGCGCGCGCTCGACGAAGCGGCCAGCGTCCATCAGGTGAAATGGCTGTGGGTCAAAGGCCACGCGGGCCACCCTGAAAACGAACGGGCGGACGCGCTTGCCCGGCGCGGCGTCGAGGCATGCCGCGAGGGCGGCAAAGGCTGAACCAAGAGGACTGAAAGAATCGCCATGCGACAAATTGTGCTCGATACCGAAACGACCGGCCTGGATTGGCGCAGCGGCCACCGCGTGATCGAGATCGGTTGCGTCGAACTACTCAACCGCACGCTGACGGGGCGCCACTTCCACGTCTACATCAATCCGGAGCGGCGGATCGACGCCGAGGCGGTGGAAGTGCACGGCATCACCGAGGATTTTCTCGCCGACAAGCCAAAATTTGCGGGCATTGCGGTGGATTTCGAGGATTTCGTCCGCGACGCTGAACTCATCATCCACAACGCCGCCTTCGACGTCGGTTTTCTCAATCACGAACTGGGCCGGCTGGAACGTCCCGTGATCGCCGCGCTATGCGCCGACGTGATCGATACCCTGCGCATGGCGAAGGAGCAAAACCCGGGCAAGAAAGCGTCGCTCGACGCCTTGTGCGAGCGTTACGGCATCGACAATGGCCATCGCACGCGCCACGGCGCCTTGCTCGACGCGGAGTTGTTGGCCGAAGTCTACCTTGCCATGACGCGCGGCCAGGAAAGCCTGATGATGGCGCTGGAAGAGCCAGCGCCGAGCGCGGTGGCGGAAGAAATCAGCAGGCCGGTCGAGCGCTTGTCACTGCGCGTGCTGCGCGCGAGCGACGACGAAGTGGCGGAGCACGATCGAGCGCTGAAAGAGATTGCCAAGGCGAGCAAGGGGCGGTGTCTGTGGCTGCCGCCCGAATCCGCGGCGACATCCTGAAGCAGGGTGTCAGCCGAGCGAGTAATCGATAACCGGGAGAAATGTGTGAAAAGAACAAACGTGGGCACAGGGCGGATCGACATTTCCCGCGCGCAGCGGCGCAGGCGGTTGGGCATTACGGGCACTGCCGCCGTGGCGCTGCTGGTATTGGGCGGTTGCAGAACCTTGGAAAAGCCGATTCCGGATCCGGTTCAGGGCTATACATGCTGCAACCTGCACTACGAGGGCAATTGGATCAGCGATTCCAACTACACCTCGCTGCCGATGGTTCCGGCAGGCACCCTGACGAAAGTCTCGTTCCATGCGCGCTATCGCGCTTTCGCGGACATAAACGGCCAGCCTTTCCGCCTTGGCCTGGATTACGGGCGAGAACAGGAAAACATGGCGCAGTGGGTGGCGAAGATCATCGTGCCGAACGACCCCCGCGTGCGATTGGCCACGTATCCGCAACCGATACAGGATGCGATCAAGGCGGGCCGCATCATGAAAGGGATGAACAAGGAACAGGTGGTGATGGCCCTCGGTTACCCGCTCACCAGCGAAAACAAGTCGCTCGACGAGCCGACCTGGCGTTATTGGGCGAACAGTTTCGACGAATACCAGGTTTCATGGGATGAGCAGGGGTTGGTAATGGCTATTTACGGTCTGCCGGAGATCCTCGAGATGGTCGTCTTCAAGCCATAGGTATATCCCGAAACCGGTTTCCTGCCGGAGGGTTTGTACCGCGGGCCGCCTTTCTGCTTTCCATAGTGATGGCTCGAAAGGCGGGGCTACCCACAAAGGCAGCATGAGGATGGTCTGTTGGACGGCGGAAAACCGGGAGCCTCGGTTTGGAGCAAGGCTTGAAAAAGAAACAAAAAAACCAACCGCATCGGGTTGGTTTGGGAGGGTGGTGGTGATGGGCAGAATCGAACTGCCGACCTATGGGTTATGAATCCATCGCTCTAACCGTCTGAGCTACATCACCAGCCAAGCGAAGGAATATAGCGGCCGAGCTTGGGAGCGTCAATATCCGGGGGATTCCGCCGTGCTGGTGGGTGCCGCGCGAAAGCGAAAGAAGGCTTGATTTATAAGGGTTTTGGATTGACAGAGGGTGCAGGATCGGTGATGATCCCACACCATCCTTTTTTGTCTGGTCTGCTCTTGCGCATCCTGAAATTTTTTGCTGCATTGCTCTGTCTGGTGGCCATATTGGGCCAACCTGTGTTCGCATCGTCCACGCAGAGGCCGATTCCGCCGGCAGCGAAATGGGTGGAGGCAGAGTTCATCGGCGTGGACCGCGTGAAGGTGGATGACTACATTTATACGCTTTCCGCAGGGACGCAGATCCGCGACCAGAACAATCTCATCGTGCCGTTTTCCCATGTGCGCGGAAAATTCGACGTACGCGTGCTGTTCGATATCAATGGCCAGATGCACCGGATCTGGTTGATGACCCCGGAAGAGATCGCGGAAGCCAAGGCCAAGGCCAAGAAGTGGTGGCATCTTTTCTGATGAAGAAGCTTTACATCCGTACTTTCGGGTGCCAGATGAACGAGTACGACTCCGACAAGATGGCGGACGTACTCGGTGCGGTGGAAAACCTGGCCAAGACCGACGATCCGGCCGAAGCCGACGTCATTCTGTTCAACACTTGTTCGGTGCGCGAGAAGGCGCAGGAGCGGGTGTTTCACGACCTGGGCCGGGTGCGGCATCTGAAGAAGCACAAGCCTGATCTGATCATCGGCGTCGGTGGCTGCGTGGCGAGCCAGGAAGGGGCGTCCATCGTCGCCCGTGCGCCTTACGTTGATGTGGTGTTCGGCCCGCAGACCTTGCACCGCCTGCCGGATCTGATCGAAGCGCGCAGGCGCAGCGGACGCTCGCAGGTCGATGTGTCCTTTCCCGAGATCGAGAAATTCGATGCACTGCCGCCGGCGCGCGTCGAGGGTGGCAGCGCCTTCGTGTCGGTCATGGAGGGCTGCTCCAAATACTGCACGTTCTGCATCGTGCCCTACACCCGTGGCGAGGAAGTGTCCCGCCCGCTGGACGATGTGCTGACCGAGATAGCGGGTCTGGCCGAGCAGGGGGTGAAAGAGGTCACGCTGCTGGGGCAGAACGTCAACGCCTGGCGCGGCAGCTTGAGCCGGGACGGCGGCGAGCGCGGCGATTTCGCTTTCCTGCTCGAATGCGTGGCGGACATTCCCGGCATCGAGCGCCTGCGCTACACCACTTCGCATCCGCGCGAGATGAGCCAGAGCGTGTTCGATGCCTACGAGAAGCTGCCCAAGCTGGTATCGCACCTGCACCTGCCGGTGCAGTCCGGTTCCGACCGCGTTTTGGCGGCGATGAAGCGCGGCTATACCGTGCTCGAGTACAAATCGGTGGTGCGCAAGCTGCGTGCGGCGCGGCCAGATTTGTCCTTGTCGTCCGATTTCATCGTCGGCTTTCCCGGTGAGACGGAAGAGGATTTCGAACGCACGATGCGTTTGATCGACGAGCTTGGGTTCGATACCTCGTTCAGCTTCATCTATAGCGCTCGGCCCGGCACGCCCGCTGCCGAGCTGGACGACCCCGTGCCGCAGGACACCAAGCTGCGCTGGCTAGCGCGCCTGCAAAAGCGCGTTGAGGAGCAGGCGCAGGCGATCAGCGAATCGATGGTCGGCACGGTCCAGCGAATCCTCGTCGAAGGCCCGGCGAAAAAGAATCCGGACGAACTCGCGGGGCGGACCGACAACAACCGCGTGGTCAATTTCTCCACCTCGTCGCCCAACCGCGCACGGCTCGTCGGCCAGTTCGTCGATGTGCGCATCAGCGCCGCGCTGCCTCACAGTTTGCGCGGCGAGATCGTCGTGCGGGAATCCTGATGGGGCGCAGTCTGGAGTTGTCGCTGTCGCCGGCGGACAATGTCCGGCTGGCCAATCTGTGCGGTACCTTGGACGAGAACCTGCGCCAGATCGAACGCGCTTTCGATGTGACCATCGCACGCCGTGGCGAGCACTTCAGCGTCGGCGGCAACGCCGCGCAATCGCAGCTTGCGGTGCAGGCACTCAGACAGTTCTATGCGCGTGCCGAGACACACCTGTCGCTGGAAGATGTCCAGCTCGGCCTGGTCGAAATCGCCAACCGCAGCGAAGCAGTGGCGCCGCTTGCGCCCACGCTGCTCACCCGCCGGGGCGATCTGCATGGCCGTACGCCGCGTCAGGTGGACTATCTGCGCAACATTCAGGAACACGACATCACCTTCGGTATCGGTCCCGCCGGTACCGGCAAGACCTATCTCGCGGTGGCGAGCGCGGTCGACGCGCTCGAGCGCGATCTGGTGGAGCGCATCATCCTCACCCGGCCGGCGGTGGAGGCGGGCGAGCGGCTCGGTTTCCTGCCCGGCGACCTGGCGCAGAAGGTCGACCCTTACCTGCGGCCGTTGTACGACGCGCTCTACGATCTGATGGGCTTCGATCGCGTGGGCAAGCTGTTCGAGCGCGGAAGCATCGAAGTCGCGCCGCTCGCATTCATGCGCGGGCGCACGCTGAACAACGCCTTCATTATTCTCGACGAGGCGCAGAACACCACGCCGGAGCAGATGAAGATGTTCCTCACCCGCATCGGTTTCGGCGCCAAGGCGGTGGTCACGGGCGATCTCACGCAGGTCGATCTGCCGCGTGACAAACGCAGCGGGCTGCTGGTGGCGCGCCGGATACTTGCCAAGGTGCGCGGGCTGGCATTTACCGAATTCCAGAAGGAAGACGTGGTGCGCCACCCGTTGGTGGCGCGCATCGTCGAGGCATACGACGAGGATGCCGCCCGCGAAAGCGCGCGGACCGCAGCCGAAGCCGCGCGGAGTGGCCGCGATGCCATGACGGACGACCGTGCCGCAGTGGAGAGTGAACGCGATGTCGAAACCGGCGGCTGACCCGAAGCGCCCGAAGATTTTTGCCGTTGCCGCCGACGGCACGCGCACACCGATCGATGCCGCGCGGATCGAGATCGGCACCGGCCGCCGCCGACTGTCGCTTGCCTTTGCCCCGGGCGTGGCCGTCATCGAAGCCGTGACCACGGGCAAGGCCGCGGTTCCGGCCTTGAGCGTGCAGGCCGACGCCCATAGCCGTCTCGTCGTGCGCATGACTGCGCGCCGCGCCGCTTTGCCCTCTGCGTTGCCACCATCGCTCGCGCTGACCGTGCAGAAAGCGGTGGAAGGCGAGGATCGCGAAAATGCGCCGAAAAAACGCCAGATCCGCCGTTGGGCGCAGGCTGCGCTGCGCCGTGATGCTGACGTGACGGTGCGACTTGTGGGTGAGGACGAAGGGAGCGAACTCAACCACGGCTTTCGCGGCAAGGACGGCCCGACCAACGTACTCACTTTCGTCTATGACGGCGCTGGTGATAGCGGTGGCACGCACGCGCCGCTGCAGGGCGATCTGGTGTTGTGCGTGCCGGTCGTCATGCGTGAAGCGGCGGCGCAGCGCAAAACGGCCGAGGCGCATTTCGCCCATCTGATCGTACACGGCATGCTCCACCTGCAAGGCTATGGCCACGACGACGATGCCGAGGCCACGGTGATGGAAGGGCTGGAAAGAGAAATCCTGCACCGGCTGGGTTATGCCGACCCTTACGCGTCGTAAGACGGCTACGCTACCACTTTCGCACGTGGTGGTTTTGGCGCGCTAAACCGGCTTGAGCACCATCAGGAAGTAAACCACCACCATCGCGATAAAGGCTGGATAGCCCAGTGCTTCCCAACGCCGGGCGTAGCGCCAATACAGATCGGGCAGGCCGGTCTTCGCTTCATGCGCGGTCAGGGCCAATCTGCCCATCCTGATCTGATACCACACCACCGGCAGCCAGCAGATACCCGCCAGCGCGTACAGGCCGAGCGATGCGACGAGCCATGTCGAAGACAACGGATAGCCGGCAAGGTGGGCCAGGTAGAAGCCGGAGAGTGGTTGAACGATGACGGCCGGTGTGGTGAACCACCAATCCGCCCGTACGACCAGGCGCGACACGGTGGCAATGGTTTCGACGGAGCGCGAGCGGTTGGTGAAGAACAGGTAGAACGCCGTGCCGAAGCCGGTACCGACCATGAGAACGGACGAGAGGATGTGGAGCGTTTTGACGAGCAGGTAGTCCATGTCATTTCTCCTCGGCGAACAGGATGGTGAGGACGGCGAGAAGTGGAAGGTTCTTGAGCACCGGTCCGAACGGGTGAAGCAGAAAATCGGGTATCCGCAGCGCGATGATCGCGGTGTAGCCGAGTACCAGGGCGGCTTGCGCCAGCCACAAGCGTTTCGACGGATAGCACAGCGTGGCGATGCCCATGACGAAGTCGAGCAGGGCGGCGCCATAAAGCGCGGCGAGGGCTGGGAAGCCCGTCAAGCCCGTGCGCGCCAGCAGTTCGAGGCTGGAAGCAATCGGGTAGGCAAACAGGCTGACGTAAGCCGTGGTAAACCACACGATGGCCAGTGCGATGCGTAGCAGCCACGTTCGCCAGGCCGCCAGCGCCCGATGGCGCAGAAGCTCCGCACGGCCGGGGGTGATGAAGCTTTCCACACCGCCGGGTGGGCGCCCCAGCAGGCGAGTGATGCCGTCCGCATCGGCGGAGTTGCCCGCGCGCAGCATGCACCAGGTGTCGGCGGTGAGCGGCGCACCGGGAATCAGCCCGGTAATGCGCGCGGCGCAAGCCATCAGCGGGCGGGGAATGGAAACGATGGGTCCGCCACCGAACCCCATTGCGCGCCGGTAGGTTTCGATCATCTCCCGGTAAGTGACGCTGGTTTCGCCAACGACATCGACGCATTGCCCCGGCGCCGTCGCGGGATCGAGTGCGATACGGACGGCTTCCACCAGGTCGTCGATGTGCACAGGCCGGAACATCGCCCCGTCGAGGCGTGGAAGCGGGATGACCGGCAGGCTGGCAAGCGCGCGGAACATGGCGGCGGACGTTCCGTCGTCACCGTAAACCAACGCGGGGCGCAGAATCTGCCATCCTACCGGCAGCTTCATAAGCGCTTGGTCGGCCGCCAGCTTGGTTCTGAAGTAAGCCGTTGTGCCGGTTTTGGCTCCCAGCGCGGAAATCTGCACGACCCGCTTGACCTTGGCCTGGGCGCATGCGGCAAACAGGGCGGCCGGGGCGCGGTAGTGGATGTCGTCGAAGCGATTTCCCCTGGTTTCGACGATGATGCCGACCGCGTTGACGACCGCATCGATGCCGGCGAGGCGTGGAAGCCATGCCGCAACGGAAAAATCCGCGCTGAAATCCATGCCCAGGTCGTTCGCCGCCAGTGGATGGCGAACGCCGTGCACAATGTCGTGGCCTTCACTGGCAAGGCGCTGGCAGATTGCCTTGCCGATGAAACCCGACGCGCCGCAAACGAGGATTTTCATTGCGGTACACCCTTGGCGTTGATTTGCACGACTGTTTGCGTAGGCGGTTTCGGTATTCCCTTGAAAACCGCGCGGGCCAGGAAACCCACCGAAACGACGATGCCGACCAGGGTCAGCGTCAGCGCATGCCGGGCGACATCCCCTGCCGCAGCCGTGGGATCGCCGCTGCGGCCGAAGATCAGGACGAACATCAGCGGAACGGCGACGATGAGGATGTTTGTGATCCGCACCCAGAATTCGGAGCGATCCTGCGTGCCGCACAGGTCCGCCAGCAGGCGCGTGGTCACGCTCTTCAAATACAGGCTGGCCAGCAGGCCGACGATCAGCGGGATGGAGATTTCGACTGCAAAGTTTCCGATGGACATGATTGTTCGCTCCTGCCTTGTGTGTTGATGGAACAAGCCCCGTTTTCGCATTGCCGCGCCGCCCGTTTTTTTACTTGCCTGGCAACCAGAGAGTCGAACAGCCAGCCGAAATGGCGGCCGAGCCAGTGCCGGTTGCGGGCGAACGCTTTGTACAGGGTGTCGGCCGGCCGGCGTAGAACCCCCCATGCGCTTGGTGCAACGAGCCAGCTCAGACCTGCCGCCTGACAGGCAAGCCTGACTGTTTCCATGCCGGAGACCATGCGGCCATCGGCGCATTGGGCGCGAACCTCGGCTTCGAAATCGCGCAGGGTCAGTCCGTAGCGGGAGGGATCGAAATCCGCCGCCGTGATATCGACAAAACGCAGCAGATCGGCTTGGTTACGCACTTGCAGGCTGTCGATGTCGAAACGGCAGATCGGACAATTGCTGTCGTAAAAGAGGGTCAGTGGGTAGATATTCATGGTCTTTGTCTTGACGGAAATTTCTGTATTGACAGAAATATGTATCTTGAAAAAACGGGCGTTTTGCCCGATTACATTACAAACTTCCACCGCTTCCGAATGGCTTCACTCCAGCGCATTGTGGGGTGAGGCGTTCGGCGACAAGCTTGAGTCCCGTAGGCAAGACTCTATACTTTTCTTAATTTCTGTCAATACAGAAATTAAGAAAATATGCACCTGAGTCGAAATCCATTGGATGTTGCGGTACCGTAGGAAATCGGGAGGCAAGAAAGCGTGATGGGGAATGAACTGCCAGGAATCGTGTGTGGCTATGGGCAAACGACAGCCCGCTTCATGACGTCGACAGAAAAGGTGGTGGTCCGGGGTTGGGCTCCCCGGCATGTACAGCACAACCCAAAGTCCGTCGCAGGTGCCGGAAGTTGTGATGCCGCGTAATTGCTCTCGGTGTGGTACGGATGTTTCCGCCACGATGGTTGGTCGCGCGGTTGCCGGTTTACCCGTGTCCTGCCGGAATTGTGGTGCGAAACTGACCGTCTCGGACCTGTGGAAGCTTTCTTATGCGCTCGTGGCCGTGCTTCTCTTCGTGTTTGTCGTTGCGTGGAGTGTGCGCTTGCGCTCTTTCGCACCTTACGCGCTTCTGCCGGTCGTCATGGCGCCTATTACGATGCTGGTCGCCCGGATCGCCACTCCGCGTGTGCAGCATTACCCTCCCCTGCGGGCCTTGATCGCATGGCTTGGGTTCGTGCTTTTCATGGTGGCGTTGCTTTGGCTGTCCAGGATATGAGCGTGGATCGGATCGCCAGCGGCCATGCGCGCCGTGGCCAGGCTCAGTTCGGAATCATCATCAGGAAAGGCGCGACGTTGCCCGTCAGCCAGCCTTGGCCGAAATCGATCGCCGCACGGCGGTATTTCTCGTCGGCCTGCGCGGCGAGCAGGTCCAGCCGGGCGACAATTTTGGAAAGCTCCCGGTCGACGACGAGGTTGCGTTCGTGTGTGCCGATTTCGCTCGCCCGTAGCAGCGGCTGGCCGTCGATGCCGGTTTTCGAGCCGAGCAGCCACAGCGAGATTTCGAAGTTGCGCGCGGCACGGTAGCTGTTTTCTGCGTCGACGCCGTCCAGTATGGTCTGCTGCCAGGTGTTGCCGTTGGTTTGCTTGAGCAACGCGGCCCAGCCGGCAACGAGGGCCGCCACGCGGTCGCCCTGGAAGCCTTGGGGCTTGGTGTCGAAGGCCATGCGGATCGCGTCGATGCCGGTGGCACCGCCCAGTTCCGGCAGCGGCGGGCCCTGCATGATGGCGCTCCAGGTGCGCTCGATGGCTTCGTCCATGCTCGCACAGCATTTGCGCCATTCGCGCGGATTGCGCCGATAGAGCGTGAACTGCACCTTGCGCACGGATTCGAGGTTGTCGCGCAGGCTCAGGTTGGCAATGCGGTTGGCGCCCGATTGCAGCCATTCGCGGTTCTCGTAATCCTGCGCGCGTTCCGTGGAGTGCAGGGAACTGCAACCACCAAGGCCAAGCAGACCGATGCCGAGTATCCAGATGCAATGTCGCATGCGGGAGGGACGTGGGAAATGACACATGGTTCGTACCTCATTATCGTTCAGCTTGCGACCTGCCGGCTATGAATGTTTTGCCGTGACGATAGACATACGCCGCCGTTCATCGTTGCCGGGGACGGTGGCTTTCGAGCCAGAGCCGCCGAGGAAACGGGCCTGCTGTGCCGTGCCGGTCCTTGTCCGGCGCAGCTACCGCGTCGAGAATCGCCCGTCGGGGCATAATAGGCGTTGTTTCATGGCATGCGCTTGATCGGATGCCCCTGCGGGTGTTGTGTTTGCAGTTTCGTTTTCGTGTCCGTACGGCGGTTCGGTGCGGATAAGCGCCGAATGGCCGCCGCCCGGAATTCCGCTCCTCACATTGTTGTCGACTGATGAAATGGACTCTTCCCCCGGTAAGTCGCCCCCGTCGTTGATCGACCGGCTATCGACGTTGCTGTCGCGTGAGCCGGAAGATCGCGACGAATTGCTCGAGCTTCTGCGTTCGGCGTGCGAGCGCAGTCTGCTAGACGCCGATGCCCTGTCGATCATCGAAGGCGCGCTGCAGATTTCCGAACTGCAGGCACGCGATGTGATGGTGCCACGTGCGCGCATGGATGCGATCCACCTGAGCGATTCGCTCGACCGTATCGTCGCTTTCGTCGTCGAAACCGGGCATTCCCGCTTTCCGGCGATAGGCGAGGACAAGGACGACATTGCCGGTATTCTGCTCACCAAGGATTTGCTGCGCTACTTTGCCGGGGAGGCATTCGCGCCGGGCGACCTGCGCGCCATGTTGCGCCCGGCGGTGTTCGTGCCTGAATCGAAGCGCCTCAACATGCTGCTGCGCGATTTCCGCGTCAGTCACAATCACATGGCGATCGTCGTCGATGAATACGGCGGCGTTGCCGGCCTCGTCACCATCGAAGACGTGCTTGAACAGATCGTCGGCGACATAGAGGACGAATACGACCACACCGACGTCGACGACAGCATCCGCCTCACCGGCGACGGCCGTTACCGGGTCAAGGCGTCGGTTGCGGTGGGCGCTTTCAATACCGCCTTCGCAACCACCTTCAGCGCGGCGGATGCCGATACCCTCGGCGGTCTCGTCATCCGTGAGCTTGGCCGCCTGCCGCAGCACGGCGAAATCGTACACCTGGGCGGGTTCGAGATGCGCGTGTTGCGCGCCGATGCGCGGCGCATTCATATGCTGCTGATCGAACGCCTGCCGGATGTAACCGCCGTGGTGGCCGAATCCGATAGCGCCGCCTTTTGATGAAGTTGCGCCTGCTGTTCGCGCTGTTTGCCGGCGGCGCGTCGGTATTCGCCTTTTCGCCTTTCGATGCATGGCCGCTCGCCATCGCCAGCTTGGCCGTGCTGTCTGTGCTGCTGGCACGGACATCGACGGCAAAAGCGGGTTTCGCGCTTGGTTTCGCCTGGGGTTTCGGTGCGTTCATCGCCGGCGTGTCATGGCTGTATGTCGCTCTCAACCGCTACGGTGGCATGCCGATGCCGTTGGCGGTGGTGGCTATCGCCCTGTTCTGTGCCTACCTCGCACTCTTTCCCGCGTTCGCTGGTGCGTTGCAAGCGCGCCTGCAGCGTGGTGGCGCCGCTTCCCGCGCGCTGTTGTTTGCCGCCGTATGGGTGTTTACCGAATGGCTGCGCGGTGTGTTGTTTACCGGTTTTCCGTGGCTTGCCGTCGGTTATAGCCAGACACCGCCGAGTCCGCTCGCCGGTTTTCTGCCGCTGTTCGGCGTGTATGGCGTTGGCGGCCTCGTTGCTTTTGTTGCAGCGCTGCTCGTGTTCGTGCCGTGGCGTGTGCGCCCGTGGCCGGCGGCGGCCTGCGTTGCCGCGCTGATGTTCGGCGGTGCCGCGCTCGACCGCGTGGCGTGGACCGAACCGGCTGGCGAGCCGCTCACTGTCGCCTTGCTGCAGACCAACATCGAGCAAGACCTCAAATGGCGGCCCGAGCGGCTCCAGCAATGGCTGCGGACCAATGCCCGGCTGGTGCGCGACAACCCGGCGAAGCTTGCCGTGCTACCCGAAATCACCCTGCCGATGCTCGCCGACAGGCTGCCCGAAGGCTATCTCGCCCTGCTCGGCGAATACGCCCGTGCCAGCGGCGGCGATGTCGTGCTTGGCGTATTGAGCCAGGATGAGGCAGGCCGCGTCTATAACGCCGCCGCGAGCTTCGGCGCTTCGCCCGAGCAGCACTACGCCAAGCGCCACCTCGTGCCGTTCGGTGAATATTCCCCGCCGTTGTTCGGCTGGTTTTATCGTCTGGTGGACATTCCCATGTCCGATCAGACGCGTGGCGCGCCCGACCAGCCGCCGCTGGCCCTGGGCGGACAGTACGTGGCGATCAACATCTGCTACGAGGATCTGTTCGGCGCCGAGCTGATCCGCAGCCTGCCACAGGCAACGCTGATGTTGAACATGTCCAACCTCGCCTGGTATGGCGACTCCCTCGCGCAGCCACAGCATTTGCAGATCGCGCGCGTGCGTGCGCTCGAAAGCGGGCGGCCGATGCTGCGCGCCACCAATACCGGCATGACCGCACTGGTGCTGCCTGACGGTGCGGTGGCCGCCGAGCTGCCCGCCTTCGGCGAAGGCGCGCTGCGCGTCGAAGTGCGCGGCTACCAGGGTTTGACGCCCTACGCGCGTTGGGGGGATGGCGCCGCGCTGGCTTTGGCTGCGCTGGTGCTGATCTGGCAACTGTGCCGCAGCCGTTTCGACGCACGCCGGCGATCTGTTTTACCGTGTTGACCCATCGCGTTTGAGGCGCCAGGACCGGGCCGCCCAGGCCAACGGCGAGTCTGGAAGGCGACGCTTCAGAAAGTCACCAAGGCTTTCGAGCGGACGGCTACACTTGCGCCGCCGTAGCGGTAGCGCCCTTTGTTCGATGACGATATGAAACTCAAACCAAGCAAGCCCTTCTTTGTCGGTCTGGCCGCCGGTCTCGTGCTGGCAGTGGCCGTTGGCGGCCTGCGTGCGCGTTTGCCGGTGGAAGAACAACAGCCCGACCATCCGCCGCCTCGGCCGGCGATGACGGTAACGACAGCTACGCCGCGACACGTCGAGTTGCCGTTGCGCTTCGCCGCCAACGGCAACATTGCCGCGTGGCAGGAGGCCAGCATCGGAACCGAAGCGGGCGGGCTGCGCCTGGCCGAAGTGCGCGTCAACGTCGGCGACGCCGTGCGTGCCGGGGAGGTGCTGGCGGTGTTCGATGATGCCACCGTGCGCGCCGATCTGGCCCAGGCGCGCGCCGCCCTGGCCGAAGCCGAGGCGGCGGCGGCCGAAGCGGTGGCCAATGCCGAACGTGCCCGTGCCGTTCAGGCGGAGGCCAGCGGTGCGCTGAGCGCACAATTGGTGGCGCAATACCTCACTGCCGAACAGACCACGCGTGCGCGTATCGAGGCCGCACGCGCCACGCTGGCCGTGCGCGAGTTGCGTCTGGCGCAAACACGCGTGCTGGCGCCGGACAGCGGGGTGATTTCGGCGCGCGACGCCACCGTGGGCGCGGTGCCTGGCGCGGGTGTCGAGTTGTTCCGCATGATCCGCCAGGGGCGGCTGGAATGGCGTGCGGAAGTAACGGCGGTGGAACTGGAGCGCATCCGCGTCGGGGAGCAGGTGGCGCTGAGTGCGGCGGATGGAACCCGTATCGAGGGCAGGGTGCGGATGGTTGCGCCCACGGTCAATCCGCAGACGCGCGCGGCGCTGGTCTATGTCGATCTGCCGCTGGACGGTACGACGGTGCTGAAGGCGGGCATGTTCGTGCGCGGCGAATTCGACCTCGGCAGCGCCGGGGCGTTGATCCTGCCGCAGCAGGCGGTGGTAGTGCGCGAGGCCTTCAGCTATGTGTTCCGCCTGGGAGACGACGGGCGCGTGGCGCAGATCAAGGTGCGCACCGGGCGGCGTAGCGGCGGGCAGGTGGAGATCGTCGATGGGGTGTCGGCGGATACGCGCGGGGTGGTGGACGGGGCGGGTTTTCTCAACGACGGCGATCTGGTGCATGTCGTCGATCCGTCCGCCATGCCTGCGCCCGATGGCGCGGCCGCTGGCGACCCTGCCCATGCCGCCACGGCCCCCGCTGCCAGGGAGGCCGTGCGGTGAACGTTTCCGCTTGGTCGATCCGCAACCCGATTCCGGCCATGATGCTGTTCGTTCTGCTGACCTTCGGCGGTTTGGTGTCGTTCGACGCGATGAAGGTGCAGAACTTCCCCGACATCGATCTGCCGACGGTGACGGTAACGGCCTCGTTGCCCGGTGCCACGCCGGGCCAACTGGAAAACGACGTCGCGCGCAAGATCGAGAATTCGATCGCCACGCTGCAGGGACTCAAGCACATCTACACCAAGGTGCAGGACGGTGGCGTCACCATCACAGTCGAATTCCGCCTGGAAAAGCCGGTGCAGGAGGCGGTGGACGACGTGCGTTCGGCGGTGGCGCGGGTCCGCGCCGATCTGCCGGGCGACGTGCGCGACCCGATCGTCAACAAGGTCGATCTGGCCGGCCAGCCGGTGCTGGCGTTCACCATCAGCTCGCCGCGCATGGACGACGAAGCGCTGTCGTGGTTCGTCGACAACGACGTGTCGCGCCGGCTGCTGGCGGTACGCGGCGTCGGCGCGGTCAACCGCGTCGGTGGCGTGACCCGCGAGATCCGAGTCACCCTCGATCCGATGCGCCTGCAGGCGCTGGGCGCGACCGCAGCCGAGGTATCGCGCCAATTGCG